>NZ_JBQQCB010000063.1:0-62618 GCF_052246675.1 Nonomuraea sp. KM90 | reverse complement strand
GCGTACGAAGGACATGCGAGAGCTCCACTTGGTGAATCGGGGGGATGAAGAAGGGGTGTCAGACGGTCAGGCGGGAAGTGGAGGACCACGCCTGGCCACGCTGTGCCGGAAACCCGGCTGGAGCGGGACGACCCTCGTGTGGACGATCGGGGTGCGGAACCACAGCACGGGCGCGGCGGCCGGTGCGAGGAGGACGAGACGGCGGCCGAGGCGGCGCAGCAGCGACCAGAGCGCGGCCTCGCCACGCGACAGCCACAGACCGGTGATCACCGTGGCCGTCAGGTGCGTGAGCAGCATGCCGGCGTTGACCGCCAGGCCGCCCTGGGCGTGCCCGTGCACCGAGACGTAGGCGGCGCCGTCGCCCGCGAACAGCTCGTGCAGCCCGAGCTGCGCCCCGACCAGCACCAGGTTGATGGTGCCCGCCGAGCGCTCCCTGCCGCAGAACGCCAGCCCCAGCGCGGCCACGCCCGCGAGCCCGAGGGCGGCGACCCCCGGCTCGGGCGCCGAGCCGCCGCCGAGAACGTGGGCGAGCGCGGCGAGCGTCACGCAGACGGCGGCGAAGGCGGCCGTCCGCGCGAGGCGGAAGGGGAGATGCGCGCGCATGGGTGTGCCCCATGCTCTCACGGGGCAGGGAGTCTTGAGACCTCGAGTTCCAAGCTGGGCAATGCCTGGTCCGAAAATGGCTTTTGTCGCTAGGGTCGTGCCGACCGCGTTGACATAGAGGTGAGAACGTTGCGGCACTTAGGTGGTTTGCTCATCGGGCTTGTGGTGACGGTGGCCGTGCTCGGAGGCGGCGGTTGGGCCGTACAACAGGCAGTCGGCAATGCGGCCGCGAATCCGCCGGACAGTCAGAAGATGTGGATCGCGCTCGGCGCGATGGCCGCCGTCGGACTGGTTGTCGGGCTCGTTACGGCCGGCCGGATCTCGCCGCTGGCGACGTTCGTGCCGTCCATGGTGTTGCTGGCGTGGACAGTCGTGTACGCGCTCGACATGAACCGGGCGCTTTCCCTCATACCGACGGAGCCGTCGGTCAACCAGATCATCAGAGACGCCGGATTCGGCGACAGGACCATGCTCACCACGGGCATGTTCGCCCTGCTCGGCGTGGTCCTGTTCATTCCCGTGCTGATGCCGTCGCGCTGGTCCCGCCAGCGCGACGAACTTGACGAGGACTACGAGACCACGCCGGAGGGCAGCTACTACTGACACTCACGTGGGGCGCGGGCGTGGCTACGTGGTGGCGCTGCCGGTGTAGAGGCGGGTCACCACGTCCTCGATCGAGGACTGGTCGGGGGCCGTGGCCATCAGGTCGTCGAGGGTGCCGTCGAACGCCAGGTGCCCGTGGTCGATCAGCATGACCCGGCGGCACAGCCGTTCGATGTCGCCGAGGTCGTGCGTGGTCAGCAGGACGGTGGTGCCGCGCTCGGCGTTCACCCGCCGCAGGAAGTCCCGGATGCTGGCCTTGCTGACCACGTCGAGCCCGATCGTCGGCTCGTCGAGCACCAGCACGTCGGGCGCGTGCAGCAGCGCGGCGGCCAGGTCGCCCCGCATGCGCTGCCCGAGGCTGAGCTGGCGCACCGGCGTGCGCAGGAACCCGGCCAGGTCGAGCGTCCCGGTCAGCTCGTCGAGCCGGGACCTGAAGGTGGCGCGATCCACCTTGTAGAGGTGCCGGATCAGCTCGAAGCTGTCGACGAGCGGCAGGTCCCACCACAGCGTCGTGCGCTGACCGAACACCACCCCGATGTGCCGCGCCAGCGTGGTGCGCCGGCGCGACGGGTCCAGCCCGGCCACCCGGACCTTCCCGGCGGTGGGGGTCAGGATGCCGCACAACATCTTGATCGTGGTGGACTTGCCGGCCCCGTTGGGCCCGAGGTAGCCGACGAACTCGCCGGCGGAGACGGTGAACGACAGGTCGCGTACGGCGTGGACGACGTTTCTCTTCACCTTGAACGAGCGTCCGGCCCGGTCAAGTTCGATCATGGTCAACTCCCCGTGGATCGGTAGTGCCGGATGCCCTGCCGCCAGGCCAGCGCGGCCAGCAGGGCGAGGACCAGCGCGGCGGCCGGTCCGAGGAACCGCATGAACTCGGGCGTGCCGAAGGGGTCGTCCCGGCCCAGGACGTACAGGCCCGGCTGCCAGTTGACGTAGGCCAGCGGCAGCACGTACGTCACGCCCCTGACCAGGTCGCGGGCGTAGATGCTGAGGGGATACTGGTTGAGCTGGTGGCTGCCGTAGGTGAAGGCGCTGACCACCTCGGGCGCGTCGGTCAGCAGGAACTGCACCGCCCCGGCCATCGTCCACAGCGCGGAGAAGATGACGATCCCGGTGAGGACCATGACGGGGATCATCCAGGCGCGCCGCCAGTCGATCCCGAGCGCGGAGATCGCGTAGCCGAGCACGAGCGCGGCCTGCAGGATGCGCCCGATCCGGGTGGCGTTGAACCGGTCGGCGGCCAGCTGGATCCACGCGCTGACGGGCCGGATCAGGACGGTGTCGAGGGTCCCGGCCTTGATGTGCTGGCTGATGCGGTCGAGGTTGCTGACGAAGGTGTCGCAGACGGTGAAGGACAGGCCGGCGGCGCCGTACAGCAGCAGCACCTCCTCGCGGGAGAACCCGGCGAGGGCGGTGGTGTTGGCGAAGATGACCAGGATCACCGCGACGTCGAGCGCGGCGGTGACGAAGCCGAGCACGGTCATCAGCACGAACGAGGCGGGGTACGCGGCCGCGGCGCGGGTCCAGGTCCACAGCAGCAGGAAGTACGTCCTAACCACCCTGGATCACCACCTTGTGGCGGATCGCCCTGGTGCCGAGCGCGCCGAGGCCGAGCAGCACCACGGCCCAGAACGCCTGGAAGGCCAGCGACTCCAGCACCGGGGCCTTGCCGAGGTAGAGGTCGGTGGGCACCTGGACCATGGCCGCCCAGGGGAGGGCCCTGGCCAGCTCGCCGAACCAGCCGGGGAAGATGTGCAGCGGCAGCATCATCCCGCTGAAGAAGGTCATCAGGACCATCGACAAGATCGCGACGCCGCGGTCGTCGAGCAGCCAGCAGACCGACAGCGCGGTCAGGTAGCGCCAGCCGAAGCTGACGACGACGGCGATCGCGAAGCCGGTCAGGAACGCCAGCCACCGGCCCGGGTCGGTGGGGAGGAGGATGCCGAACATGACGGCGCCGACCAGCATGGGCGGGGCGCCGCGGACCACGAACAGGTAGGCGGCCCGGCCCACGTCCTCGGCCAGCGTCCAGAGCTGCAGCGACGCGGGGCGGACCAGGTCGAGCGCGATGTCGCCGCTGCGGATGCGCTCGGGGATGCTCAGGCCGCCGCCGAAGAGCTGCATCGGCCCGATGAACGCCTGCGTGATGAAACAGAAGGTGACGGCGTCGGTCATGTCGTAGCCGGCCAGCCCGGGGCGGGCCTGCCACAGCGCGATGAGGATGTAGGCGCGCAGGATGCCGAACACGCTGTTGGTGAACGCGCCGGCCAGCGCCGCCCAGACGTAGGTGGCGTGCTTGCGGAATCCGTACCGGACGAGCCGGGCATAGAGCGGTATGGTTTTGCACCTCCGGGGGGTGATGGCACGGTGACGGACCGTGCCTGGACCCGCGCACGGGTCTGCCGTTGGGAAACACGGAATTATCCGTTGCGGGGTCAGCGGTCCGCAACGCGATAAACGGCGCGCGGGCCCGGCCATTGGGGCCCCGGTGTCATGGTGCCGAAATATCCGTGTAAGAGATGAGTTACTTACTGGCCGGTAGGACGATGTTGAGCGGGGAAGAACAATCTTCGGAGGGTCGAAGATGCGAATCGACAGGGATGTGATCCCCGAGTACCCCTTGAGCTGGCAGGCTCGCGCTCTCACCGGTCTCATGCGCGGGATCGTGAAGCCGGCTTCCATTCTCCTGCTGCGACATCCGCTCGCCCTGGTCGGCGCCGCCCACCTCGGCGATCTCGCGCGGCTGGTCCGGGTGCCCCATCCCGCGCACGTCGCGATCGTCCCGGCGGCCTTCTCCTCGTGCGGTGGCGAGTGGGTGCGCGGCGGCCAGGGGCTCGACGAGCGCAAGGTGGTGCTCTATTTCCACGGCGGCGGCTACTTCTCGTGCTCCCCGCGTACGCACCGGTCCATCACGTGGCGCTTGTCCGTGGTGGCCAGGCGGCCGGTGCTGGCGCTGGACTACCGCCAGGGGCCGGTGCACAAGCTGGCCGACTCGCTGGCCGACGCGATGGACGCGTACGACTGCCTGCTGCGGCGCGGGTACGCGCCCGAGGACATCGTGCTGGCGGGGGACTCCGCCGGCGGCCATCTGACGCTGGCGACCCTGCTGGCGCTGCGCGACGCGGGACGGCCGCTGCCCGCCGCGGCGATCTGCCTTTCCCCGTGGGCCGACCTGACGGACATCCCGCGCCGGGCGAACCGCTGGCAGGACCCCATGCTGCCGGCCGGCCGGGTGCGCTGGCTGGCGCGCCGCTGGACCTCCGGCCTGGACCCGTGGGACCCGCTGGTCTCGCCGGTGCACGGGGACTTCACGGGGCTGCCCCCGCTCATGATCGTGACGGGCTCGACCGAGGTGCTGAGGGACGAGGGCCGCCGGGTGGCCGAGCGGGCGCGGCTGGCCGGGGTGCCGGTCCGGTACGAGGAATGGTCCCGGATGCCGCACGTCTTCCCGATCCTGGCGGACGTCGTGCCCGAGGCGCGGCTGGCGTTCCGGCACATGGCGCAGTTCGTGAAGGCGGTGAGCGAAAGGCCCGCGTCGATGGGGGACGCGACGGCGGCATGAATTTTTACCTGTCCTGTTTGGGATAATTAACATCCGGTCAGCGGTAAGAACAGTGTAAGGTTAGGTATACCTAACTTGCATCAGGGGGCTAGTCCGATGGCTGAGCAGCGCGCGGATCACCACCGGGGGGTCGTCCAGCGGACCGAACGCATCTCGCGTCACATGGTGCGTGTCGTGGTCGGCGGTGACGGCCTCGCGGACTTCGCCTGCACGGGGCTCACCGACCACTACGTGAAGCTGGTCTTCCCGTACGAGGGCGTCGAATACCCCGAGCCGTTCAGCGTGAAGACCTGTCGCGAGACCATGCCGCGCGAGTTGTGGCCGCGCCTGCGCACCTACACCGTCCGCGCCTGGGACCCCGACTCCCGCGAGCTGACCCTCGACTTCGTGGTCCACGGCGACGAGGGACTGGCCGGCCCCTGGGCCGAGCGCGCCGAGCCGGGCGACGAGCTGCTGATGCTGGGCCCCGGAGGGGGCTACGCACCCGACCCCGAGGCCGGCTGGCACCTCCTGGTGGGCGACGAGAGCGCGCTGCCGGCCATCGCCGCCTCGCTGGAGGCGCTGCCGGACGGGGTGCGGGCGCACGTGTTCGTCGAGGTGGACGCGCCGGAGGACGAGCAGAAGCTCGAAACGGCCGCCGACGCGCGGATCAGGTGGATCTACCGGGGCGACCGGCCCGTGGGCGAGAGGCTCGTGGCGGCGGTGCGGGCGCTGGAGTTCCCGGAAGGCGACGTGCACGCGTTCGTGCACGGGGAGGCCGGGTTCGTGAAGGAGCTCCGCCGCCACCTGCGCGTCGAGCGGGGGGTCGGGATGGACCAGCTGTCCATTTCCGGATATTGGCGGATCGGTGTGGACGACGAGACGTGGCGGGCGGTCAAGCGCGACTGGAACCGCCAGGTCGAGGCCGAGGAGCAGGCCGCGATCGCCTCCTGAGCGTCCGATCGTCCGCGGCTCACGGAGCGCGACCGCCTGCCGAGCCTCGGGCAGGGCGGCTGGGGGCGCGTACGGGCACGCCCGATCCGGCGCGCGGCTCGGCAATCGAGCGGCCGCGGGGACGGTGACGACGATCATTCCCCGCCCGGCACCCCAGGCGCAAAAGTCCACTTCAGACCGCCAAGTCACACCATTTACTTACTTGGGAGGAACGACAGCCTTACCTCCAATACCCCTTATGTAAGACATGCGGAAAGCCCCGCCGGATGCCGCCACAGTGTGCTTTGCCATGACACTGATCAGGAGAGGCGAACCCGGATGGCGCGTGGTGCAAGCGACATGCCTCCTGGCGTGCGACCGCTTACGGTGGGGGACCCGGTCATCATCGGGCGATACCTGCTCCTCGGCCGCCTCGGAACGGGCGGGATGGGAGTGGTGTATCTGGCCGAACACCCTCAGGGTGGCCTGGTGGCGCTCAAGACGCCGCATGCGGTGCATCTCAACGATGCCACGTTGCGGGCGCGTTTCGCCGAGGAAGTGGCTTTCTCGCGAAGATTGGTGCCTTTCTGTACGGCGGCGGTCGTGGAGGACGGCACCGACCGGGACCGCCCGTACCTGGTCACCGAGTACATCCCCGGCCCCGCTCTCTCCCAGGTCGTCCTGGCCAGGGGACCGCTCACGCCCGACCTCGCCTATGGGGTGGCGCTCGGCGTCGCGGCGGCGCTGGTGGCGGTGCACGAGGCCGGACTCGTGCACCGGGACCTCAAGCCGGGCAACGTGCTGCTGTCCACCCGGGGGCCACGCGTCATCGACTTCGGCATCGCCCGCGACGTGGACACGCTGTCCGCGCACACGCAGGCCGGGCAGGTCATGGGCAGCCCGGGCTGGGTGGCGCCGGAGCGGCTGACGGGCGGCCCGGCGCTGCCCGCCTCCGACGTCTTCGCCTGGGGGTGCCTGGTGGCCTTCGCCGCGACCGGGCATCACCCGTTCGGTGGCGGGGAGGCCGACGTGCTGACCCGGCGCATCCTGTTCGAGCCGCCGCGCGTCGAGGGTGTGCCGGCCATGCTCAGGCCCGCCGTCGAGGCCGCGCTGGCCAAGGAACCGGGCGACCGGCCGGGGGCCGCCGATCTGCTGCGGGCGCTGCTGGCCGCCGGGGGCGTGGGGGATCCGTGGGATCTGCGCCAGGCGGTGGCGAGCGTGCTGGGAGAGATCTGGACGCCCGTGCCGTACCCGCCGGGGGGCGGGCTGGTCCGCCTGGCGCCGGCTCCCGACCCCGAGATGGAGCGTTCCGGGGCGACCCGGCGCAGGAGCCGGGCGAAGTCGGGGGCACAGCTCTCGCACGCCAGCTTCGCGGCCCTGGCCACGGTCACGATCGCGGCGATCACGGTCATCGCGGCCTCGGGCGGCGACGGGCTGAGCATCGGGGGCGGCTCGCTGCTGCCCGGCCCCCTGCCGACCGTGCAGCCCCACGGCACCGCGGACTCCACGGTCCGGCCCACGGCCACGACGGTCAGGGGCCTGCCGACCGTCCGCCCGGCGACGACGGCCCCGCCGCCGGGCACGCCCACGGTGTTCGTCACCCAGACCCGTACCAAGGGCCCGGTCGCCGTCCTCACCCCCGAGCCCGGCCGCCGGAGCACGTTCCCGCCCCCGCTCCCGCACACCAGCGGCCCCGGCGACCAGGACGGGGACGATCCGGGCCAGTGCGCGAGCCCGGCCGGGCGGCGCCGCGGCAACGCGGCGGCCCGGCGCGACTGCCCGCAGCCGTCGGGCTCGATCACCACGATCCCGCAGGACGGGCCGGGGGAGTCGCCCGGCCCGTCGACGTCGGTCTCGGACACCCCGACACCGACGGCCACCGCGACCCCCTGACGTCACAAGGTGAGGACGATCAGCTCGTGATCCTTCCGGCACGACCCGCCGCACCCCGCGTCGTCCATGAGGGACAGCGCCCCCCGGGCCTCGCCGAGGGCGGCGTGCAGCACGACGGTCACCGCCGTCGGTCCCCCGCAGTGGGACACGGTGGCGTACGAGCCGTCACCGCTGATCCAGCTCGCCGGGGCCAGAGGCAGGCGGCCAGCGTCCTGGTTTGCCCCGTGGGGCGGACACCTGCGTGTGCCGTCCCGGATCGGGGGTAAGGGCGACACGGCCCGTACAAGGAGTGGTGAGATGCGGCAGACGCGGAGCCGGGCACGCGCGGTGCAGTTCCGGCACTACGGCGACATCGACGTCCTCGAGGTGGTCGAGGTCGACGAGCCCGTTCCGGGGCCGGACCAGGTGCTCGTCGCGGTGCGCGCGGCCGGCGTCAACCCCGGCGAGGCGGCCATCCGCTCGGGCCGGCTGGACCACATCTGGCCGGCCACCTTCCCGTCCGGGCAGGGCAGCGACCTGGCCGGCACGGTCCGCGCGCTCGGCGAGCGCGCGCACGGTTTCGCGGTGGGCGACGAGGTGCTCGGCTTCACCGACGACCGGGCCAGCCACGCCGACTACGTCGTGGCCGAGCAGGACCACCTCGTACGCAAGCCGGCGGGCGTCGGCTGGCCGGAGGCCGGCGCGCTGAAGGTCGCCGGGACCACGGCCTGGGCCTCGGTCGGCGCGGTCGACGTGCACGAGGGCGACGTGGTCGTCGTCTCGGCGGCCGCCGGTGGCGTCGGCATCCTGACCTCGCAGCTCGCCCGCCTGCGCGGCGCCCGGGTCATCGGCCTGGCGAGCGAGCCCCACCACGCCTGGCTGGACGAGCACGGCATCGTCCCCGTCGACTACCGGCGGCCCGACCTGGCCGCCGCCGTCCGCGCCGCGCACGGCCACGTGGACGCCTTCCTCGACACCTTCGGCAACGGCTACGTCGACCTCGCCCTCGAACTCGGGGTGCCGCCCGGCCGGGTCAACACGATCGCGGACTTCCCGGCGGCGGAGAAGCACGGCGTGCACGCCGTGGGCGGGAGCACCGCGTCCACCGCCGAGGTGCTCGCCGCCCTGGCTGAGCTGCTCGGCACCGGCCGCCTCGAGCTCCCGATCGCCGCCACCTACCCGCTGGCCCGCGTCCGCGACGCCTACCGCGAGCTGGAACGCCGTCACACCCGGGGCAAGATCGTCCTGATCCCCTGATCCGGACCGCGCCACGCGGGTCAGTTTGGCGATACGCCCGGTTTGTCGGCACGCGAACGGCTACCGTGATCGCCCGACAGGTGGAGCCGGCGGCGGAGGATGTCTCGTGCGTAGGACGATCGCGTGCCTGTCCCTGGCGCTCCTGCTGCTGTCCTCCTGCGGCTGGTCCCGTCGCGTCTCACCCGGCGAGTTCGAGACCCGGGCCCGGGAGGTGACGGCGCGCTGGCAGGGGTCGGCCGACGACCGCGCCTGGCGCGCGGGGTTCGTGCCGCTGGAACCGCTGAACCCGCGGGGGTGGGCGAGCGCGGACCAGGTACCGGCCTGGGCGCTCCTGAGCGCGCACAACGGCGTGTGGCAGCAGGCCACCGAGCTGCCCGCGGACGCCCCGGCCCCCGCGGACGTGCGCTGGCCGGACGGGTCGGTCTCGCAGGTGCCGCTCGTCGCGGCGGCGAGCGCGTACGCGGCGTTCAGCGCACCCGAGGACTTCATCGAGGAGGAGTGCCCGGCCAAGGGCTGCCGCCCCCTCCGGGTGACCGGCGCCGAGCTGGGCGAGGTGCCGCTGGAGACCAGCCGGGGCCGGATCGGGGTGCCCGCCTGGATGTTCACCGTCAAAGGGATCGAGCAGAGGTACGTCCACGTGGCGGTCGACCCCTCGGCCGTCGCCGCCCGCCCCGAGCCGCGGCAGGAGGACACCGAAGAGGTGATGGGGTTCGAGCCCGTCGCCGGTCGGCCTGCCGAGCTGCTGCTCCAGTACGGCCACGGCGCCTGTGACACCGTCCACGGGGCGCGCGCGTACGAGACCGGCCAGGTGGTGGTGGTCGACGTGGACCAGGAGGGCTCCGACGGGCTGTGCCCGGCGATGCTCAAGATCGACACGATCACCGTCACGCTCGCGCGACCGCTCGGCGACCGCCTCGTGCTCGACTCCGGCACGGGGCTGCCGGTGGTGCGCGGGGTGAATCGCCGCTGACGGCGACCGGCCGGGGCGAGTGCGCGGCACCGTCCGGCCGCGTACGGCAGGCCGCCTACCAGGGCAGGTCCACCATCGGCACCCGAGCCCTGCCGCAGCCCGGGGGGCCCGCCCGGGCTCTCCGCGGACCTGTGAGCGTGTTTGTGGCAGACCTCACATGAGACGGCGGCCGGTCGCCATGGCCGGAAAGCCTTTTGTGGGGTCTCCACAAAGCAGCGGGTCCGGCATGCGCCATGCGGGACATTGGTGTACCAGGTGGTAATCAAGCAGGGTAGAGAAAGCTACGGGCGACGATCCGAGATCCGGACGTCGCCTTCTGCGCATGCGTATTTGGGAGGCTCTGCCGGTGTTCAGTCGTGTCGCCATCGTCAACCGTGGAGAGGCCGCGATGCGGCTCATCCACGCCGTCCGTGATCTTTCCGCGGAAACCGGGACACGGATCGAGACGGTCGCCCTCTACACCGACGCCGACCGCAACGCGACCTTCGTCCGTGAAGCCGACGCCGCCTATTTACTGGGACCCGCCTCGGCCCGGCCCTACCTCGACCACGCCGTCCTGGAGCGGGCGCTGATGGAGACCGGGGCCGACGCCGCCTGGGTCGGCTGGGGTTTCGTCGCCGAGGACCCGGCGTTCGCCGAGCTGTGCGAGAAGATCGGCGTCACCTTCATCGGGCCGAGCGCCGAGGCGATGCGCCGGCTCGGTGACAAGATCGGCGCCAAGCTCATCGCCGAGGAGGTCGGCGTACCCGTCGCGCCGTGGAGCCGGGGCGAGGTCGCCACCCTCGACGAGGCGCTGCGCGCCGGCGACGAGATCGGCTACCCGCTGATGCTCAAGGCGACCGCGGGCGGCGGCGGGCGCGGCATCCGCATGGTCTCCTCGAAGGAGGACCTGACCGACGCCTACGAGCGCACCAGCCAGGAGGCGCTGCGCGCGTTCGGCTCCGGCGTGGTCTTCCTGGAGCGCCTGGTCACCGGCGCCCGCCACGTCGAGGTCCAGGTCATCGCCGACGGGCAGGGCACCGCGTGGGCGCTGGGCGTGCGCGACTGCTCGGTGCAGCGGCGCAACCAGAAGATCATCGAGGAGTCCGCCTCGCCGGTCCTGTCGGCCGAGCAGACCGCCGAGCTGAAGGCCTCCGCCGAGCGGCTCGCCGTGGCCGTCGGCTACCAGGGCGCCTGCACCGTGGAGTTCCTCTACCACCCCGGCGACAAGCTGTTCGCCTTCCTCGAGGTCAACACCCGGCTGCAGGTCGAGCACCCGATCACCGAGATCACCACCGGCACCGACCTGGTCCGGTTGCAGCTGCACGTGGCCGCCGGCGGCAGGCTGGAGGGCCCGCAGCCGGCCGAGTCCGGCCACGCCGTCGAGGCCCGGCTCAACGCCGAGGACCCCGACCGCGACTTCGCGCCCGCCCCGGGCCGCATCGCGCGCCTGGTGCTGCCCTCCGGGCCCGGCATCCGCGTGGACACCGGCGTCAGCGAGGGCGACACCATCCCGGCCGACTTCGACTCGATGATCGCGAAGATCATCGCCTACGGCCGCGACCGCGAGCAGGCGCTGGGCCGGCTGCGCCGCGCGATGGCCGAGACCACGGTGATCATCGAGGGCGGCGCCACCAACAAGAGCTTCGTGCTCGACCTGCTCGACCAGCCGGAGGTCATCGACGCGAGCGCCGACACCGGCTGGATCGACCGCGTGCGCGCCGAGGGCCGCCTGGTCAGCCACCGGCACTCCGCGATCGCCCTGGCCGCCGCCGCGATCGAGGCGTACCGGGACGAGGAGGAGGTCAGCCGCCGGCGGCTGCTGGCCACCGCGCACGGCGGGCGCCCGCAGGTGCAGCACGAACCGGGCCGCCCGCTCGACCTCAAGCTCCGCGGCGCCGCCTACCGGCTGAGCGTGGCGCGGGTCGGGCAGCAGCGCTTCCGCGTCGGCATCTCCGGCGGCGGCGAGCCGCACCCGGTCGACGTCGAGGTCGAGCGCTTCGACGAGCACAGCGGCCGGATCGTGGTCAACGGCCGCCGGTTCCGGCTGGTGTCGGCCACCCACGGGCCGATCCACCTGGTCGAGGTCGACGGCGTCACCCACCGGATCAGCCGTGACGAGGGCGGCGTCGTACGCTCCCCCGCGCCCGCGCTGGTCGTGGCGACGCCGCTGTCGGTCGGCGACGAGGTCGAGGCCGGTGCGCCGATCCTGGTGCTGGAGAGCATGAAGATGGAGACGGTGCTGCGCGCGCCGTTCCGCGCCCGGGTCCGCGAGTGCCCGGTGTCGGTGGGCAGCCAGGTCGAGACCGGCGCGCCGCTGATGCGCCTGGAGCCCCTCGCCGACGAAGGCGCCGACGAGGGTGTGGCGGGCGAGACCGTGGAGATCGACCTGCCCGCCGAGCCGTCCGGTGTGCCCGCGGCCGACCGGGCCGCGCGCGACCTGCATGACCTGCGCAGCCTGCTGCTCGGCTTCGACGCCGACCCCTACGACCGCGAGCGCGCGCTGTCCGGCTACCTGGCCGCGCGGGCCGAGCTGGGGAACCGGCCGCTGGAGGGCGAGCTCGACCTGCTCACCGTGTTCGCCGACCTGTGCGAGCTGAGCCGCAACAAGCCGGGCGGCGAGATCGACGTCGAGCCGCACAGCCCGGTGCACAGCCCGCGCGAATACTTCCACAGCTACCTGCAGAGCCTCGACGTCGAGCGCGCCGGCGTCACCGAGGGGTTCCAGACGAAGCTGCGGAAGGTGCTCGGTCACTACGGCGTCGACGACCTCGACCGCACGCCGGAGCTGGAGGCCGCGGTCTTCCGGATCTTCCTGGCCCAGCAGCGGATGAGCACCGGCGTCGGGATCGTGTCGGAGCTGCTGCGCCGGTGGCTGGCCGGCGCCCAGCCGGTCGAGGAGCTCAGCGAGCGCTCCGGGCTCGCCCTGGAGCACCTGGTCGAGGCCACGCAGGTGCGCTTCCCCGCGGTGTCCGACCTGGCCCGCGGCGTGGTGTTCCGCTGGTTCGCCCAGCCGCTGCTGCGCCGCAACCGCGCCAGGGTGTACGCCGCCGTCCGCGGCGAGCTGCGTCACCTTGACCGCAACCCGGACGCGCCGGACCGCGCCGAGCGGATCCAGGCCATGGTGGCCAGCTCCGAGCCGCTGGTCCGGCTGATCGGCCAGCGGATCGGCCATTCGGGGCGCGACCACGCCCCGCTGCTGGAGGTGCTGACCCGCCGCTACTACGGCAACCGCGGCCTGTCCGAGGTCACCGTGCGCGAGATCGCGGGGTGCCGGTTCGTCACCGCCGAGCACACCGGCGCGGGCGGCGTGACGCGGGTGATCACCACCGCGGTCGACATCGCCGCCCTGCCCGACGCCATCGGCGCCGTCGCCACGTTCGCCACCGAAGCCGACGCCACCGAGGCCGGGCACGGGCTGGTCGCCGACCTCTACGTCACGTGGGAGGACCAGCCGGACGCCGACGCGATGGCGGTACGGCTCGGGCAGCTCCTCGCCGAGCACCCGCACCCCGCGGGCGTCCGCCGGATCACCACCACCGTCGCCGGCACCGGCGGCGCCGTGATGCACCATCACTTCACGTTCCGCCCCGACGGCACCGGCTTCGCCGAGGACCGGCTGATCCGCGGCCTGCACCCGCAGATCGCGGAGCGCCTGCAGCTGCAGCGGTGGCGCGAGTTCGACCTCACCCGGCTGCCGTCCGCGGACGAGGAGATCTACCTGTTCAAGGCCGTCGCGAAGAGCAACCCGGCCGACGAGCGGCTCATCGCCATGGGCCAGGTCCGCGACCTGACACCGCTGCGCGAGGCCGACGGCAGGCTGGTCGCGCTGCCCTCGGTGGAGGACGCGATCACCGCGGGCCTGGACGCGATCCGCAACATCCAGGCGCAGCGGCCGCAGAACAAGCGGTTCGACACCAACCGGATGATGATGTACGTCTGGCCGTCGACCGAGCTGTCCACCGAAGAGCTCAACATGCTCCTGCAGCGCATCCTGCCGACCACCGCCGGCGCGGGGCTGGAGGAGGTGCAGTTCGTGGCCCGCCAGCGCACCGCCTCCGGCGAGCTGACCGAGGTCGCCGTGACGATCACCCTCGACCCGGGCCACGGAGCGCACCTGCACGTCGGCGAGCCGCCGACGGAGCCGGTGCAGCCGCTGGACGACTACCGCCAGAAGGTGCTGCGCGCGGCCCGGCGCGGGAACGTCTACCCGTACGAGCTGACCGGCCTGCTCGCCGGCCCGCAGGGCAGCTTCGCCGAGCACGACCTCGACGAGCACGGCGCCCTCGTGCCGGTGGACCGGCCGAAGGGGAAGAACTCCGCGGCGATCGTGGCGGGCGTCGTCACGACGCCGACCGAGCGGCATCCCGAGGGCGTCACCCGGGTGGTGCTGCTCGGCGACCCGACCAAGGCGCTGGGCGCGCTGTCGGAGCCGGAGTGCTCGCGGGTGATCGCGGCGCTCGACCTGGCGCAGCGGATGCGGGTCCCGCTGGAGTGGTTCGCGCTGTCGGCGGGGGCGCGGATCTCGATGAGCTCGGGCACCGAGAACATGGACTGGGTGGCCGCCGCGCTCAAGCGGATCGTCGAGTTCACCCAGGACGGCGGCGAGATCAACATCGTGGTCGCCGGGATCACCGTCGGCGCCCAGCCGTACTGGAACGCCGAGGCGACGATGCTCATGCACACCAAGGGCATCCTGGTGATGACGCCGGACTCGGCGATGGTGCTCACCGGCAAGCAGTCGCTGGACTTCTCCGGCGGGGTGTCGGCCGAGGACAACTTCGGCATCGGCGGCTACGACCGCGTCATGGGGCCGAACGGCCAGGCGCAATACTGGGCGCCGAACCTGGCGGCGGCCCGCGACGTGCTGATGGCCCACTACGACCACACCTACGTCGTGCCCGGCGAGGCCGCGCCCCGGCGGGCCCGCACCTCCGACCCGGCCGACCGCGACGTCACCGAGTTCCCGCACAAGATCGCGGGCAGCGACTTCACCACCGTCGGCGAGATCTTCTCCGCGCGGCACAACCCGGACCGCAAGAAGCCGTTCGACATCCGCACGGTGATGCGGGCGCTGTCCGACCAGGACCACCCGGTGCTGGAGCGCTGGGCGGGCATGGCGGACGCGGAGACGTCCGCGGTGCAGGACGCGCACATCGGCGGCTGGCCGGTCTGCCTGGTCGGCATCGAGTCGCGGTCGGTGCCGCGGCGCGGTTTCCCGCCCACCGACGGGCCCGACACCTACACCGCGGGCACGCTGTTCCCGCGGTCGTCGAAGAAGACCGCGCGGGCGATCAACGCGGCGTCCGGCAACCGGCCGCTGGTGGTGCTGGCGAACCTGTCCGGGTTCGACGGCTCACCGGAGTCGATGCGCAAGCTGCAGCTGGAGTACGGTGCGGAGATCGGCCGGGCGATCGTGAACTTCGAGGGCCCGATCGTGTTCTGCGTGATCTCCCGCTACCACGGGGGCGCGTTCGTGGTGTTCTCCAAGGCGCTCAACCCGAACATGACCGTGCTGGCGCTGGAGGGCTCGTTCGCCTCGGTGCTGGGCGGCGCGCCGGCGGCGGCCGTGGTGTTCTCCGGCGAGGTGAACAACCGCACGGCGACCGACCCGCGGGTGACGGAGCTGCAGAGGCGGATCTCGGCGGCCAGCGGCGCCGAGCGGGCGGCGCTGAACGCCCGGCTCGCCGAGGTGCAGTCGGCCGTCCGGGCGGAGAAGCTGGGCGAGGTCGCGGCGGAGTTCGACCGGGTGCACAGCATCCAGCGGGCGGTGGAGGTCGGCTCGGTGGACGCGATCATCAGCGCCGCCGAGCTGCGGCCGCGCATCATCGAGGCCATCGAGCGCGGCATGGCGCTGACCCTCGGCGAGACCGGCCCGGCCGCCGAGGCCCTGGTCTGACGCGGCGCGGGCGTTCCGGCGGTGACCACCCCGCCGGGACGCCTCCGACGCCCGCCGACTCCAGGGAACCGGCTACCGCGCCCGGCGGCGGCGGGCGGCTCAGCTGGTTGCCGCGTGCCGTTCCAGGAAGGTGTAGACGTCGGCCTCGTCCACGCCGGGGAACGACCCGGGCGGCAGGGCGGCCAGCACGTGGGAGTTGGCGCGGGCGGACGGCCAGGCGTAACCCTCCCAGCGTTCGGCCAGATCGGTCGGCGGGCGGCGGCAGCAGTCGCCGTTCGGGCAGTTGGACTTCGTCCGGTGGGTGGTCTCGCGCCCCCGGAACCAGCGCGACTCCTTGTACGGCACCCCCAGCGTGATCGCGAAGTCCCGCTCGCGCGACGGATCGACGTGCGCCACGCAGAAGTAGGTCCCGGTGGGCGAGTCGGAGTACTGGTAGAACACCGAGAACCGGTCCGGCGAGGCGAACACCTGCCGCCCCGACCACTGCAGGCACATCCGCTGCCCCTCGATGGCCCCCTGCTCGTCGGCGGGGAAGACGATGCCGTCGTTCTCGTACGCCTTGTAGATGGTGCCGCCGGCGTCGTTGCGCACGAAGTGGCAGACGAGGCCCAGGTGGTGGGTGGCGAGGTTGGTGAAGCGGTGGGCGGCCATCTCGTACGACACGGCGAACACGTCCCGCAGGTCCTCCACCGACAGCGCCCGGTCGGACTTGGCCTCCTGAAGGTAGAGGGCGGCGGCCTTCTCCGGCACGAGGACGGCGGCGGCGAAGTAGTTGGCCTCGGTGCGCTGGCGCAGGAAGTCGGCGAAGTCGCGCGGCTTGTCGTGGCCGAGCGCGAGGTGGCCGAGCGTCTGGAGCAGGATCGTGCGCGGGGTGTGCATGCCGAGCTGCTCGTGCTTGACGTAGATGCGGCGGTTGCGCAGGTCGGTGATGGAGCGCACGGAGCGGGGCAGGTCTTGAGCGGTGTGCACGGTGTAGCCGAAGTGCGTGACCAGGCTCTGGATCATGCTCTGGGACAGGGCGCCCGCACGGTAGCCGACGGCGTCGAGGGCCTCGGCGGCGGCCTTCTCGATGTCGGGGAAATAGTTGCCCACCTCGCGCTGGCGGCGGCGCAGCTCGGCGTTGGCGGCCCGGGCCTCCTCCGGCGTGGCGGTGCCGCGGGCCTGGCGGGCGCGTAGCTCGCCGTACAGGCCGAGGAGGTGTTCGAGCACGTCGTTCGGCACGCGTGCGGAGACCTTGAGCCGCGGCAGGCCCAGCCCTGCGTAGACGGGGTCGCGCTGCGCCTCCTCCAGCGCGATCTCGAGCTGCGCGCGGCGGTTGGGCGGCTGGCGGCGCAGCAGCTCCTCGACCGGGACGCCCAGGGCGGTCGCCAGCGACTTGAGCAAGGAGAGCTTGTCCGACCTCGGCTCGCGCTTGCCGTTCTCGAGCAGCGACAGCTGGCTGGGGGCCCTGCTGACGCGCGAGCCGAGGTCGGACAGCGTGAGCCCGCGTTGTTTGCGCAGGTGGCGCAGGCGCTGGCCAAACGCGATCAGATCAAGCTCTTGCGTCAAAGACAGCGGTTCTTCGCCCAGCAAGGAGGCCATGTCGGCATCTTAGACAGAAATTCGGCCCATTTTCTAGCCTTCGCGATCGGACGGTTCCCGGCGGCGGCCCGCCTGCCCCGGCCCGCGTTCTCACCGCACGATTGGTCTAGGCCAACGGTAAAACTTGCGATTTCTTCACAGCTGAATACCCACAGGTAATGCACATCAGCGAAATTTTCGCGATTCTTCTGCTGTCTTCGCACTGTTTGACCCCCCACCCAGGGGCAGAGACTCGGCGTGAGCACCCAGGGGACGGCAAAGGAGCGAACAATGATCGATCGCCTCAAGGGAGCTGCTGAGCAGCTGCAGGACGAATGGGACAACGACCCTCGCTGGGAGGGCATCGAGCGCACCTACAGCGCCGAAGACGTGATCAGGTTGCGCGGCAGTGTGCAGGAGGAGCACACGCTGGCCCGGCTGGGCGCCGAACGGCTGTGGAGCCTGCTGCACACCGAGGACTACGTCAACTCCCTCGGCGCGCTGACCGGCAACCAGGCGGTGCAGCAGGTGAGGGCCGGTCTGAAGGCGATCTACCTGTCCGGCTGGCAGGTCGCCGCGGACGCGAACCTGGGCGCGCAGACCTACCCGGACCAGAGCCTGTACCCGGCCAACTCCGTGCCCGCCGTCGTGCGCCGCATCAACAACGCGCTGCTGCGCGCCGACCAGATCACCTGGTCGGAGGGCGACGCCGACGCGCCGTACTGGCTGGCGCCCATCATGGCGGACGCGGAGGCCGGCTTCGGCGGCGTGCTCAACGCGTTCGAGCTGATGAAGGGCATGATCGCGGCCGGCGCCGCGGGCGTGCACTGGGAGGACCAGCTCGCCTCCGAGAAGAAGTGCGGCCACCTGGGCGGCAAGGTGCTGATCCCGACCGGCCAGCACATCAAGACCCTGAACGCCGCCCGCCTCGCCGCGGACGTCGCCGGAGTCCCCACACTGGTCGTCGCGCGGACCGACGCACAGGCCGCGACCCTGCTGACCAGCGACGTGGACCCGCGCGACCAGGCGTTCACCACCGGCGAGCGCACCTCCGAGGGCTTCTACCGGGTCAGGAACGGGCTGGAGGCGTGCGTGGCGCGCGGCCTGGCGTACGCGCCGTACTCCGACCTGCTCTGGATGGAGACCGGCACGCCCGACCTGGACGTGGCCCGCGAGTTCGCCGAGGCGATCAAGGCCGAGTACCCGGACCAGATGCTGGCCTACAACTGCTCGCCGTCGTTCAACTGGAAGAAGCACCTGGACGACTCGACGATCGCGAAGTTCCAGCGGGAGCTGGGGCACATGGGGTACAAGTTCCAGTTCATCACGCTCGCCGGGTTCCACTCGCTGAACTACGGCATGTTCGACCTGGCCCAGGGGTACGCGGCGGACGGCATGACCGCGTACGTCGAGCTCCAGGAGGCCGAGTTCGCCGCCGAGGCGCGCGGCTACACCGCCACCCGCCACCAGCGTGAGGTCGGCACCGGCTACTTCGACCTGGTCAGCACCGCCGTGGCACCCGACTCCTCGACGACCGCGCTCAAGGGGTCGACGGAGGAGGAGCAGTTCGCCCACTGACCCCGCAGACTCGCCGGCCACCTCCAGGGCATGGGATGGTTCCCCCGGCGAACGGGCCGCGCCAGTTCCCCCCAGCACTGGCGCGGCCCGATTTCTCGCTCTCGATGCGCTCCTCTTGCGGACCCGCCGCGCCCGCGGCCATGCTCGAATCCAGCACGAGTCGATCTCGGGAGGCGTGGTGCGCACCAACGATCCCGGCGTCTCCCGCCGGAGCAGGCCATGACGGTGACGGTGCCGCCGCCTCCGGTCCGGCGCAAGAGATCGGTCTCCGGGCGGGTGCGCACGCTGGCCGGGCTGTCCCTGGTGACGCTGGCCCTGCTGCTGGCGGCGATCCTGGCGGGCGCGGCGAGCACGGGAGCCAGCCTGCGCACCATCGGGCATGACGCCGGCCCGCAGGTGCTCGCCACCGCGGGCCTGTACCGGCAGATGTCGGAGATGGACGCGCTGGTGGCCGAGACGCTGCTGCTCGGCAGGGAGTACGGCCCCCAGCAGCAGGCCGACCTGACCAGCTACGACCAGCGGCGGCTGGAGATCTCCGAGAGCCTGCTCAAGGCGTACCGGCTGGCCCTGGACGACCCGGTCGAGCAGCGCACGGTCGAGTCGCTGATCGAGGGGCTGGGCCGCTACGAGCGGCTGGCGGCCCAGGCCCGGCTGCTGGACACCCAGTCCGGGCACACGGCCGGACAGCCGCCCGACAACGTGGTCGAGGCCTACCAGAAGGCCACCGACCTCATGCACCGCGAGCTGCTGCCCCAGGCGTACAACCTGACCCTGGAGACCGGGACGATCGTCAGGCGCGCGCACGACGCCGAGCGGTCGGCCACCTCGCTGGCCAGCTTCGCCGTCGTCGTCACCGGGCTGCTCGCGCTGGCCTGCCTGCTGGGCCTGCAGATCTACCTGACCCGCAGGTTCCGCCGGATCCTCGCGCCGGCGCTGGTGGTCGCCACCTTGCTCACCGCGGCCGGCCTGCTGACCGGCACGACCCTGCTCAACCTCCAGGGCGAGGCCCTGGAGGAGGCCAAGCGGCGCGGGTTCGACTCGGTGCTGACCCTGACCAGGGCGCGGGCGATCAGCATGAGCATGCACGGCGACGAGAGCCGCTACCTGCTCGACCGCTTCCGGAAAGACACCTACGAACACACCTTCCTCGACAAGTCGCTGACGGTCGCGGCCGTCGAGTCCACCAGCCTGCCCGACTACCAGAGCAAGCTGCACGTGGACTTCGAGGGGCTGCTCGGCGGCCTCACCGGCGACGACCGAAACCGGCTCTTCGCCGCCTACCAGAAGTTCCAGCAGGCCGACGCGCGGATGCGGACCATGCCCGGCGAAGCGGCGATCAAGTTCTGGGACGGCGAGCTCACCGAGGCCTACGAAGGCTACGACAAGGTGCTGGAGGAGCTGGTCAGGCGGCACGAGTCCGACTTCGAGCGCGCCATCGACAGCGGCGACGGAGCCCTGGAGACGCTGTGGCGGTGGATCCCCGCGGGGCTGGCCGCCGGGGCCCTGCTCGTCCTGGCCGGCGTCTGGCCACGACTCAGGGAGTACCGGTGAGACGACTGCTGATCTGCCTGATCCTGCTGCTCACCGCGTGCGGCTCCACGCGGCCCGCCTCCATCGTGGACAACGACGAGCTGATCGTCGCCATCCGCTCCGACGTCCCGCTGATCAGCTTCAAGGGGCAGGACAACGCCTACCACGGCTTCAACGTCGACGTGGCCGAGGACCTCGTCGCCCGGCTGGGCAAGCGGATCCGCTGGCTGGAGATCAAGGCAGGGGAGCAGCTCACCGTGCTCACGGACGGGCGGGCCGACCTGGTCTTCGCCCACATGTCGGTCACCTTGGAGCGGAAGAAGGTGATCGACTTCGCCGGGCCGTACCACGTCGACTTCCAGGACATCGCGGTGCGGCCGGCCGACAAGGACAAGGTGCGCGACGTACGCGACCTGGCGGGCCGCAGGATCTGCTGGGTGCGCGGTACGAACATCGCGCAGCGGATCGTCCAGGAGCGCCGGGTCGAGGCGATCCCCGTCGAGGCGCCCGACTACAACGTCTGCCTGGAGATGATCAAGGACGGCAGGATCGACGCCATCTCCACCAACAGCCAGATCCTGGCGGGGCTGCTCACCAAGCCGGGCGTCGACCTGCACCTGGTCGGCGCGGCCTTCAACGAGCAACGGACGTCGATCGGCGTGCGCAAGGGCGACGTCGCCGGCTGCGAGGAGCTCAACCGGGCGATCACCGAGATGTACCAGGACGGCACGGCGCACATGCTGCTGGACAAGTGGTTCGGCAAGTCGGGCATCGACCTGTCCGTGATCGCGGTCCCGCAGTTCGAGGGCTGCTCCTAGACGGGCGATCAGGCGGGCGGCCCGGCGACCTCCGCGCCGAACCGGCCGACGAGCGCCTGCTTGGCCCGCCCGGCGACCTCCACGTCGTAGGAGACCAGCTTGACCGTCGCCGGATCGGCCGCCTTGGAGTGGGCCGGCACGTTGGTGTTGGTCGGCAGGGCGTAGAACTTCGCCAGCGGACCCAGCCGCTGGGACGCGCCGCTCAGCGCCCAGTCGACGTATTCGCGCGCGCTGTCGGGATTGTGCGACCCGGCCAGCACGGCCAGGCCGCCGAGCTCGTAACCGGTGCCCTCCTGCGGGAAGGTCACCTCCAGGTTCGGATAGCCCTGCTCCTGCGCGGCGACGCAGTCATGGGAGAAGACGACGCCGACCGCCACCTCCTCCTTGGCCGCCTGCACGGCGGCCGCGCTGCCGGAGGAGTTGTATCGCAGCACGTTCGGGTGGAGGTCGCGCATGTAGCGGAGGGCCGCGTCCTGGTCGCCGCCGGCGAGCTCCACGTGCGTCCACAACGTGGTGTAGGCGGTGCCGGAGGTGGCCGGATGGGCGAGGGCGACGCCGCCGCGCAGCCGCTCGTCCAGCAGCTCCCGCCAGGAGCGGATCGGCCGCAGGCCGCGCTCGGCCAGCTCTTCGGTGTTGTTGCAGAAGGCCAGCACGCCGGCGTAGATCCCGCTCCAGGCGTTCTCCCGATCGGCCCATCCCTGCCGGATCTCGCCAGCCTTCTCGGATCTGTACGGCTCCAGCAGCCCCTGCCCCTTGGCGGCCACGTACGAGTCGGCCGGACCGCCGTGCCAGACGTCGAACTCCTGCCGCTCCCTGGCCGCCTTGATCCGCTCCAGCGCCTCCCCGCTCGACAACCGGACGAAGTCGGCCTCCACGCCGGTGGCATCGGAGAACCTCTTGACCATCATCGCGCACCACTGCTCGCTCGCACCGCACGCGACCGTGATCTTGTCCCGGCGCGGCGTCGCACAGCCCGCGGCCATCAGGACCGCTAACAGGGCGATGGCCAACGGCCTCATAGCCTCTCCAAGGATCGGTGCCGATCCCATTCGACACTCCACCACCGGCGTCACGCAACCGATCTCCGTGCCTCCGGAGACGGGCGGCGACGAGTTTCCGCGCCCCGCGGAGTCCAAGAAGTGGGACGGTTGTGCCTTCCCCTCGAAGCGGTTACGTCGGCCGTCGAAGGCCGAGGAGAGAGGTGCGCGATGAAACTGGTTGTGCAGGAGTTCCTGACGCTCGACGGTGTCTCCCAGGGCCCGGGTGCCCCGGACGAGGACACCAGTGACGGGTTCACGCAGGGCGGCTGGTTCGTGCCGTACTTGGACGAGGAGTTCGAACGGCTGGTCGGCGCCTGGCTCGGCGAGGCGGACGCGCTCCTGCTCGGCCGCCGTACCTACCAGAACTTCGCCCGGGACTGGCCGAAGATGACCGACCATCCCGCCGCCGCCATCATGAACGGCCTGCCGAAGTACGTGGCCTCCCACAGCCTGACCACGGCGGGATGGAACCCGACCACGATCCTGTCCGGCGACGTCCCCGCCCAGGTGGCCGAGCTGAAGCGGCAGCCCGGCCGGGAGCTGCAGATCCACGGCAGCGCCCGGCTGGCGCAGTCCCTGCTGGCCGCCGGGCTGGTCGACACGTTGCGGCTCGCGATCGCCCCGGTGGTGGTGGGCCGGGGCCGGCGCCTGTTCCCGGACGGCGGCGCCCCGGCCGGCCTGCGGCTCGTCAGCCAGCAGACGACACCGGGCGGCCTGTCGGTGCACACCTTCGAGTCGACAGGCCTTCCGGAGTACGGGACCTACGGGGCCGGCGCGTAGGCCCCGCGGGCGATGGCCAGTCGCACTCACCGCTGCCACCGGCCGACGGCACTCAGCCGCGCGACTCCGGCGGGACGTACTCGAAGGTGGGCCCGGCCACGGTGCCTTCCTCGTCGGCCAGCTGCATCAGGGCCTGGGCCTTGCCCTTGACCGCGTACATGGTGCCGGTGGCGTCCGCGAGCAGCTTCGGGTTGCCGTTGAACGCCTGCTCCAGCAGGTTCAGCAGGTCGCAGTAGGTGCTGTTGAACTGTTCCTGCGCCGTACGGATCGGGTTGCCCGGGGCGTGGTCGGCCAGCTGCGGGTTGTGCCGCATCGGAGACACGGCGGCCAGGTCCACGGAGACCGTCTCGCCGGTGGGCCCGGTCTGCGCGGTGTCGCCGCGCCGGTAGCGCCGGCCGGCCTTGAGCTCCTGGAACCGGTAGTAGTGGGCCACCTCGTCCCGTTCGGGGTGGAAGATGTCCTGGTCGCCGTCCCAGACCCCGCCGCGGGCCGTGCCCTCGCCCTGCTCGACGATCTCCTCCATCGCACCCAGCGCGGACTCGAGGTCCTCCACCGGGAACAGCTGCCCGGCGGTGTGCCGGAAATGGGTGCCGCTCACCTGGCGGGCCGGATCGCCGGTGAAGACCGCCTGCTCGCCGAGCTGCTCGCACAGGTGGCGCAGCCCCTGCTCGATCGCGGCGTAGAACTGCCCGATCGTCTCGTAGCCGGCGCCCTCGGCCGGGCCGCCGGGCGGCGCCGGCTGTTCGAGCCGCAGGAACATCTCCAGCGCTTCCGCGCCGAAGGGCAGCAGCGACAGCTCCAGGGAGGGGGCGGCGTGGGGGAGCCGCCGGGGATGCGGCGGCAGCATCTCCGGCGTGTCCAGGCGCGGGCTGCCGCCGACGGCGTTCAGCAGGTTGGCGGCCAGCGCCAGGTGCAGCATCTCTTCCACGAAGACGCTGCTCACCACCTCGGCGGCCGCCGGATTGCGCTCCGGGTTCAGCGAGTACAGAGCGCACAGGTACGGCGGCAGGGTCGCGTGCTCCAGCTCGACCGCCCACTGCAGGTGCTCGCGCAGGCTGTCGAGCGTGTCGATCCGGGCCGATGCGACGGCGTTCCGGGATTGGGAGTGGTTCATTTGTGACATACCTCAGTTGTCGGAAGGGGCGGAGGTCACCGCCACCAGATCGGCGCTTCGCGAGTCTCACGCACTCTCATCGCGTGCTGTCCTCGTGCGCGAACCGTGCTACTTGGGGAGCTCGTCGCGGCCGGGCCAGTCGCGGTAGCGGATCTGGCCGAGGGCGGCGCCGTCGTCCGGCACCAGCGAGCGCTCCAGCACCTCGGACCCGAAGTAGTGCGCGTGCGGGTCGGTCACCACCTCGCGCGGGTCACCCCAGTGGGCCAGCGCCTCGCGGAAGAACTCGTCCATCCGGAACACCTCGGGCCCGGCCACCTCGGTCCTGCCGTTCAGCGGGGTTCCCACCGCGGCCCGGCCGACCGCCTGCGCGACCTCGTCGCCCGCGATGGGCTGGAAGAGCACGGGCGGCATCCGTACCTTGCCGTCGTCGGTGGCCTCGTCGGCGATGCGCCGTACGAACTCGAAGAACTGGGTGGCGTGCACGAGCGAGAACGGGATCGACGACTCCTGGATCAGCTTCTCCTGAGCGATCTTCGCCCGGAAGTAGGCGTTGCCGGGCGGCCGCTCCGTACCCACGACGGACAGCGCGACGTGGTGCCCGACGCCGGCCTCCGCCTCCGCGGCGAGCAGGTTGCGGGTGGAGGTCGTGAAGAACTCCAGCACGGCGGCCTCCTCGAAGGAGGGGGAGTTCGACACGTCGATCACCACCGACGCGCCCTTCAGCACTTCGGCCAGCCCTTCGCCGGTGAGGGTGTTCACGCCGGTGTTCGGTGCCGCCGCCACCGCCTCGTGACCGTGCTCGCCCAGCTTCGTCACCAGCTTCGACCCGATCAACCCGGTCCCGCCGACTACCACGATCTTCATGACGAACTCCTCCTGTCCGCGCCGGGGGACCTGGTCGCCCCCGGTCCTCAGCTAAGACAGCGGAGCCCTCCAGGCTGTGACAGCCTCGGCGAAACAACTTCGGGACCGCACATCACGGACGTCAGCTCGTGACCGGTCCAGCCCCCTGCCGGCAGGCGTTGCCCGCCGACGCCGACGCCGACGCCGACGCCGGCGGTCAGCGGTCGTCGTCCGCGTCGGTGATCGGTTTCGACGCCACCGCCATCAGATGAGCGCTGACCCCCAGCATGGACGGCTCGGACTCGGTCAGCCGGAGCACCCGCAGCAGAGCCTCCGGCTCCCGCAGCAACTCCTCGAGATTGCCCAGCGGCCCCGCGAACCCCTCCACGGCCAAGAGACGCTCGTGGACGAAGCCCGCCAGCTCCACTTCCGGCCCCACCTCCTCCGCCCGGTGGAAATACGCCCAGAAGACCTCATCGGGCCTGTCCGGGGTGTTGCTCAGCCCCGTACGCAGATTCAGCTCGAACGTGTCCCAGACCTGCTGGTCACCCAGCAGTCCCCGGGTGGTCGCGTCGATGACCCACGCGTAGCGGCCGATGACCTCGGCCAGCAACCGGCCCCCAGGCCGGAGCACCCGTAAGGCCTCCCGCAGCGCCAGCTGCCGGTCGGCGGCGCCGGCAAGGTGATAGAGCGGGCCCATCAGCAGCACCGCGTCAAAACCCGCGTCGGGGAGCGGGAGGCCGCGAGCGTCCCCGAGCCGGCACGAGAAGCCTCCGCTCTGGCTGCGGGCAGCGAGAGCGGAGGCCTGCTCGATGTGCTTCGGCACCGGATCGACCAGCACCACCTCATGGCCGAGCCCGGCCAGGTGCGCCGCGTGCGTCCCCGGCCCACCTCCGACGTCGGCGACCCGTCCGCTCTCGGGGAGGAACCGCCGGAAGATGTCCCAGGTACGCCTGCGGGTGAGCTCACCGCGGGGAGTAGCCCAGAGACGCCCTGCCTCGTCGTTCAGCACGTAATGCCTGAGCACCCGATCTTCGTCTGCCACGACAGAAAGTCTTCCGCACGCTGCCGCCCGGCGGGTTGACCTCGCCCTGCCGGTCACACGGCCCGATCACACGGCCGCAGGACGGCCGGAAGCGATAATCCGCTGCTAATACGGATTATCACGGCGATTATCTCTTGACGCCCCGTTGCGTTCGGTTTCACAATGACCGGACTAATACGCATTATCAGCTGACGGGTGATACGTACTGTGACTGCTTCAGGGCGGCGTCTGACGCAGCAGGACATCGCGCGCATGGCCGGAGTGAGCCAGACGACGGTGTCGCTGGTGCTCAACGGCAGGGCCGAGGGCGAGGTGCGGATCTCGCCCGAAACGCGCGAGCGGGTGCTCCAGGTGATCAGGGAGACCGGGTACGTGGCCGACCCGGCGGCGCGCCGGCTCGCCGAACGGCGCAACCGCATCTATGGCGTGTTCACCTACGAAGCCGTCTTCCCCGCAGAGAGCGCGGATTTCTACCACCCGTTCCTGGTCGGCATCGAGGAGTGCGCCGAGGAGGCGGGCTGTGACCTGCTGCTGTTCACCAGCGCCAAGGTGGAGCGGGGTGAGCGGCGGCGGATCTTCAGCGCGGAGAGCCGGATCCGGCTGGCTGACGGATGCGTCCTGCTCGGCCGGACGATCGACCGGGAGGACCTGGCCAGGCTGCTGTCCGAGGGCATTCCGTTCGTCTCGGTCGGCCGCCGCGACGACGCGGGTGGGCCGGTGCCGTTCGTCGGAGCGGACTACCCGCCGGCGGTGCGCGCGCTGGTCGAGCGGGCGGCGGCGCTCGGGCACCGGCGGATGGCCTACGTCGGAGCGGGGGCGGGCGCGGAGTCCTACGCCGACCGGCTGCGCGGCTTCACCGAGGGCGTGGCCGCGACCGGGGTCGAAGGGCTGCATCTGGCGACCGCGGACCGGCTGTTCGGCTCCGGCGCGAGCGTGGTGTTCGCCGAGGAGCTGGCCGATGGCGCGGCCATCGCCGAGGCCGCCCGGTCCCGTGGCCTGGACGTGCCGCGCGACCTGTCCATCGTCGCGCTGGGCGCGCCCACCAGGCCCGTCTCGACCGACATCGACTTCGCCGGGTTCCGCATCCCCCGGCGGGAGATGGGCCGCAGGGCCGTCGAGCTGCTCACCCGGGTGCTGGAGCGCGGCGGCATCCCGCAGGAACTGCTGGCGTGCGAGCTGGTCGAGGGATCGACGCTGGCACCCGTACGCGAGGGGAGGTAACTCCCCGCCTGGTCGAGACATCGGGAGACGCGCTCGGCGCCGGCCTCACGTTCCCGCACCGCCCATCGTGCGCCCCCATCCCGTCCAAATTCACCCTGCCGCAGGCGTTCACCCGGTTCGCCGACGCCTGTGGCACGCCCTCTGGAACGCACACACCCCTCTGAAAGGCCGACCATGCTGTCCCGCCGTACCCTGCTCCGCGCCGCTGCCCTGCTCCCGGCGTCCGCCCCCGTGCTCGCCTCCGGCACCGCGTTCGCCGCGGTTCCCGACCTGGCGCCGCCGCCGACCGTCGACCGCGCGTTGTTCGCCCCCCACGAGCAGCGCTTCGCGCCGTACCTGGTCACGCTCGCGCCCATGGTCAACGACATGGCCGACAGCGGCTTCTTCGCCGGTGGCTGGTGGCGCACGCCGGCGGCGACGTTCAACGCCCGCGTGCAGGAGCACGTCTTCACGCTGGCCTGGTTCTACGCCAACCCCCGCCCGTGGAACCCGTACGCCGGGGACACGAACCTGCTGGCCGCGCTCGACGCGGCGCTCGGCCACTACCTGTCGCTCCAGCACCCCGACGGTTCCTTCCCCGAGTACAGCCGCAACGAGCACGGCCTGGCGCCCACCGGGTTCGGGCTCGGCTACCTCGCCAAGACCCTGTGGATGCTGCGCTCGGCCGGGGTGCTGCCCGCCAGGCAGGCCCAGGTGGCCACCGCTCTGCGTACGGCCATGACGTGGTTCCTGAACCCCGGCAACCGCACCGTCTGGCAGGAACCCCTCCACTACGCCAACCAGACCGCCTCGGGCCTGGCCGGGGTCGCGTTCGCGCTCAAGCACGACCCCGACCCCGCCTTCGCCACGAGCCTGACCGAGGCGTTCGCCCGGATCGCCGCGACCGGCGTGAGCCCCGCCGGCTTCTTCCACGAGGAGCGCGGCCACGACATGAACTACAACTTCGAGGTCATGCTCCCCGAGCTGGCCGACGCCTACCACCACAACCCGGACCCTAACCTGGTGGACATGGCCCGCGCCTTCACCGGCTTCCTGTCCTACAACCTGCTGCGCGAGCCCGACGGCTCCGGGTACATGGTCAACGTCGCCCCCTCCACCCGCACCAGCGCCCGCTGGTACGACGAGGTCCGGCCCGACCCCGACAGGACCGCGCTCAACTGGACGTTCACCCGCGAGGTGCCGCTGCTGTCGGCGTTCATGACCGCCCGCGAGGACCTGGCCGAGGCCCGCGCCGCCTGGGCCGCGTCCACCGACCCGGTGACGCCGCTGGCCAAGCAGGACACCTCGCCGCGCATCCTCACCCACGGCCTCAACGGCGAACGCTTCCCCAGCCGGCGGCAGCGGGCCGCCGCCATCGCGAACCTGCCCTACCTGCGCTCGCACGACTTCGTCGAGCTGCGCAGAGACGGCGGGCAGGACTTCCTGTACGTCCGCAAGCCCGGCCTGTACCTGGGCGGCTACTTCGGCAACCGCGCCTCCCGCAGCCGCACCGGCCTGACCTTCCTGTGGCACCCCGAAGCCGGCACGATCATCTGCGGGCTCAACGACAACAACCACGCCTGCTGGTCCACCGTCTTCCCCGGCCAGGTGCCCGACTCCAACGGCTCCCTGCCCGCCACGTACTTCCGCGGCGCCCCCGGCGGCACGGAGTGGACCGGCGGCTCGGCCCCCGCCGCCTTCGGCATCCGTTACGGCAACGCGGACGTCACCACGGACGTCCTGGTCACCCGCCGGACGATCCGGCGCACCGTCACCGCGAACGCCCCCGCCACCGAGCAGATCCCCCTCGTCCTCCAGCCCGGGGACGTCCTCACCTTCACCGACGGCACGCGGGCCGCGTTCGGCGGGTCGACCACCGCCACCGCCGACGGCTTCGACGTCCGCCGGGGCGGCACCACGATCCGCTTCCGCTGGGGCACCCCGCTGCCGGCGACCGTCGCCGCGGGCAGCGTGCGCTACTTCCGTGACGGCGCCCGCCGCTTCCACGCCCTGCGCATCCCTCACCAGGGCACGTTCGACCTCCAGGTCATCGTCGGGTGACCCGGGACCCCGTCCGGGGGCCGGCGCTCGTCCGGACCCCCGGCCGGGGCGTCAGGGCCGGGTCAGGCGGGTGCGTAGACCCGGTGCACGAACTCCGCGAGCTTGTTGTCGGGCAGTTCCTTGGCCAGGTCGGCCTCGCTGACCATGCCCACGATCCGCTTGTTCTCGAGGACGGGAAGCCGCTTGATCTGGTGCTGAGCCATCATCTGCAGCGCCTCCTCGAGGCTGCTGCCGGACTCCGTCCACACCAGGCCGTGGGCCAGCTCGCCCGCCGTCATGCGGTCGAGGTCCTTGCCCTCCGCGCAGCACTTGATCACGATGTCACGGTCGGTGATGATGCCCTTGAGCCGGTCGTCCTCCCCGCAGATCGGCAGCGCGCCGACCGACAGGTCACGCATCATCTGCGTGGCCGTGCGCAGGCTGTCGTGCTCACCGATGCACTCGGCCCCTTGGTGCATCACGTCCTGGACCCTCTTGTTGGTTCCCGGTGTGCCCATTGGTGCCTCCTTCGACAGGTGCCGATGGAACCTCCAACTGTCGCCTACCCCTCAATCGGCGAATCATCGCAGGTCGAAGCGGGTGTTGCGGATTGCGGGCCCTGTTAGCACGTCGTGGCCCCGGGTAGCCGCGCTGGTAGCGAGGCACCGAAGCGGGGGCACCGGAGCGCGGGCGGCTGATCGCGGTCAAGGGGGAGTCATGACGGGGATCAAGCAGGTCAGCGAGAAGAAGCTGATGCTCTGCTCAGGCCGCGCGTATCCGGATCTCGCCCATGAGGTGGCCCGCGAGCTGCGTATCGAGGTGACGCCGATCGACCTGCGGGAGTTCGCCAACGGCGAGATCTACGTCAGGTTCGAGGAGTCCGTACGCGGCTCCGACGCGTTCGTGATCCAGAGCCACTCCGCCCCGATCAACACGTGGATCATGGAACAGCTCATCATGGTCGACGCGCTCAAGCGCGCCTCTGCCCGGCGGATCACGGTGGTGGTGCCGTTCCTCGGGTACGCCCGCCAGGACAAGAAGCACCGCGGCCGCGAGCCGATCTCGGCCCGGCTGATGGCCGACCTGTTCGCCGCCGCCGGGGCCGACCGGCTCATGGCCGTCGACCTGCACACGGCGCAGATCCAGGGCTTCTTCGACGGCCCCGTCGATCACCTGCACGCGCTTCCCCTGCTCGCCGACTACGTCACCCGGCACGTGGACACGCGACAGCTGACCGTGGTGGCGCCGGACGCCGGCCGGGTCCGCGTGGCCGAGAAATGGACGGATCGGCTCGGCTGCCCCTTGGCGATCATCCACAAGCGGCGGGACATCGAGCGGCCGAACGAGGTCAGCGTGCACGAGGTGGTGGGCGAGGTGGCCGGGCGCGCCTGCGTGATCATCGACGACATGATCGACACCGGCGGCACCGTGGTACGCGCCGCCGAGGCCCTCGCCGACCGGGGCGCCACCCAGGTCCTCGCGGTCGCCACGCACGGGGTGTTCTCCGGCGACGCGGTCGAGCGGCTCGAGAAGGCCAACCTGGCCCGGCTCGTCATCACCAACACGCTGCCCACCCTGACGCGCTTCCCCTCCGGCCGGCTGGTCGTGCTGTCCATCGCCCCGCTGCTGGCGCGCGCCATCAGAGAGGTGTTCCTGGAGGGCTCGGTGACCAGCCTCTTCGAGGGCGAGAGCTGACCGGCGATGCGCACGCTGGCGGAGGTCGTCAGGCAGATGGGGATGACCGATCCCCGCCTGCTGGCCGCCGTCGCCGCCACGCCGCGCGAGATGTTCGTACCGCCGCGCTCGGCCGGCCGGGCCCAGCTCGACGAGCCGATCCCGATCGGCCACGGGCAGCCGACCTCGCAGCCGTCGCTGGTCGCCCAGATGATCGACGCGTTGCGGCTGACCGGTACGGAGACCGTCCTGGAGATCGGCACCGGCTACGGGTACCAGACCGCCCTGCTGGCCCACCTGGCCCACCGCGTCTATTCCGTGGAACGCCACCCCGACCTGGCCGCGCACGCCCGGACCAACCTGGCCGCGGCGGGCGTGACCAACGTCGAGGTCCAGGTCGCCGACGGCACCGCCGGCCTGCCCGCCCACGCCCCGTTCGACGCCGTCGTCGTCTCGGCCGCCGCCCCCACGGTGCCGGGGCCGCTGGCCGGGCAACTGGCCGAGGGCGGCCGCCTGGTCATGCCGATCAGTGGCGACATCGCCGACATCGTCACCCTGTACACCAAGCGACAGGGCCGGCTGGTGCGCGTGCGACCGCTGACCCCTGCCCAGTTCGTCCCGCTCGTCGGCAGGTACGCGGGCACCGCCGACCGCTGACGGCTGACGCCCGATGAGCCGCGGTAGCCGTTCCGGCTCGTGGATCCCCCGTCACCGCCGGGCGAGCTCCTCGGGGCTCCCGGGCGGCCGGTGCGGAGCCGCGCCGGCGGGGCGCGGCCGGGGGGACAAGGCGCAGACCGCGAGGGCCGCGGTCGCGTAGCCGGCGCCGAGCAGGCAGACGGCGGGCCACCCGACGGTCGCGTACGTCCACGCCGTGGTCACCGCGCCGAGGGCCGAGCCGAGGGAGTAGAAGGCCATGTACGCGCCGATCACGCTGCCGGCCTGCCGGGGCCGCGCTGTGGTGATGAGGTGCTGGTTGCTGACGTGGACGGCCTGCACCGCGAGGTCCAGCAGGATCACGCCCGCGCCCAGCAGCCACAGGGACTGCCCGGTGCGGGCGGTGAACGCCCACGACCCGATCAGGACCACCAGTGCCCAGCGCGTGACCGTGCCGGCGTGTCCGCGGTCGGCCCACCGTCCCGCGCGGGCGGCACCGAGTGCGCCGGCGAGCCCGGCGAGAGCGAACAGGCCGATCTGCGCCGGCGTCAGGTGCCACGGTTCGGCGCTCAGCGGGAGTGCCAGCCCGCTCCAGAGCGTCCCGAACGAGGCGAACACGAAGAACGCGATGGCCGCTCGGCTGCGAAACATCCGGTCGGCGGCGACGAGCCGCCCCATGGAGGCGATCACCTGCCGGTAGCCGCCGCGGGCGCCCTCATGCGACTCGTCCGCGGGCAGCGAGATCAGGACGAGTCCGGCCAGGATCACCGAGGCGGCGGCCAGTGCGGCGTACACGCTGCGCCAGCCTGCCGCCCCGGCCAGGAAGCCCGCGACCACGCGGGCGCCGAGGATGCCGACGACCACGCCGGAGGTCACGGCACCGATGTTCCTGCCGCGCTCGTGCGGTGACGACACGGCGGCCGTGTAGGCGACGGTCGTCTGCACCACGACCGCGAACATCCCCGCGACACCGAGCCCCACCAGCGCGAGCGGCGCCGTCGTCGAGGCCGCGACGACGGCGCTTCCCGCCGCGGTGAGCACCAGATGTCCCGCGATGAGCCGCCGCCGGTCGAGCACGTCTCCCAGCGGAACGAGCGTGACCAGCCCGGCCAGATAGCCGGCCTGGCCGATGGCGACGAGCCACCCCAGACCGCCGGCCGTGAGCCCCAGGTCCGACCCCGCCGCGTCCAGGACGGGCTGCACGGCGTAGACGTTCGCCACGGCCACCGCGCACACCACGGCCAGCAGCAACCTGCGCCCTCCACCGAGGATCGTCGACACGCTGTCCTCCAATCAGTAGCAAATTGCAACTAATCGGAGGCTAGGGCAGAATGGTTGCGAAAAGCAACCGAATGGGGGTGTGCATGACAGCCGAGCGCTGGACCGACCCGAGCTGCCCGGTGGCCAGGGCCGTCGACCTGGTCGGCGACCGCTGGAGCCTGCTCATCGTCCGGGACGCGATGGACGGGGCATCCACCTTCACCGACTTCCACCAGCGGCTCGGGATCGCCCGCAACATCCTCACCGACCGGCTGCGCCGCCTCACCGAGCACGGCATCCTCGCCCGGGGCGCCGCCCCATCCGGCAAGCGGCAGACCTACGCGCTGACCGACGCGGGCCGCGACCTGTTCACCGTGGTGCTGGCCCTGCGCCAGTGGGGCGAGCGCAACGCCTTCGCCGCCGGGGAGGAGCACTCGGTGCTCGTCGACCAGCGCGGGGAGGCCGTCCCCGAGCTGCGCGCCGTCGGCACCACCGGCGCGCCGCTCACCTCCAGCACGACTCGCGTCCAGAAGGTGAATTGACCTCTGCCTTGGGCGGGGTTCGTGGAGGCCGGCGGACCGGTCCTTGCGTGCGCCGCTCTCTGCTAGAACTCGCAACCCACCTCGTTCTCGGCGTCGCAGGTGTCTGTGTTGGGGCCGCCGTCGGCGTCGTCGTTGCCTCCCTCGCCGACGAGTGTGTCGTCACCGTCGCTACCGAAGACGACGTCCCTGGCCGGCCCGCCCGTGAACGTGTCCGCCCCCGCCCCCATCTCCGCTCTCGATCGCAGCGAGGTCTGGTTGCGCAGCACGTCGTGGCCGTTGCGCATGACGGCCGTGATCCGGGTGACTCCCGCGCTCGCGCAGTCCACCTGGTTCGCGGTCACCGCCGCGCACTGCGCGCCCGGATTCACCGTGTCGGTGACGTTCGTGACGAGCAGCGAGCCGTCGACGTCGACGGACACCGTGACGTCATCCGACAAGTTGCCCGCCCTGATCTCCAGCACGGCGCCGGCCACCGCCACGTTGGTGGCGGCGTGGGCCGGCCCGGTGACGGCCAGCAGCGTGCCGCACAGCGCGGCTCCCGCGGTCAGCGCGCGGATGCCGTGCCCGCGCACCGTGGTGGCTCTTGTGCGTGTGTCGTTCCCGCGTGTACTCATCTATCCCCTTGCCGGGTGGATGATCGGGCACCGTCATCGGTGCCCGATGTCCCCAGTACAGCGCCACAACGGCCGCTCCTCCGTGCCGGAACGCACCCGGGCTCCGCGCCCTTCGGCGTGGACAAGGGAGCCGAGGTGGCGCGGCCGACGTCACCGTCTGGCGCATCGATTCACCGTACGAGCCACAGACGCGAGACTTCCCTCATGAGCACAGACCTCATCGTGCGCCCGGCCCAGCCCGCCGACGCGCGCGTCCTGGCCGAGCTGCGCTGGACGTTCAAGCTGGAGGACCACGAAGGACGGTCACCGGCGCCGGTTCGGCCCCTGGAAGAGGCCGAGCGATGGATCCACGACCGGCTCAGCCACGGCCGCTGGCTGGCCTGGGTCGCGGAGACCGGAGGCGACATCTGCGGCCACGTCTTCCTCTGCGTGGTGGAGAGGATGCCGGACCCGTACGGCGACAGCGCCCCGATCGGCTACGTGACGAACTTCTACATCACGCCGTCGCAACGGAACAGGGGAGCCGGTTCGGCACTGCTCGAGGCGCTGAAGCAGCACTGCCGGAGCATCGGCTTCGACACTCTCGTCGTCTGGCCCTCCGAGCGCAGCGGCCCCCTCTGGCGGCGCCACGGCTTCCAGCCTCCCGGCGAGCTGCTGGAACTCCCACTTGACGCTTGACGTTGAAGGTCGCCCACGAGACGGTCATTCCGGTCGCGAGCCGGGGGTGTGCGTGAGGCGACCTGCGCTTCGTCGCCTACGACAGCGGATACCCCGCCGCCCTGACGGCCATCGCCCGCCTGGTCGCACTGTCTACGCCGAAGGGCGCGGAGCCCGGGTGCGTTCCGGCACGGAGGAGCGGCCGTTGCGGCGCTGTACTGGGGACATCGGGCACCGATGACGGTGCCCGATCATCCACCCGGCAAGGGGATAGATGAGTACACGCGGGAACGACACACGCACAAGAGCCACCACGGTGCGCGGGCACGGCATCCGCGCGCTGACCGCGGGAGCCGCGCTGTGCGGCACGCTGCTGGCCGTCACCGGGCCGGCCCACGCCGCCACCAACGTGGCGGTGGCCGGCGCCGTGCTGGAGATCAACGCGGGCAACATGGGGGACGCCATTACGGTGTCCGTCGACGTCGACGGCTCGCTGCTCGTCACCAACACCGGTGACACGGTGGTGGCGGGCGCGCAGTGCGTGGCGGTGACCGCCAACCAGGTGGACTGCGCGAGCGCGGGGGTCGCCAGGATCAGGGCGGCCATGAACAGCGGTGATGACGTGCTGCGTAACCAGACCTCCCTGCGGGCGAGGGCGGACATGGGAGCGGGCACGGACTGGTTCGAGGGCGGGTCGGCCGTCGACACCGTCGACGGTAACGACGGTAACGACACCCTTCTCGGCGGGGACGGCAACGACAGGCTCTTCGGCAACAGCGAGGATGACTTCCTCGTCGGCGAAGGGGGAGACGACGACGCCGACGGCGGCTCCGACATCGACCTGTGCGACGCCGAAAGCGAGATCAACTGCGAGCTGTAGCGGAGGGATCGGCCCGGGTCCGGGTCCGGGTCCGGGTCAGGGTCCGGGTTCGGTCTCGCGTCGATGGCTGCTCGGTGATGGCGGCGATGGCTTCGGCGCCGGGTTCGACGTAGCGCATGGCGGTGCGGGGGTTCTTGTTCCGGGCCTTGCACATGACGAGTCGCAGCGGCGCTGTTTCAGGGGCGGGTGCTCAAGGGGCAGGCTAGAGGCGCTGCGGGTCGGGGACCCTCCGGCCGAAGGCCGACAGGCCCTGCTCGTGGTGCTCGATCAGGCCGAGACGGCGATAGAAGGAGTGGTTGGAGGGGCCGGCCGGGGTGGATTCGTGGTCGGTGGTGAGAACGAAGTAGCGGCAGTGCGCATACCGGTCCTTGAGTCGCTCCAGCAGCCGGCGGCCGATGCCCTTGCCGTGTTGGCCAGGCTCCGGCACACACGTGCGACGTCACGCGTCCACGGGTGCCAGCCGACCGAGTCGTACAGCTCGAACACCTCGGCCTCGTCGAACGATGTCTCCTGAGCGATGATCACCAATTATGGGTCTCCCTGCCGTTCTCAGCGTGAACCGACGCGTTCGAGCCTACTCATGCGAATGACAGCACTCCGAGGGCGGCGGTCCGGCACGCCCTCCGAGTGCTGCGGCACCGGCTATTCGTTCGGGCAGAAGACCGCTTCGGCGGCCTTGACGAGGAGCGGCTGGAGGGAGTCGTCGGTGTTGGGCACGGCCAGCGTGACGGACAGGGCGAACTGCATGCGACCGTCCGTGGTGGCGAACGTGGCGGCGTTGAAACCGGGCGCGCTGCCCTTGACCTGGGACACCCGGATCGTGCCTCCGCACATGCCGCCCTGACCGCCCTCGGACGGCTTCGGGGAGGGCGGGGCCTGGTTCCTCGGCGGCCCCTGCAGCACCTTCCGCAGCTCCTCCGGCAGCAGCCGGTTCTTGTTGAACGCGGCGTGGAAGGCGCTGATGTCGTGGGCGGTGGAGATGACGCCGCCGGCCGCGTACCCGTAGCTCATGTTGAGCCGGTCGATGTCACGCAGCTTGCCGTTGTCGTCGGGGAAATAGCCGTGCCCGTGCGGACCCTTGATGCCGCCGGGAAACCTGGTGGGCAGGTAGGAGTCGTCCATGCCGACGGGATCGAAGATGCGCCGCTCGAACTCGGCGGCCACGCTGTGCTTCGTCGTCCGCTCGATGATCAGGCCCAGGAGCATGTAGTTGGTGTTGGAGTAGGAGAACCTCTCACCCGGCTCCTGCTGCCTGGGCAGGGCACGGGACCTCTTCACCAGCTCCATCGGCGAGTAGTACGTGGTGAAGTCGAAGGTGGGGACGACGTCCGGGTGGAACCAGTTGGGGATGCCGGAGGTGTGCTGGACGAGCTGTTGCAACGTGATCTCGTCGGCCCGCTCGACCAGGTCCTTCTCGGCCACTTCCGGCAGCAGGTCACTGAGCCTGTCGTCGAGCTTGAGCCTGCCCTCCTCGACCAGTTGCAGGATCACGACGCCGGTCATCTGCTTGGTCTGGGAACCGACGCGGTAACGAGAGCCGCTCGGGATCCGGCCGCCCTTGCCGCCGATCAGCCGGGAACCGGCCGTGCCCTTCCCGGCGAGCTCGCCGTCGACGTAGGCCTCGCCGATCGCGCCCACGATCTGCGGGTTTCCGGCCAGTTCCGTCAACGCGGCCTGCACGTTCCCCACCTTGGGCCGGTCACTGGTAGCGGCGGAGGGCGTCAGCATGCTCAGGCTCAGCATCGCGCCGCTCAGCCCGGCCAGGCCGGTCGCGGTCACACGATTCACTCTGAAGATCCTTTCCTCGGGTACGGTCCTCCGAGGACATGTCTAGACGTGGGCGGGTTTCCGCACCGTTTCCACCGCCGGTAGGGGAAACAGCCAGGAAACGGTCGCCGGTCTAGACGTGGGCGCATGAACCACCGAACCTCACTGGCGGCGCTGCTGGCCCTGGCGGTACTGCTGAGCCACCATCCGGCCGCCGCGAACGCGTCCGAGACCAGGCCCGGGCCCACCGTCGACTGGAAGCCCTGCCCGGAGTACTCCGACGAGGTCATCCGGGCCCTGGGAATGTCCGAGCAGCAGGTGCCGGCCTTCCGCGCGCAGATGAAGCGGCTGCGGTGCGGGACGGTCAGCGTCCCGCTGGACCACGCAGACCCCGGCGGCCGGCAGATCAGCGTCGCGGTCACCCGGCTGGCCGCCTCGGACAGGGCGCGCAGGATCGGCGCCGTCACCGTCCTGCCCGGCGGGCCGGGCAACAGCGGCTACCTCGATCCCGTCCGCATGATGCTCAGGAACGAGCAGATGGCCCGGCTCAACGAGCGGTACGACCTCATCGGCCTCGACCCCCGAGGCGTCAACAACAGCACCAAGGTCGCCTGCGAGCTTGGTCCCGGCGGAATGCCGGAACCCGGCCCGCTGACCGAGGAGACGGCCAGGAGGATCTACAACGCCCAGGTGGCCGCCAACCAGGCCTGCGGCGACTCCGATCCCGCCTTCCTCGGCCGGCTCACCACCGAGAACGTGGCCAGGGACCTGGACCTGATCAGGACCGCGATGGGCGAGCGCGAGCTGAGCCTGCTCGGCCTGTCCTGGGGCAGCTGGCTCGGCATGGTGTACCGGGGCATGTTCCCCGGGCGCACCGCACGCGTCTTCCTCGACAGCGTCCCGCCGCCGTGGACCCGCCTCGACGAGCACGTCAAGGGCAGTGCGCAGGCGGCCGAACGCAACTTCGGGCGGATGGCGGCCTGGCTGGCCCGCAACGACGGAACCTACGGCCTGGGCGCCACCGCGCGGCAGGTGCGCGACGCGGTGGTGAAGCTGGGCCGCGACTACGACAGCCGGCCCAGGACCTTCACCGACCTGCAGCGGCCGATCGACGGCTCGGCGATCGCCGACCTGGCCCGCCGCAACTCCACCGAGTGGGCGCGCGCGGGCAAGGCGCTGACCGAGCTGCGGGACGCGACCGGCCCCACCGCGCCGCCGACCGTGAAGGAGCTCTTCGCTTCGATGGGGGCGCCCGTGCCTGGCATGCCCGAAACGCTCAACATCACCATGAACCGGGCGGTCAAGTGCAACGAGGACAGCAGCCGGGTCGGCTTCCCCGCGGCGTGGCAGGCGTACCAGCAGCGCGTTGAGCGCCTGCCGGCCACGGGCCGGGCGTGGGGCCTGGGCGTCGAGTGCGCAGGCTGGCCGCTGCCGGTGCGGGACAGCCCGGTGAAGCGGGGCAGGGGCTCGCTGGTGCTCTCCGGGCACCTGCACGAGTTCATGTCCGTCTACGACTGGACGTTGCAGACGCGGCGGGCCATCGGCGGCACCCTCTACACGGTCGCCGACGACGTGCACGTCTCGGCCACCCGGGTGCCGGACTGTGCCGCCGACGTGGTCGCGTACTTCGACACCGGTCGCATCGACCGGGGCTGCCCCGGCATGAGCTGACCGGCGTCGGCCCGGTGGATGCTCATTTCGCCGGGTTCCGGGAGGACAGCCCGGGCCGGGGTGCGGGGGCGGTCGCGGTGGCTGTGTCGTGCGGGCGGGGGGAACCAAGGAGCGCCCACACAGCCAGCGTGGCCGCCGCGCAGACGCCGGTCGTACACCACAGCGTCAGGTGCCACGCCTCGGTGAGCAAGGTCGCCTCCAGAGCCCGGCCAGGCTCGGCGAGCTTGCCGGCGACGATCCGCGCGGCGCGTTCGGGCTCGCCGGCCCGGTCGTGCAGGGCAGTGGCGAGGGCGGCGCCGAACAGGGTGGTGGCCAGGGCGCCGCCGCCGGCCCGCACGGTGTTGAGCAGGCCGGTGGCCATGCCGATGCGGTCCTGTTCGACCCGGTTCACGGCCTGGGCGTCGGTGGTGCCGATCATCAGGCCCATGCCGGCGCCGATGGTCGCCAGCGGGGCCAGGAGCCCGGTGGCCGTGATGCCGGGGTGGAGCGTGGTGAGCCAGGCGTTGCCCGCGGCGATCAGCGACAGGCTGACGGTGACCAGGGCACGGGGCCGGACGCCATGGTTGATCAGGAAGCCGCCCAGCTGGGGGAGGAGCAGCACGGGCGTGGTGAGCATCAGCATGATGAGCCCGGCCTCCTGGACGGACGCGCCTCCCGCCGCTTGGAGGTAGGTGGGCAGGTAGGCGGTCACCCCGGCGGGTCCGGCGGCGAGGAGCAGCCCGGCCAGCGTCCAGGCCAGGAAACGGCGGTCGCGCAGCAGGCCGAGGTCCAGCACCGCGTGCTGGGCCCCGCGTTCGATCAGCACGAACGTCACGAACATGGCCAGACCCGCGGCCACCGGGAGCAGGACGATCGTGCTGGCCCAGCCCGCGTCGGAGGCCTGGTTGACGCCGAACAGGGTGAGGGTGAGCGCGGCGATGAGGGTCAGTGCGCCGGGAACGTCGACGCGAGGTCTCCCACCCGCCCGCGATTCGGCCATGCCGGCCGCGCCGGCCAGCATGAGCAGCCCCGCGGCGGCGAAGAGGGCGAAGGTGGCCCGCCAGCCGAGCGCGCCGACCATCCAGCCGGACAACGTCGGGCCGGCCGCCAGGCCCACGCCCGCCGTCGTGCCCATCGCCGCGTAGACCCGGGTGCGGGCACGGCCGGTGAAGGTGGCGCCGAGCACGGCACCGCCCCCGGCCATCACCCCGGCCGCGCCGATGCCCGACAGCGTTCTGGCCGCGTTCAGCAGCAGGATGCCGTCGGCCAGCGCACTGGCCAGCGCCCCGGCGGCGTAGACGGCGGCGCCCGCCGCGAAGACGCGGCGGCGGCCGAACAGGTCGCCCAGCGATCCGGCGACCAGCATCATCGCGGCGGCTGCCAGGAAGTAGCCCACCACCACCCACTGCAGGGCGGCGCCGGAGGCGTGCAGGTCGGCGCCGATCCGCGGCAGTGCGACGGTGGTGCCGGACATCAGCATCGGCAACGCCAGGAAGCCCAGCAGCACGGCTGCCAGCGTCACGGCCCGCCGCCCGGTCACGGCCGCCCTCCACCGGCGCGGATCACCGCGCCCGGGAACGCCTCGGGGACACGCGGTCCGGTACGGCCCGCCGGCCCGTGCCGCATGCTCATGCCGCCACCGGCGCGCGCAGCGCCTTCAACGCTGTGGACCAGGCGACGACCTCGTCGAGCAGTTCGACCAGGGTGGGCTCCTGGTGGGGGCCCGGGGCGATCACGCCGGGCTCGGCCGGGTCGGTGATCTCGAAATCGGTGAAGGCCGACAGCGCGACCTGGGTGCGCACGTTGGCCACCTGGAGCTCGGTCATGACCTGGCGCAGGTGCTCCACGGCGCGCACGCCGCCGTGCACGCCGTGGCTGACGAAGCCGGCCGCCTTGTTGTTCCATTCGGCGTGCAGGAAGTCGATGGCGTTCTTCAACGCGGCGGGGGCGGAGTGGTTGTACTCCGGAGTGACGAACACGAAGCCGTCGAAGGAGGCGATGGCTTCGGCCCAGGCCTTGGTGTGGGGGTGACGGTACTCGCCGAACAGGGCGGGAGTCGGCTCGTCCAGGACCGGCAGTCCGTACGCGGCCGGATCGACGACCTCGAACGTCGCCCGCCCAGCCGCTCCGGCCTCGTGGCGGGCGGCGACCTCGGCGACCCAGCGGGCCGCCACGGCGGTCCTGCGGCGGGGGCGGGTGCTGCCGATGACGATGGCAATCCTGATCATGTTTGCTCTCCTCGTGGTGCTTTCGGAACATCGGTAAAGTACAACGTGTATGGCAAAAAGTAAAACGTTGACTGTAATTGGGCCATTGTCGCCGCCGTCGGGCGCGAGATGCGGGGCGGCGCAGCCGGTTGCGGTCGGTAAGGACGCCTGTCCGGTACGGGCGGCGTGCGCGACGGTACGGGCGGAGTACGGACAGCGCCGTGCCAGCGCCGGTCCCTAACGTTCACACCAAGCCGCCGAAGACCTCGTCAGCCCGCGGCCGGCAGCCGCTGACGTGCGGCAACGCGTGACTTCCCGCCCCACCTCCGCGAGTTCCGCGATGCCCGTAATTCACCATGAAAGGAAACATGTGAAGCCCAGAATCATGACGTTGATCGTGGCCTTCTGCGTCGCGGTCTCCAGCGCCGTCCTCGCCGCCGCGCCCTCGGCGTACGCCGACGGTCTGAGCAATCCGAGCGGCACGCTCACCGTCTCCTGCCCGGGTGCCGAGGCCTTCATCCAGGTCGACTGGAAGACCGCGGACAAGGTGACCGTCCGCTGGCGTATCGACGACAGCGTGGCACCCTTCATCTTCCCCAGCGGCGAGCCCTACTTCGTCCTCCGAGGCGGCAACGGCCACAACGAGATCGGCCTCAGGTCCGACTGGAACCCCGACAACGTCCCCAACATCAATCACCTCAGGGTGCGGGTCCAGAACGGGACGACCGATCAGGGGACGCACTGCTACCAGGAGCGGGACATCTACAACTGGAGCATGATCGCTCACAAGAACGCCATGGCCAAGAGCGGCGCACCCTACATCCTCGGGGGTCTGGGCACGCCCGAGCACCCGGGCTACGACTGCTCGGGCCTGGTCTACTCCTCCTACAACCCGATCGCGAACTTCCCCGGCTGGCCGGTCCGCCGCGCCGTCGACATGTGGAACTGGGCCAGGAACAACCAGTCCCCCGGGAAGTTCTACGCCAAGGAGGTCGCGTACTCGGACCTGAAGGTCGGTGACCTGATCTTCTACAAGACGACCGCGGAAGCCGTCGGCCACGTCTCCTTCTGGGAGGGGGACGGCCGGGTCCTCGACGCGCTCGAGCCGGGAACCAACGTCGGCGTTCATGACGAAGGCAGCCTCCGCAACGTCCGCGTCGCGGCCTTCCGCATCCTCGGCGTCGCGACCATCGACAACGGATGACGTCTCTCCTGGGGGTCCAGGCCGCGACCGGGACGCCCAGGACACCGCCGCCGGACGACGACCACCGCTCCGCATAACACAGGCCCCGGTGTGCTTTCGCCAGCACGCTGGGGCCTGTGGCGTCTTCTGGCCTAGGATCGTCTGGTGCCCCGAAGGTCGCAGATCAACAATCTGGTCACTCGGAGTAGGTACGAGTGACGGAGACAAGCTTCGGCGGGCTGCTTCGAGCCCATCGCCGCCGCGCCGGACTGACGCAACGGCAACTCGCCGACCGGGCGGGCGTGAGCGCGGGCACCATCCGCGACCTGGAACAGGGCAGGACGAGAAGCCCGAAGCGGGACTCGGTCCAGGCCATCGCCGTCGCACTCGGATTGGGCGGGCCCGAGGCCGAGCACCTGCACGCCGCCGCCGAGGCCCATCGCCCCCCGCGCACCGAAGCCGATCCGATCCGTGGCGGCCCGCTGCGCATCCGTGTGCTCGGTCCGATCGAGGTCTGGCACGGCGAGGTCCAGGCGTCCCTCGGCTCCGTGGCGATCGCCGGGTCGTGCGGTTTCCGCCTCCTCGAAAGGCAGGCACTGGCCGCGCTGCACGCGTCGAGACGATGAACCGGACCAATCGGGGAGCGGCGGCCCTGCGGACCCGGAGCCGGTGACCCGATTCGTGCTGCTACGGTGCCTTTCGGCGATCAGTGCCGGAGATCGGTCGCCACGGGCCCGGCCCCGACCGCCCCTTAGAAGGAGTGACCCTGCGACGAGACGGACCGTGGCGGCGGATGGTCATCGCGTTCGTGCCGGGCCGGCCCATCCTCGAAGCCGCTCGGGACTCCGAGCACGAAGGAGACCATCGGATGAGCAGCGAGATGACCATGAGGGTCTGGCGGGGCAGAGCCGGTGCCGGCGGCGCGCCGGAGCCGGTGCGGGACCTGGTCGAGTTCTCCGACGGATCCGGATCAGCGCGGTTGGTCGCCTACCCGGAGCGGGAGCTCCCGCCGGGCGGCGTGCCCGCGTACCTCGCCGCCCGCGGCAGCGGTGCCCGCTCATTCGTGCTGTGGGCCGACGAGCACCGCCGGGAGCGGGTGGCGACCTTGGTGACCGCCTCGGCCGCCGGCGGCGTCGCGACGTTTCAGGTTTTCGGGGCACACGGCGAACTCATCGGCACCTTCGTGCGCGAGAAGGCACTCCGGGGCAGGGGACTGCGTACCCGCTGGACCGTGCGGCAGGCGGGCGGCCGTGAGGCGGTGGGCTACAAGGGCCGCATCGTCTGGTGGTGCGTGTGGTGGGCGCTGTGGCCGGTGCAGGCGCTGTTCCTGCTGTCGGCTCTGCTGGGGAACGGTGGCGACGTCGCGCGCGGGCCCAGGCGCATCATCTGGCGGGCGGACGGACGGACACCGCTGGAGTTCCGGTCGGGCGGCGACCGGCTGCTCCTGCACGCGCCGGAGACCGACTGGAGGCTGGCGGCCGCGCTGACGGTCCTGCTGCGTGCCTTCGACAGCTGGGTGGGCGTGCCGTGGGACGCCCGCAAGGAGTGACCGGTCACCCGGACGGCGCCGGTGCGGGGGCGAACGGAAGCCGGCCCGGAATTCAGAGCCACGCCTGGAGCTCCTCGCCGTGCGGGTCGTCCACCAGGCGGCATGCGTCCCCGCGGCCAGGGCCGCGGGCGGCTCGCCCGGGCCGAGCAGGGCCTCGGGCCCGCGCAGCCGGGGCAGATGGGTGACGTCGAAGACGAACGGCAGCTCCACGGCATGGGCGGCGCCCAGCCGGCCGAGCGCGGTTCCCCGAAGGACGCCTCCGGCCATCATGCGGACGGGCGGCCTGTCGGACGCATGACTGCACTCCTGATCACAGGGGTGCCGGGGCGTGCAGCCGGCTGGCGTCGTGGCTGGGCGGGATGCCGTACTGGCGGCGGTACTCGCGGCTGAACTGGGAGGCGCTGTCGTAGCCGACGCGGTGGGCGACCCCCGTGATGTCACCGGCGTGGGTGGCGAGCAGGAGCCGGGCCTGCTGGAGGCGGATCTGCTTCTGGAACTGGATGGGGCTCAGCGCGGTGATCGTCTGGAAGTGGCGGTAGAAGGCCGAAGGGCTCATGCCGGACAGCCGGGCCAGGTCCTCGACGCGGAAGGGCTCGGCGTAGTGGTCCTGGATCCAGCGGACGGCCCGGGCGATGTGGCTGAGGCTGCTGTCGGCCAGGCCCAGCTGGCGTACGGTGCCGCCCTGCTCCCCGGTGAGCAGCCGCCAGAGGATCTCCTGTTTGACCAGCGGCGCCAGCACCGCCTGGTCGCGGGGCCGCTCCAGCAGGCGCACCAGGCGGATCAGGGCGTCGAGCAGGTCGGCCGTCATGCCCGCGACGGCGATGCCCGGCAGCGCCACCGCCCGGGGGCGGGGGAGATCGCCGGAGCCGGCCCGCAGGAGAAGGTCGGCGATGGCGGACGGCTCCAGGACGAGCGCCAGCCCCAGCGCCGGACGCTCCGGGCCGACCTCGACGAAGTGGCCGGTGACGGGCAGGTCGACGGAGGCCACCAGGTAGCTGCCGGGGCGGTATTCGTGGATCCGGTCACCCACCGCGAGCCGTTTGGCGCCCTGGGCGAGGACCGCCAGCACCGTGCCGGACATCGCGGGTGACGGCGGGCCCGTCCGCTCGGCCTTCGCGATGTACAGGCCGTCGATGACGGTGGTCTCCTCGGGCCGGACGTGGCGGGCCAGCAACGCGCGAAGCTCCTCGAATCCCATGCCCGGATTCCACCACAACCATCCCGGATCCGCATGCCAGATGGAGAGGATCGTGCAAGAGCCGAGGAGCTTCGTTCTACCGTTACACCAGCTCCAGGCGGTGAAATGGAGTCATCCGATCAGGGGCGAAGAATCCCTGGCCGAGGGAATCATGCATGGCCATCCTCGAAGGAGCACTGTCGTGAACGTCCGCTACGGGTTCAACGCCACCCTGACCGCCAAGCCCGGCATGGGCGAGCGGCTGGCCGACCTGCTGCTGACCGGTCTGGACGCGGGCAGCCCGGCCGCCGACGAGCACTGCCTGGTCTACCTCGTCTGCCGGTCGGCCTCCGACCCCGACGTCGTCCACGTCACCGAGGGCTGGACCAGCGAGGAGGACCACCACCGGATCTTCGCCGGCCAGGCCGCCCAGGCCCTCGTCGCCCAGGTTCAGGACCTGGTCGCCGCGCAGTCCCCGTACACCGACCTCGTGCCGGTCGGCGGCAAGGCCGCCTTCTGATCCCCGCGAACACCTGCCGGAAGGAAACATCATGTCGTCCCCCGCGCGCCCCGCTCTCGACCCCGAGCTGAACGCCCTGCTCGCCGGCCTGCCGCTGGTCCGGCAGATCACCCCGCAGATCCTCGCGCAGTTGCGCCAGATGCCCCCGTCGCCGGTCGAACCCCTGCTGGAGGGCCGGGAGGTGCACCGGCGTGAGGTCACCGTCCCCGGCCTCGACGGCGCGCCGATCCCGATGACGGTCCTCACCCCGGCCGGCGCCGGTTCCGGAGCGCCGTGCGTCTACTGGATGCACGGCGGCGGCATGATCATGGGCGACCGGTTCTCGCAGATCGACATCCCCCTCGAATGGCTCGACGCGCTCGGTGCCGTCGTGGTCACCATCGGCTACCGGCTCGCCCCCGAGGCCGGCGGCACCACCCCCGTCGAGGACTGCTACCGGGGCCTGCGGTGGATCGCCGACCACGCCGGCGAGCTGGGCATCGACCCCGGCCGCATCGTCGTCGCGGGCGCCAGCGCGGGCGGCGGCCTCGCCGCCGGCGTCACCCTCATGGCACGCGATCGCGGCAGACCCGCGATCGCCGCCCAGGTCCTGATCTGCCCCATGCTCGACCACCGCAACACCACCACCTCCAGCCGCCAGTACGCCGGCGAACCCGGCGTGTGGACCCGCGAGACCAACGCGTTCGCCTGGAGCGCCGTCCTCGGCGACCGCACCGGCGACCAGGTCCCCGCCTACGTCTCACCCGCCACAGCGGACGACCTGTCCGGCCTGCCCACCACCTACATCGACGCCGGCTCCGCCGAGGTCTTCCGCGACGAGGACGTCGAGTACGCCACCCGCATCTGGGCCGCGGGCGGCCAGGCCGAACTGCACGTCTGGGCCGGTGGGTTCCATGGCTTCGACGCCCTCTTCCCCCACGCCGGCCTGTCGGCCGCCGCCCGCCGGACCCGTACCCAGTGGCTCACCCGCACCCTGGGAGGGCCGCGCGTGCGCTCGGCCTCCGAGAGCGAGCGTGCGGCAACGGCGGGACCATGACGGACTTCGCGTGGAACGCCGCTTCTGCTCAACCGGCGGTGGACATCGTGCGGGCCCGACGTGACGCTCCGGGCGACCCGCATCGTCCGATGACGACATAGTCGCGACCCCGAGTTGGACACGAAGTGTCAATGTTTAAGATTTCATGACTCGTCCATGCCTAATACGGGTTTTTCATTGTTTGTCGGTTTACGCTCCCCGGCATGCATGCTAAGTCCCGGGTTCGGGCGATCATCGTTGCGGCCGGCGTCCTCGTCGGCTCGATCGCCGCCCTGCCCTCACCCTCCGTGGCCGCCGCGGCGCCCGGAACCGTGGTCATCAGCCAGGTCTACGGCGGAGGCGGCAACTCCGGCGCCACTTTCTCCAATGACTACGTCGAGTTGTTCAACCGCAGCGGCGCCCCCGTGTCGCTGGACGGCTGGTCCGTGCAGTACGCCAGCGCCACCGGCACCGGGAACTTCGCCGCCAACAAGGCCGGCCTCGTCGGCACCCTCGCGCCGGGGCAGTACCACCTCGTCCAGCTCGCCGCCGGCAGCACGCCCAGCGGCGCGCTGCCCCAGCCCGACAGCGTCGGCTCGATCAACATGAGCGGCACCGCGGGCAAGGTGGCGCTGGTCCGCTCGGCCGAGGGCCTGGCCTGCAACGGCTCCTCCGCTCCCTGCTCCGACGCCCAGCTCGCCCAGCTCGCCGACCTGGTCGGGTACGGTGGCGCGAACTTCTTCGAGGGCTCCGCCGCCCCCGCGCTCACCAACGCCACCGGCGGGCTCCGCAAGAGCGGCGGCTGCGCCGACACCGACGACAACGGCGCCGACTTCGAGACCGCGGCCCCCGCGCCGCGGAACGGCGCCACCACCCCGGCCCCGTGCGGCGCCGACCCGTCCCCGACGCCCACCCCCACGCCCACCCCGACCCCGACCGAGAGCTGCGACACCCCGTCCACGCACCCGATCTCCCAAGTGCAGGGCAGCGGCGAGACCAGCCCCGTGGCCGGCCAGAACGTCCGGGTCGAGGGCATCGTCACCGGCTCCTTCCAGGGCTCCGGCGGGCTCGGCGGCTTCTACCTCCAGGCCGCCCGGCCCGACGCCGACCCGGCGACCTCCGAGGGCCTGTTCGTGTTCTCCTCCTCGCCGGTCAAGGCCGGCGACCGGGTGCTCGTCTCCGGCAAGGTGATCGAGTACAACGGCCTCACCGAGGTCTCGCCCGCCACCGCGGTGAACGTCTGCGGCACCGGCGCGATCAGGCCGGCCAAGGTGGACCTGCCGCTCAGGAAGGACGGGGTCACCTTCGAGCGCTACGAGGGCATGCTCGTCACCTTCGACGACGACCTCGCCGTCTCCGAGACCTACAACCTGGCCCGGTACGGCGAGATCACCCTCGCCGAGGACGAGCGGCTGTGGCAGCCGACCGACCGCAAGGGCGTGGACACCGAGAAGGACGCACGACGCAAGATCCTGCTCGACGACGGCTCGGCCGCGCAGAACCCGCCCACGCTGCCGTACCACACCAAGGGATCGAACACCGTCCGGATCGGCGACGAGGTGAGGGACCTGACCGGCGTCCTCACGTACGGCTTCGACGTCTACCGCGTCCAGCCGACCCAGCCCGTGGTCTTCCGGGCCGAGAACCCCCGCCCGGCCCAGCCGGCGAAGGTCGGCGGCGACGTCCGGGTGGCCAGCCTCAACACGCTCAACTGGTTCACCACGCTCGGATCCCGCGGCGCCACCACCACCGCCGAGCGCGACCGCCAGCTCGCCAAGCTGGTCGCCAACATCACCACGCTCAACCCCGCCGTCGCCGGGCTCATGGAGGTCGAGCGCAACGACGACGTGGCGCTCAACGCCCTGGTCGACGCGCTCAACGCCAAGGCCGGCGCCGGCACGTACAAGGCGATCACGCACCCCAACCCGGGCACCGACCTCATCCAGACCGCGCTGATCTACCAGCCGGCCAAGGTCACCCCGGTCGGCCCGGCGCGCTCCTCCTCCGACCCGATCTTCAACCGGCCCCCGCTGGTGCAGGCCTTCGCCAAGGCCGGCCGGCCCGGGAAGACCTTCACCGTCCTGGTGAACCACTTCAAGTCCAAGGGCTGCACCGACGCCGACGGCCCGGCCACCGGTGACGACGCCGACCAGGGCGACGGGCAGAGCTGCTACAACGCCAAGCGCGTCAAGCAGGCCAAGGCCGTGCTGGCGCTGTTCGACAACCTCCGGTTGACGAACGCGCTCGTCGTCGGCGACATCAACGCCTACGGCGAGGAGGACCCGATCCACACCTTCGAGGACGCCGGGCTGGCCAGCCTGAGCAAGAAGTACGTCAAGAAGGAGGACCGCTACAGCTACGTCTTCGACGGCCTGTCCGGCGAGCTCGACCACGTCCTCGCCGACAAGGGCGCGCGCAAGCTGGTGACCGGCGCCACCATCTGGCACGTCAACGCCGACGAGGGCCGGTTCATGGACTACAACACCGAGTACAACCCGCCCTACCTGTACGCGCCCGACGCCTTCCGCTCCTCCGACCACGACCCGCTGCTGGTGGGCCTGCGGCTCTGAGGACGCGCGCCGGCCACGGCGGAGCCCCCTCCGCCGTGGCCGGACGCCGCTCGGCGATGAGGCCGATGGACGGGTGCGCGTCAGAAGTGGATGGCGCGAACCTCTGTCACGGTGAAGTCGTCGATGATGTGCCGGTTCCGCAGCAGGAACCCGACCAGGCCCGCCACCGCCTCCACCCCGTTGGCGGCCGGGGCCTGGCCGGTAAGGAGGAAGACCAGAGGGGTCGACGGCTGGTCGATCGCGAAGTGCCGGCCGTGGCGATGCACGTCGTGCAGAACCTTGATCGGGATCGCCCGGGGCGAGGTGAACCACACGGCGACCTCCCACAGCGGCAGGGCCGGATCGGCATCGGCCGCGGCTTCGTAACACGTCACGCAGCCGTCACCGACATGGCGCCCGTGAGGGCAGGTCCATCGGGCGATCTCGGCCTGGGGCTGATGGCGAGTGCTGAGGGTCGTCGACTCGACCACACGGCGGCGGCACCGGACGGGCTCTGCCTTTGATCGCGCGGAGTGCTCGTCGATGATGATCCTTTCGGGGTGTCGCAGAAACTCGTCCGGCGATGGTCGGTCAGATGGGGTGCGGGGTCGCTCGTCGGGCGTAGGGGACGAGGTGGTCGCTCTCGGGTTGCGGCCGGGTCATGCTTGGTCCTGAAGATCGGGCGGGTGGGCACACTTGTGCTCACGGTAGTCCCTGACCCCGCCGACGGCGACCGCGCCACGGCCGGACGGCCCGGCTCGCACGAAAGGGCGAGCATGCGAGACGCGAACGAGCACTATCGCGCCCTGGTGGCGGAGTGGTTCACCGGGCCCGTGTGCCTGACCTTCTCTCATGGCATCGGCGTCGACCGCGCCGCCGCGGCCTTCGGAGATCTCGGCACGGGCCGCTCCCGCACCTACCGGGAGGCGATCGAGGCGGCCTACGAGCCGCGCCAGGCCGCCGGCATCGGCTGCACGGCCATCGCCGGGGAACTGGGGGAGTGGCGACCGTCAAGGCGTCGGCCCTCGTGCTCTGCGAGCCCCTGACCGGTGAGCGGCTCGACGGCGACTGGCTGAACCGCGAACATCGATGGCTCACCTGGGAGGAGTGGGGCTGAGGCGCGGCGGCCCGTGCTCAGCCCTTGATCGCCCCCACCAGCCCGTTGATGAAGTACCGCTGCAGGAACAGGAAGAGCGCGATCACCGGCAGCACGATGATCAGCGACGCCGCCATCACCTCGTTGTAGCTCGGCACCTCGCTGGAGATGAGCGCCTCCAGGCCCAGCGGCAACGTGAACTGCGACCGGTCGGAGAGCGACACGCGCGTCAGCACGTACTCGTTCCAGGTCGGTACGGCCGTCAGCACGGCGACGGTGATGTGCGCCGGCTTGGCCAGCGGCAGGTAGACCGACCAGTAGATCCGCGCCTCGCCCGCCCCGTCCGACCTGGCGGCCTCGCGCAGCTCGCGGGGGATGGAGGCGTAGCTGCTGGTCAGCAGCAGCACCGTGAGCGGCGCGGTGCCGTTGACGAAGGGCAGCACCAGCCCCAGGTGGGTGCCCAGCAGCCCGAGGTTCTTCTCCAGGATCACCACCGGCAGCAGCACCGTGATGCCGGGGACGAACAGCAGCGCCACGAAGAACCAGTACAGGAAGCGGCGGCCGGGGAAGTCCAGCACGGCGAAGGCGTACGAGGCCAGGCTGTAGACCACCAGGACGCCGGCCACGGTCATCGCCGTGACCTGGAGGCTGTTGAGGAAGTAGTCGAGGAAGTGCAGCCGGCTCCACGTGGCGATGAGCGTGTCGAGGGTGGGCTCGCGCGGCAGCAGGTTGCCCTCGAGGATCTCGGCACGGGTCTTGAACGCGCCCGACACCATCCACAGGAACGGGTACACGCTGACCAGCGCGTACGCGATCAGCCCGGCGTAGGCGAAACGCTTCACTGGACCCTCCGGAGCAGGCGCGCGTTGGCCAGGGTGAGCAGGACAGCGCCGGCGAAGAGCAGCCAGCCCAGCGCGCTCGCGTGGCCGAGCGACGGCGCCAGCCCCTTCATGAACGACAGCCGGTAGGCCATCAGGCCGAGCACGTCGGTGTGGCCGCCCGGGCCGCCGTTCGTGGCGATCAGGAAGATCTGGAAGCCGTGCAGCGCGTCGCGGACGCCCAGCAGCACGATGGCCACGGTGATCGGCCGCAGCAGCGGCCAGATGATGCGCCGCAGGACGTGCCAGGAGCCGGCGCCGTCGATCTGCGCCGCCTCGACGATGCCGCGGTCGATGGCCTGCAGCCCGCTGACGTAGAGCAGCGTGGCGACCGGCACGCTCGACCACACCAGGATGACGATCAGCGTCGGCAGCGCGGTGTCCGGATTGCCGAGGAAGCCCTGGGGCTGCTGGAGGCTGCCCAGGCCCAGCGAGCCGAGCAGCAGGTTGATCGCGCCGTCGGGCTCCAGCACGTAGCGCCAGGCGTAGTAGACGGCGATGCCGGTGGTCACGTACGGCAGGAAGTACACCGAACGCAGGACGGCGCGCAGCCGGGTGACGGAGTTCAGCATCACCGCGAGCGGCAGGGCGATGGCCACGGTCAGCAGCGGCGTGACGACCATGACCTGCACCGTGTTCCCGGCGGCCCGGCGCAGGTCGGCGGCGAGCGACGGGTCGGCGTGCAGCAGGTCGGCGTAGTTCCCGAGCCCGACCCAGCGCCATTCGGGGGTGAAGCCGTTCCATTTGGCGAAGCTCAGCAGGAAGCCGCTGGCGATCGTGTACGCGCCCATCAGCAGGAACAGGGCGACCGCGGGCGCCACGAAGGCCCACCCGACCAGCCGGCTCCGCCACCGCGCCGCCGCCCGGGCCCGCGCGGGCGGCTGCTCGCGCAGCCGCCCAGGGGGTAGTTCGACGGAGGTCGTGCTCACTGCGTGGACTTCCACATGGATGCCACGATCTTGTCCAGCTCGGCGCCCGCCTGCTGCGGGCTCAGCTCCTTCAGCGGCGTGAGCCGTACGGTCAGGTCACCGGGCTTGACCTGGTCCCAGTCGGAGGGGAAGAAGCTGTCGTCGGCCGCCTCGTACGCGCTCTCCGGCGGCCCGGAGAAGTGCTTCTGCAGCGCGGCCAGATCCTTGCCGAGCAGCGCCTCGGCCTGCGTGCCGAGGTCGGTGGCGGGCAGGTCGAGTGACTCCTTCGCCACCATGCCCGCGCCCTCGGGCGAGGTCACCCAGTCGATCCACTTGACGGCGGCCTCGCGGTTCTTCGTCGTGGCCGTGACGCCGAGCCCGGTCAGGGCGAGCGGCGCCATCGAGATCTGCTTGTGCGTGCCCTCGGCCGTCGGCGGGACGGGGAAGGCGAGCACCTTGTCGGGGCTGAGCCCGTTCTGGGCGAGGAAGGCCAGCGTGAACGTGCCGCCCACGGCGAAGGCCGACTTGCCCTGCGCGAAGGCGATGTCGGCCTCGTCGATGCCGAGCGTCGTGGTGCCGGGCATCCAGTACGGCGTCAGCCTGGCGTACGCCTCCAGCGTCCGGACACCGTCCGGCGACGCGAACCCCTGCGTTGTGCCCTTGCCGAACAGGGCGTGGAACCGTTCCTTGCCAAGGTGGGCGAAGGCGAGCGGCTGGTAGATCCAGTTGAAGCCGGTCTGGGAGACCTTCAGCCCCAGCGACAGCCCGCCCTGGCCCTTGGCGGTGGTGGTCTCCAGCGCCTTCAGGAACTCCTCCCACGACGCCGGCGGGGTGGCGGGATCGAGCCCGGCGGCCCGGAGCTTGTCCTTGTTGGCGTAGACGATGCCGAAGGCGCCCGCGGTGAACGGCACGCTGAAGCGCTGCCCGGCCTTGCCGCTCTTGATCGGCGAGTCGGCGGCCACCGCGTCGATCTTCTTCTGGGTGAGCACGCCGCTCTCCCGCGTGGAGGGCAGCAGGCGCTGTTTCCAGGCGTCGGTGACGTCCGTGGCGAGGTCCTGCAGCAGGCCCGATGCGCCCATCTCGAAGTCCTCGCCGGAGGAGTGCACCTCCAGCACGTCCGGCAGGCCGTCGGTCTGCGCGGCGCTCTGGACCTTGCTGACGAACACGTCGTCGGGGGTGATCGCCTCGACCGTGACGCGGATGCCCGTCTTGGCGGTGAACTGTGCCGCCGCCTTGTTCAGGGCGTCGGCGTGCGACTTCTTGAACGTCCACATCCGCAACGACTGCCCGGCCGGCTCCTGCCCGCCCCCGCTCCCGCCGCCCGAGCACGCGGCGAGTCCCATCGTGAGCGCCACGGCCAGGCCGAGCGCACGCTTGCGCACCGTTGTCATCGGTCTTTCCTTTCCGTACGGCTAGCGCACGCTCTCGAACTTCTGGACCCAGTACCGCGTGCGGTCCAGGTAGGCCGTCTCGGCGGCCCTGCCCTGCTTGCCGTAGGCGCCCTGGAAGGTCTGGTAGCCGTGGCCGGCGGGCGGTGTGCCGTCGGCCGGCTCGATGACCGAGCCCTCGTGCCACTCGTTGAACGAGGTGACCGACACCCAGGTCGGCGAGCCGCCGATGGCCGGGTCGAGGGCGTTGGTCCACTGCCGGTCGTAGGCGGCGCCGTTGTCGCGGACGATCGTCGGCGTGGTGTTGCCGGGCACGGCACGGTCGTCGACGTAGCCGGGGGCGACCGAGGGCGCCCAGATCAGCCCGTTCGCCCTGGCGTAGTCGCCGGCCTGCTTCCAGCCGGGCGCGGTGGCCCCGGCGATGCCGTCGTAGGTGTACATGCCGCTGAAGTGGGCGATCTTCGTGGTGTCGGTGGTCTGGGCGAGGATGACGTTGTCCGCGTTGACCGCGTCGAGCGCGGACCAGTCGGCGATCTGCAGGCTCCAGAAGACGTAGAAGACGTTGTCGAAGGCGGGATGCGAGCCGTACGTCCGGTGCAGGTAGCGGATGTCCTCGACGGTGGAGGCGGCCGTGCGGCCCTCGTACGGCTCCAGGTGCCAGGCGACCTTGATGCCCTTCTCGGCCGCGGCGTCCATGACCCGCGCGGCCAGGCCGTCCTCGTAGCTGCCCTGGCCCCACCAGCTGTAGACGATCACACCGGCGCCGGTCCGGCCGATCCACTTCATGTGCCGGGCCAGGACCCCGGCGTCGCCGGAGTCGTACGCGCCCAGGGCGGGGTAGAGGTCGGCGCCGATGTCGTCGGGCGGGGTGTGGCCGCCCTGCTGCCAGTGGCGCCACTCGCCGCTCGCGGCGGGCGTGCCGTACCAGGGGTAGTAGAAGAGATGGACGTTCGGCGACAGCTTCGCCGCGCCGGCCGGCGGCACCTGGGGGAGCCAGGCCAGGGCCGTCAGGAGGAGGACGAGGACGAGGTTCCGACGTTTTGCGATCATGGCGTCCTTTCGGGGGGTGAAGGAAGCTGCCGGGCGCGCAAATCGTTAAGATGCCTCCGAAATCTACACGTAACGCATGCGGTGTCAAGAGTTCGCCTCAGGCGGATTGACGGCGTACGAGGCGGGCGGGCACGACGAGCTCGGTGGACGGCTCGTCGATGGCGCCGCGCAGCCGTTCGAGCAGCCGCACGGCCGTGGCCTGGCCTATCTCGCGGGCCGGGTTGGCCATGGTGGTCAGGCCGGGGGAGACCATGCCGGCGGACTCGATGTCGTCGAAGCCCATAACGGCCAGGTCTCCCGGGACGCGCAGGCCGCGCTGTGCCGCCACGTCCAGGGCCCCGATCGCCATGACGTCGTTCGCGCACAGGACGGCGTCGGGCGGCTGCGGCAGCTCCAGCAGCCGCGCCACGCCCTCCGCGCCGCCCGCGCGGCTGAACTCGGTGTGCGTCACGAGGGCACGGTCGGCCGGCACGCCGGCGTCGGCGAGGGCCGCGCGGTAACCGGCGACGCGTTCGGCCGCCGGGCCCTCGGCCGCCGGGCCGCACACGAACGCGATCCTGCGGTAGCCGCGGCCGAGCAGGTGACGCGTGGCCTCGGCGGCGCCGCCCTCGTCGTCGCTGTGCACCAGGTCCACGCCCCGCTGGACCAGCCGGCCGCCGAGCCGCACCACCGGGATGCCGGCCTCGATGACCGGCCGCAGGTCCTCGGCGTGGGTGTGGAACACGGCGAAGGCCAGCCCGTCGACCTGGCGGGCGATCATCTGCTCGATCGCGGCCCGCTCGACCCGCCGCACGCCGTCGGTGTTGCTGATGATCTGGTCGTAACCGGCCGGGCCGAGCACGTCCTGCAGGCCGCGGGCCAGCGCCGGGTAGAACGGGTTGGTGATGTCGGGGATGATCAGCCCGATGGTCTGGCTGCGGCTGGTCCGCAGTCCGCGGGCCAGCACGTTGGGCCGGTAGCCGAGCTCCTCGATGGCCTGCAGCACCCGCCGCCGCGTCTCCTCGGCCACGGGGCGGCGGCCGTTCAGCGTGTGGGACACGGTCGTCGCACTCACCCCGGCCAGGTCGGCGACCCGCCTGATGCTCGGCCGCTCACCCCGGACGGCCCGCGGCTGCTCGTCGAGCCCCGGCGGCACCTGGTACACCGCCGCCCCACGGTCGTGAAGAGGGCCCTCGTCCGGGCCCTGACCTGGGGGAGAGCTTTCGAATGGGGTGACGTCCTCGGACGGTCCGCGACCTGGGGGAAGGCCCTCCGACGGGCTGCGACCCGGGGGAAGGTCCTCGGACGGGCTGCGACCCGGGGGAAAGCCCGCGGCCGGGCCGTGGACCCGAGGAAGGCTGTCGGACGCGCCGCGACCGTGGAGGAAGCCCTCGAACGCGCCGCCCAGGACGGCGTACGCCTCCTCCAGCGTGCGCACGCCGCGCGCGACGGCTTCGGCGGGCGGCACCCGGTCGGCGGCCTCCAGCAGGATCGACTCCCACACCTGCCGCAGTGGCCCGAGCGCCGCCGCAGCCAGGATCCGCGGCCTCAGACCGCCCGCCTCCTCCGCCACGGCACCCGCCGACGGCCCCGCTGCTGACCTCGCCGGTGGGCCGGCTGGCGGCCCCTCCGGCGGCCCCTCCGGCAGTCCCTCCGGTGATCCCACCGGCGGCCCTGCTGGTGGTCCCGCTGGTGGCGTCTCCGGTGACGCCACAGGTGGCCTAGCCGCGGCTTCCTTCAGCGGTCCCGTCAGCGGCTCCGCCAGCGACTCCGCCAGGGCGCGCTCGCGTGCGGCGAACAGCTCGCGGCCGTAGGCGCGCAGGGTCTCGCTGTCGCGGTAGACCCGGCCGAAGACCGCCAGGTCACCGACCGGCTCGGCGCGCAGCAGGCCGCTCAGCGCGACCGTCACCCACGCGCCCGATCGGCCGCCCGGAGCCCGCACGCCCGCCGCCCGGCCCGCGGCTCGGCTGCCCGTCTCCCGGCTGCTCGCCGCCCGGCCGTCCGCTACCCCCGCGCCCGTCGGCCGGCCGATCGGTGGGTGGCGGACCGCTTCGGCCGGGTCGCCTGACAGCAGCGGCTCGTGCTCGTAGAACAGCTGCTCCTTGACGGGGAAGTAGTTGAAGACCGTCTTCGCCGACACGTCCGCCGCCTCGGCGACCTCGTTGACCGTCACCGCGTCGAACCCCCGCAGCGCGAACAGGCGCAGCGCGGCGTCCGCGATGGCGCGCCGGGTCTCGGCCTTCTTCCGCTCGCGTCTGGCCGGGGGCTGCTCGGTCGGCATGCGGAGATATTACATTGGCATAATCCTTTCAGTCACTAAAATTTTACGGTCAGGGCGCCTCCAGCCCCCCGTCGGGCCTGCGGACCCGGGCGGCCCAGCGCTCGTGCAGGTGGGTGACCGGCGGGTGCCGGGCCGCCACCTTCTCGTCCAGGTCGACGCCCCAGCCGGGCGTGTCATGGGGATAGAGGTACCCCTGCCGCGGGTTGATCGTCCCGGGGAACGTCTCCAGGACGGCGTCGGGGTAGACGTGTCCCTCCTGGATCTGGAACGCCGCCGTGGTCACGTCGAGCGCGAGGTTGGCCGCCGCCCCGACGGGGGAGACGTCGGCGGGCGCGTGCCAGGCCGTGCCCACCCCCGTCAGCTCGCACATCGCGACCAGCTTGCGCGCCGGGGTGAGGCCGCCGATCGAGGAGACGTGCAGCCGCAGCAGGTCCACGCCGCCCTGCCTGATCAGCCGGGCCGCGTCGGTGACGGAGCCGAGCTGCTCGCCCGCCGCGATCGGCATCGGCGCCGCCTGGCGTACCTCGGGGAGGCGGTCGTAGAACTCCGGTGCGATGGGGTCCTCCAGGAAGAACAGCCGGTACGGCTCCAGCGCCCGCGCCAGCCCGATCGCCTGCTTCGGGGTGAGCCGGGAGTGCACGTCGTGCATGAGACCCGGCTCGTCCCCGAGTTCCTGCCGGGCGCGCTCGAACAGGGCGGGGGTCTCGCGCAGGTACCGCTGGACGTCCCACCCGTCGGGGTACGGCTGCCCCGGGTAGCCGTTCGCCGTGCCCGGAGCGCCGTAGTGGCCCAGGCCGGGCGCCCCGGTCTGGAGCCGGACGTGGCGGTAGCCCGCCGCCAGGATCGCGCGGGCCTGGTCGAGGGTCTCCGCCACCGTGGCCCCGCCCGCGTGCAGGTAGGTGTCGGCCGCGGCGCGGACCCGGCCGCCGAGCAGCTCGTACACCGGCATGTCCGCGCGCTTGCCGGCGATGTCCCAGAGCGCCATGTCCACGCCGGACAGCGCGTTGTTCAGCACCGGCCCGTCGCGCCAGTACGACGACAGGTGGATCATCCGGGTGATGTCCTCGATGTCGGCCGGGTGGCGGCCCACGAGCATCGGCGCCACGTGCTGCTCGACGGTGGCGGCCACGGCGTGGAACCGCTGGGTGAACGTGGCGCAGCCCAGGCCGTACAGGCCCGGCTCGCTGGTCTCGACCTTCACCACGACCAGCGGCGGGCCCTCCGGCGCGGTGACGATGGCCCGCACCCGCGTGATGCGCAGGCCGTCACGGGTGGGCCAGGGCGCCCGCATCTCCGCCATCGGGCCGGTCGCGGCGGTGCCCGACTCGGAACGGGTCGCGGCGGCGCGTGCGTCCGGGCTCGTCATGGCAGCACGTGCCGCGCGGTGAAGCCCAGCACCCGCTCGGCGGCGCGCAGGTCGACCGGCACGGCGCGGTCGGGCAACGGGGCCCGCCGCTCGCTGTCGGGATGGAACACGGCCAGCAACTCCTCGGTAGGTTCGGACATCAGCGTGTTGGGCGCGGCGACGGTCACCACGTGGTGGCCCTCGATCGGGCGCGTGACGGCCAGCCACGCCGCCCGCGCGGCGTCGCGGACGTCCAGGTAGCTCCACAACTCCCTGGCGCCGGCGGCCCGGTCGACGGCCCACTCCTCCGCCGTCTGCTGCAGCTTGTCCTCCGGCCCGCCCAGCCGGGGGAAGCGCAGCGCGACGGTGGTCATGCCGTGCCGGCGGCTCATCATCGCCGCGGTGAGCTCGTCGGCCTGTTTGGACAGCCCGTACGGATCCTCGACCTGCAGCGGGATCTCCTCGTCGACAGGCACGTACGCCGGGTGCAACGTCCCGCCGGCCCAGGCCAGCCCGAGGGCCGACATGCTGCTGGCGACGGCGGCGCGCCGCACCCCCGCCCGGCCGGCCTCCTCCAGGACGACGAACGTGGCCCGGGTGTTGCCGCAGAACACCTCCTCCGGGGTGCCCAGCGCGGGAGCCGGGAGGGCGGCGAGATGGATCACGGCCGCCACCCCGTCCAGCGCCCGCCGCACGGTCTCCGGATCGCCGGCGCTGCCTGCCACCATGCGGTCGAGCGGCAGGTCACCGGGGTCGCGCAGGTCAAGCCCGGTCACCGCCACCTGTTGGCGGGCGAGGAGGTCGAGGGTGGCCCGGCCGACGCTTCCGGCCGCCCCCGTCACCAGCACCCGTCGCGGAAAGTCGGTCATGTACTCCCCATGTGCAAATCGATTTGTGAAGAAAAGCATGCATGGGAAGCGGAAGGGGTGTCAAGGTGCGTACAGCGACTGTAAGTTTTGCGCGCCGGAAGAAGCGGCCCGCCGCGGGGTTCCACCCGGGGCCCGCCCGCCTGGCCCGATGGGAAGGCACCCCATGCGGCGGGTCCCGTGGTCGGCGGTAGGGGGTCGCCGCAATCTCCCGTCGGTGCCAGGCGGGCGTGAGTCTGGATTAAATGCCGCCCTCCCCGGAGGTGCAAGGGGCAGGACCGTTCCATAAAGGAAATTGCGCAAAATGATCGATATTTTGCGGATCTTCGTCGGTTCTCGCCGTTCATCCACTGAAGTAAAGACGCCTTGACAGCCACATTACGGCGCGGTAAGCATCTCCTTGAGTGCCCGAAACGTCCCCAAAACGTCAAGCGCAACCTGGAGCAGCACCCCTCCAGCCCTCACAGCAAAGCGCGGTCGGCGCGCGCCTTGCCTGACGTCCCCCCGGTCAGGAAAGGAAGCCCATGTCTGCGTGGTCGAGGCTGCTCGTCGCGGCGTCGCTGGTGTTCACCGGCGCTGCGGCGATCGACATCCCACCCGGCGACTACCAGCACGTCCAGCTCGCCCTCGGACCGTCCGAACTGGGCGAGCCCATGTCGCTCGCCGTCCTGCCCGACAGGTCGGTGCTGCACACCGCCCGCGACGGCACGATCCGCCACACCGACGCCTCCGGCGCGACCAAGGTGGCGGGCAAGCTGGACGTCTACACCCACGACGAGGAGGGGCTGCAGGGCATCGCCGTCGATCCCGGCTTCGCCGCGAACCGCTTCGTCTACCTCTACTACTCGCCCAAGCTGAGCACCCCGGCCGGCGACGCCCCCGTGACCGGCACGGCGGCCGACTTCGCGCCCTGGAAGGGCCACCTCAACCTGTCGCGCTTCACCCTCAGGCCCGACAACCCCCTCGACCTGGCCGGCGAAAAGGTCGTGCTGGAGGTGCCCAACGACCGCGGCCAGTGCTGCCACGTGGGCGGCGACATCGACTTCGACGCCGCGGGCAACCTGTACCTGACCACCGGCGACGACACCAACCCCTTCGAGTCCAGCGGCTTCTCCCCGCTCGACGAGCGCACCGACCGCAACCCGCAGTTCGACGCGCAGCGCTCCTCCGGCAACACCAACGACCTACGCGGCAAGTTGCTGCGCATCAAGCCGCAGCCCGACGGCACCTACACCGTCCCGGCGGGCAACCTCTTCCCGCCCGGCACGGCGGGGACCCGGCCCGAGATCTACGCCATGGGCTTCCGCAATCCCTTCCGCATGTCGGTCGACCGGCAGACGGGCACGGTCTACCTGGGCGACTACGGCCCGGACGCGGGCACCGCCGACCCCGGCCGGGGCCCCGGCGGCCAGGTGGAGTTCGACCGCATCACCGCCCCGGGCAACTACGGCTGGCCGTACTGCACCGGCACCAACACCGCCGCCGAGACCTACAACGAGTACACCTTCCCCAGCGGCCCCTCCGGCGCCAGGTACGACTGCGCGGGCGGCCCGGTGAACAACTCCTTCCGCAACACCGGCCTCGCCCGGCTGCCCGCCGCGAAGCCGAGCTGGATCAGGTACGGCGACGCCGGTTCGCCCCCGGAGTTCGGCGGCGGCTCGGAGTCGCCCATGGGCGGCGACGTCTACCGCTACGACGCGGGCTCCTCCTCGACGGTCAAGTTCCCGCAGTCGCTCGACGGCCGCTACTTCGCCGCGGAGTTCGGCCGCCAGTGGATCAAGGCGATCGAGGTCGAGAGCGACGGCACGCCCGGCGTGATCGAGGACTTCCCGTGGGACGGCACGCAGATCATCGACTCGGAGTTCGGCCCCGACGGCGCCCTCTACGTCCTCGACTACGGCACGGGCGGCGGTAACCAGGCGCTGTACCGGATCGAGTACCTCGGCGGCGCCAACCGCAACCCCGTCGCCAAGGCCGCCGCCGACCGGACCTCCGGCAAGGCGCCGCTGACCGTGGCCTTCTCCTCGGCCGGCAGCTCCGACCCCGAGGGCGGCGCGCTCGCGTACACGTGGGACTTCGGCGACGGCACCACCTCCACGCAGGCCGACCCGGCCCACACCTACACCGCCGTGGGCACGTTCCGGCCGACCCTGACCGTACGCGACCCGCAGGGCCTGACCGGGACCGCCAGCCTGGTGATCACCGTCGGCAACACCGCGCCCACCGTGACGCTCAACGCCCCCGCCGACGGCCAGATCTTCACCTACGGGCAGGCCGTGCCGTTCAGGGTCACCGTCACCGACCCCGAGGACGGCACCGTGGCCTGCACGGCCGTCAAGGTGACGTACCTGGTGGGCCATGACAGCCACACCCACGCCATCACCTCGAAGAACGGCTGCGAGGGGTCGATCACCATCCCGCCCGACGGCGAGCACGACGCGGCGGCCAACCTCTACGGCGTCTTCGACGCCGAGTACACCGACAAGGGCGGGCTGACCGGCCACAGCGTACGCACCCTGCAACCGGCGCACCGCCAGGCCGAGCACTTCGGCGCCCAGCAGGGCATCCAGATCGCCAATCACGGCGGGGCGGAGGGCGGCGCGACCGTGGGCTTCACCGACAACGGCGACTGGATCTCCTTCGAGCCCTACCTCCTGGCGGGGGTCACCAGGCTGACCGCGCGGGTCTCCTCCGGCGGCCCCGGCGGGACGATCGAGGTACGGGCCGGCTCCGCGACCGGGACCCTGCTGGGCACGCTCGCGGTGCCGAGCACGGGCGGCTGGGACACCTTCACCGACGTCTCGGCCGGCCTGGGCAACGCCCCCGGCGGCACGACCGAGCTGTTCCTGGTCTTCAAGGGCGTGTCGGGGCAGGGCAACCTGTTCGACGTGGACGCCTTCACCTTCGCCACCGGGACGGCGCCGAGCACGACGGCCGAGGGGGAGTCGTACACCTCCGGTTCCGGGGTGCAGGTGGCCACGCACGCGCCGGCCAGCGGTGGCCGGACGCTCGGTTACGTGGACAACGGCGACTGGGCGGGCTATTCGAGCGTTGACACGGGTGGTGCGAAGACGTTCTCGGCGCGGGTCTCGTCCGGCGGGGTGGGTGGGACGATCCAGGTGCGTTCGGGGTCGGCGACCGGCACCCTGCTCGGCTCGGTGGCCGTACCCGTCACGGGCGGGTGGGAGAGCTTCCAGAACGTCACCACCACGCTGACCGGCTCCGCCACCGGACCGCTCTTCCTGGTCTTCACCGGCGGCAGCGGCAACCTCTTCGACATCGACACGTTCACGATCACCAGGTAGGCGGCGATGCTTCACAAACTCCTGAGCCTCGCGCTCGTGGCGGCCGGTTTGACCGCCGTTCCCGTGGATCCGGCCTATCAGGTGCTGGTGTTCTCCAAGACCGCCGGGTTCCGGCACGACTCGATCCCGACGGGCCTGCAGGCCATCCGCGACCTCGGCGCGGCCGGCGGCTTCACCGTCACCGCCACCGAGGACGCCACCGCCTTCACCAGCGCCAACCTGGCCGGCTACGAGGCCGTCGTCTTCCTCAACACCACCGGCGACGTCCTGGACGACACCCAGCAGACCGCCTTCCAGAGCTACATCGACCAAGGCGGCGGCTACGTGGGCGTGCACGCCGCCGCCGACACCGAATACGACTGGCCCTACTACGGCGAGCTGGCCGGCGCCTACTTCAAGAACCACCCCGCCAT
>NZ_JBQQCB010000062.1:0-62796 GCF_052246675.1 Nonomuraea sp. KM90 | reverse complement strand
GGACGGCGCCGAGCACGACGGCCGAGGGGGAGTCGTACACCTCCGGTTCCGGGGTGCAGGTGGCCACGCACGCGCCGGCCAGCGGTGGCCGGACGCTCGGTTACGTGGACAACGGCGACTGGGCGGGGTACTCGAACGTCGGCACGGGTGGTGCGAAGACGTTCTCGGCGCGGGTCTCGTCCGGCGGGGTGGGTGGGACGATCCAGGTGCGTTCGGGGTCGGCGACCGGCACCCTGCTCGGCTCGGTGGCCGTACCTGTCACGGGCGGGTGGGAGAGCTTCCAGAACGTCACCACCACGCTGACCGGCTCCGCCACCGGACCGCTCTTCCTGGTCTTCACCGGCGGTAGCGGCAACCTCTTCGACATCGACACCATCACCCTGGGGAGCGGCGGTACGGCTCCGGCGTCGGACAAGGTGCACGTCTTCTACTACCCCTGGTACGGCTCGCCCCAGGTGAACGGCGGCTGGCGGCACTGGCAGCAGGGCGGGCGCACCCCTCCCGACGACATCGGCGCCGACTTCTACCCCGCGCTCGGCGCCTACGACTCCGGCGACTTCACCGGGGCGGTGGCCCAGCACATGAAGTGGATCAGGCAGGCGGGCGTCGGGGTGGTGGTGCTGAGCTGGTGGGGCCGTGGCAGCTACGAGGACAACCTCGCCCGGGGCGTCCTGGACGCGGCGGCGAGGGAGGGACTCAAGGTGGCCTGGCACCTGGAGCCCTACTCCGGCCGCAGCGCGACCTCCACCGTGGACGACATCCGCTACATCAACCAGACGTACGGGCCGCACCCGGCCTTCAGCAACGCGTTCTACGTCTTCGAGAGCCTGCGCATCACCGACTGGTCCGCCCTGAGCCAGGTGAACCAGAGCAACGTCATCCTGGCCCAGACCACCGACACCACCAAGATCGCGAACTTCAACGGCATGTACACCTACGACGCGATCGCCGGCGCCACCGCGCCCGGCTGGCAGCAGGCCGCGGACTACGCGCGCCAGCACGGGCTGGTGTGGGCCCCGTCCGTGGGGCCCGGCTATGTCGACGACCGCGCGGTGCCCGGCAACACCACCCCCACCCTCACCCGGGACAACGGCGCCACCTACGACCGGGAGTGGTCCAACGCCCTGCGGACCGGACCCACGTGGGTGTCGATCACCTCCTTCAACGAGTGGCACGAGGGCAGCGTGATCGAGCCGGCGGTCGCGCGGGCGGGCTACCAGAGCTACGAGGGCGCCTACGGGCGCACCGGCGCCTCGGCCCAGACCGCGTACCTGGACCGCACGGCGTACTGGGTCGGCCAGTTCGCGGCGACCCGCTGATCCGGCTCCCCGAAGGCCGAACGACCAGGCGGCCCGCGACCCCGAGCTACGGGTGCGCGGGCCGCTCGGCGTCGTCACGGACGAGCCGGCCATGTCACAGATGGCGGGGCTGTCTCGTCTCGGGTTCCGAGGGCAGGCTCGGAATCTGGAAGGTGATGGTCATGCGGGTGTTCGTGGCGGGCGCGGCGGGGGTCGTGGGGCGGCGGCTGGTGCCGCGGTTGGTGGCCCGGGGGCACCAGGTGACGGCCACGACGACGAGCGCGGCCAAGGTGGGCCTGCTGGAGCGGTTGGGTGCGGAGGCCGTGGTGATGGACGGGCTGGACGCGCTGTCGGTCGGGGAGGCGGTGGCCGAGGCCCGGCCGGAGGTGATGGTGCATCAGATGACCGCTATCTCTGGCAAGCCTGACATCAAGCACTTCGACCGCTGGTTCGCCACCACCAACCGGCTGCGTACCGAGGGGACGGACCACCTGCTGGCCGCCGCCGAGGCGGTCGGCGTGGCCCACTTCGTCGCGCAGAGCTACGCCTCCTGGAACGGCATCCGCGAGGGCGGATGGGTCAAGACCGAGGAGGACCCGCTGGACCCGACGAGCACGGGCCAGGGGGCGCAGGCGATCCGCCACCTCGAGGACGTGGTCGTCAAGGCCGGCGGCGCGGTCCTGCGGTACGGCGCCTTCTACGGGCCGGGCGCCACCGACGACCAGGTCGAACTGGTGCGCAAGCGGCAGTACCCGGTCGTCGGGAACGGCGCCGGCCACAGCTCGTGGGTGCATCTCGACGACGCGGCCGGCGCCACCGTGCTGGCGGTGGAGCAGCGGGTGAGAGGGGTGTTCAACATCGTCGACGACGAGCCGGCCCCGGCCCGCGAGTGGCTGCCCTATCTGGCGGAGTGCGCGGGGGCCAGGCCGCCGATGCGGATCCCCACCTGGCTGGCCCGGCCGCTGGCCGGGCGGACCGCGGTGACGATGATGACCGAGGGGCGCGGCTTCTCCAACGCCAAGGCCAAGCGGGAGCTCGGCTGGGAGCTGCGCTATCCCTCGTGGCGGCAGGGGTTCAAGGAGGAGCTGGCGTGAGGCGGGCCGAGGAGTTCGAGGAGCTGCGGCCGCTGCTGTTCTCGATCGCGTACCGGATCCTCGGCAGCGTGAGCGAGGCCGAGGACGCGGTCCAGGAGACCTGGCTGCGCTACGAGGCCACGCCGACCCGCCCCACGTCGACCAAGGCGTTCCTGTCGGCGGTGGTGAGCCGGATCTCGATCGACGTGCTGCGTTCGGCCCGCGCCCGGCGGGAGGAGTACGCCGGGACGTGGCTGCCCGAGCCGCTGCTCACCGACCCGTACGCCGACCCGGAGCGCTCGGCGGAGCTGGCCGACTCGGTGTCGATGGCGGCCCTGCTCCTGCTGGAGCGGCTCAGCCCGCTGGAGCGGGCGGTCTTCGTGCTGCGCGAGGTGTTCGGGTTCGGCTTCGGCGAGGTCGCGTCGGCGGTGGGGCGGTCGGAGGCGGCCTGCCGCCAGCTCACGGTACGGGCCCGCCGCCACATGGAGGCGGGACGCGCTCGGTTCGCGGCCGGCCGCCGGGAGCGGGAGGAGCTCGCCGATCGGTTCTTCGCCGCCTTCCGGGCCGGGGACGTCGCCGGGTTGCGTGAGCTGCTCGCCGCCGACGTTCAGATGGTCAGCGACAGCGGTGGCAAGGCCCCGCAATGGGGCAAGGGCGTCTTCGGGGCCGGCAACGTGGCCCGGGTGCTGGCATCGATCGTCCCGCCGTTCATCCGGATCGGCGGGGTCGTGGCGGCGCACGAGGTGAACGGCCAGCCGGGGGCGATCTTCCGCAACCGGGACGGCGAGGTCGTCAACACCCTGGCCCTCGACATTCTCGACGGGCAGATCCAGACGATCCGCGCGGTGCTCAACCCCGACAAGCTCGGCCATCTCGGTCCGGTGGCGGACGCCTGGGCGGTCATCCGCGAGGCGAATCAGGCCCGCCGGCCTGCGGGCTGACCCGGAGGAGCCGCCTGCGGCCCGGACGACGGCTGACCGGGAGGAGCCGCCTGCGGCCCGGGTGGCGGGCGCTAGACCCACCGTCCCCACGACGTGACCAGTGGCCGGTAGCCCTGGCGGGACCAGAAGGGGACCGACAGCGGGTTGGGGGCCACGTAGTGCACCAGCACGGTCTCGACGCCGGCCGCCGCCACCTCGGCATGGGCGTGGGCGGCCAGTGCGGCGCCGATGCCGCGGCCCCTGCTGCCCGCGCGCGCGTACAGGGAACCCACGTACGCCACGGGCGAAGCCAGCACGGCGGGCGCGATCCGCCCCGCGTGGTCAGGGTGGTGGACCGAGAGCATGCCGGCGACCGCACCGTCCTGCTCGGCCAGCCAGCACCAGCCGTCGCCACGGGCGAGTTTCTCCTCGAGTTCGGCCCGGGCGGCGGCGGGCGTCGAGGGCAGCACCGGAACCCAGCCGAACTGCGCCTCGTAGGCGACCAGCTCCAGGTACAGCCGGCACATGGCGTCCAGATCATCCGCCACCGCCCGCCGTACAGCCGCCCGCCGTACACCGGCGGGCGGCCGCTCCGCGGCCGGAGCGGGAGAGACCCGGACGGCGAGCACGGACCGCGGCGCGAACCCCCGCCTGACCAGTGCCGCGACAGGCGCGGTGTCCCGGCTCGGCCAGCTCACCACGAGCCCGGAGCCCGGCTCGGCGTCGAGGGCCGGGATCCAGCGGTCGAGGAGACGGCCGAGGGAGTCCGCGGGGTCGTCACCGGCGACCGCGGCGCGGAGCGTGTAGGTGGTGGGCGGGCCCCACTGCACTGACCGGGCGTCGGGGTCGGCCGTGGCCACCGAGGACGTGCCGACGGCGTCCGGGGTCTCGATCGGGTCTTCGCCGAGATCCGTGACGGCGACCAGAGGGTCGGCGGCTCGCACGCGCTCGCGGTGGCTGTCGATGACATCGCTCACGGTTCGCACACTAGGTGATGCCTCACCTCGTCGAGCGCGTTCGTGGTGCCACGGGACGGCGGAGCCCGTGCCCGCCGAGGTGGGCACGGGCTCCGGGGGCGGTCAGGAGTGGCGGGCGTCGTCGAGGACGCGGGCCGCCTCCCGCTCGTACGAGCCGCGGGAGGACAGCACCACCAGGCCGCCGAGGATCATGGGCACGATCAGCGCGTACATGGCCATGAGCAGGGAGCCGGTGGCGTCGGAGGTCAGGCCGACGACGAGGGGGCCGAAGGCGACGCCGATCGTCAGCAGGAACTGCAGGACGGCGAAGCCGACGCCGCGTGACCTGGCCACCACGACGTCGGCGATGCAGGCCGTGCACGTGGGGATCGCGGTGGAGGAGATCGTGACGGCCAGCAGCACGAGGATCACCAGCGCCACCGGCGAGCTCATCAGCAGGGCGACGCCGAGGAGGGCCGAGCCGATCGTGATGCCGGCGCCGCCGATGAGCAGCCGGCCGCCCTTGACGCGGCCGTGCACCCGCTTGCCGAGGTGGGAGCCGAGCACGGTGCCGGCCAGCACGCCCACGATGGTGACGCCGCCGCTGATGCTGCTGGCGACGCCGGTCGTCATCCCGAAGACGCGGACCATGAGGGACGGCAGCCAGACGTAGATGCCGCCGAGGCCGAGGGTCAGGATCATCACGCCGAGGGCGACGAGGATCAGGGTGCGGATGGCCAGGACCTGGCGGACCTGGGGCCAGAAGGGCGGCTTCACGGTGGCGCCGGGGGTGGGGGCGGGGTCGGCCTCGGGCGGGCCGGCCTGCGGTGGTTCGAGCGCGCCGGGGGGTGGGGCCTGCTGGGGCACCACGGCGGCGGTGGCCATGATCTTGTCGATCTGGCCGCGGCGGGGCTCGCGCAGCCGCCAGACGAGGATGGCGGTCAGCGCTCCCGGGATCGCCATCAGCAGGAACGCGGCCCGCCAGCCGAACGCCTGGCCGATGACGCCGCCGAGCAGGGTGCCGACGCCGCCGAGGTAGGTGGTCATCCGGGTCCAGCCGTACACCTGCATGCGCGTCGCGGCCGGGTAGAAGTCGGCGAGCAGGCTGCCGACGGCGGGGTTGTCGATGTTCTCGGCGGCGGCGAGCAGCACCCGCATGAGGTAGAAGACGGCGAACCCGGCGGCCAGGCCGGAGCCGAGGGTGGCCAGGGCCCAGCAGAGGACCACGATCCCGATGATCCTGGTCCGGCTGTGACGGTCGGCGAGGTAGCCGGCGGGCAGCGCGACGAGGGCGGCGGCCAGCGCGGCGGCGGTCGGGATGGATCCGGCCGCGGTGTCGCTGAAGCCCCATTCGGCCTGGATCAGCGGCAGCACGCCGGACATCAGGTTGGCTTCGATGCGATCGACCATGCCGACGACGAACAGTACGACGAACGGCCCCCACCCGAAGGGGTTCGGATCGGTCGGGCTGATGCCGCCCGGTGGCGGGGATCCGAGTCGGCGGCGTTCGCGGGCGACGGTCTTCACCATGGCTTCTCCTCCGCGGTAGGTGCTCCCCAGTGGCACGCTGGACGTGGGAACCCCCCGAACACGGTTCTAGACCGGAGTTCTAGGAAGAGTGTCGTACATCACACTGCGTTTCACCAGTGCGAAACGGATTCGCGTAACACTACTGACGCAGAGGCAACGCTGAAGGCGGGAACCGGAACCGGTTCCCGCCTCCTTCGCGTTCAGCGTGCCGTGCTGAACAGGAACGCGCAGTCCTGTACGGCCTCCACGCGGTGACGGCGGTCGGGCATGACCAGCAGATCGCCCGGCAGCCCGTCCCACGAGAGGGGCCCGGCGACGAGCCGTACCTGCCCGTGCAGCACGTGCACCGTGACCTCGCCGGGATGCTCGTGCTCGTGCATGTGCTCGCCCTTCCGCAAGGCGATCACGGTCTGGCGCAGTGAACGCTCGTGCCCACCGTGGACAGTGGTGGCGCTGCGGCCGCTGCTCGACTCACGGGCACGCGTGAGCAGATTGCGGGCCAGCGCGGTCAGCGAGACCTTGGTCATGGCCGCGGCGCGCGGCGGTCTCGCCGGGCTTCCAGCTCCTCCGGGCTGACCACGGTCAGCATCGGCTGCCCGGGCGCGCAGAACATCGTCACCGTGAACGCCGACTCCTCGTCGGTGAGATGGTTGCCGTCCTGGTAGTGGATCACGTCCCCGCCGGGCTCCCAGAACGCCTCACCGGCCCGCACCACCCGCGCGGGCTCGCCTTCGATCTCGAAGTTGATGGCCCCCTTGACCACGAACCCGTACGCGGGCCCGGAGTGCCGGTGAGGCGGCGCGCCGGGGCTGTTCGGCGGCAACGTGACCAGGAGCGTCATCGCCTCGGCCCCCTCCGGCGCGGGAGGCGCCCCCGGCACGGTGGCCACCACGTCGATCTTCGGCGGCGGACCGCTCTTGTCGGGGTTGTCGAGGTGGTGTGCGTTTGCGTGATCGGTGCTCATCAGGCTTCCCTCACGGTACGGTGGCCGGCTCGATCCGGCCGTGCACCAACTCAGACAGGGCAGCTTCCCGATGTGTGACAGGGGGACTCCAAGCCACAGCGATGGCCTGATCGTTGCCTGCGCATGGGCGGGCAACGGGAAGGTGCAAGCACAGGGGGATCTGATGGACCTGCAACACAAGCGCGCCGAGACCAACGGGATCCGGCTCCATTACGTCACCGCCGGTTCGGGGCCGGCCGTGCTGTGCATGCACGGCTGGCCGGAGACGCACCGCGAATATCTCGTCATCATGGAGCGGCTGAGCCACAGATACCGTTTCATCGCCCCCGACCTGAGGGGATTCGCCGACAGCGACAAGCCGTTCAGCGGTTACGAGCCCAGGACGATCGCGGCCGACATGCTGGGCCTGCTCGCCGCCGAGAAGGTGGAGCGGTTCCACATCCTGAGCCATGACCTCGGCGGGCCGTCCGCCGTCGCCCTCGCCTACCTGGCAGCTGACCGCGCCCTGTCGCTCTCGACGATCGAGACGCCCTTCTTCGGCCTCGACTACCCGGGCTACGTGGACCCCCGCCTGGCGTACTGGCACCTCGGGATGCACATGAACATGGACGTCACCCGCTTCCTCATCGAGGGACGCGAGGAGCAGTACCTGAGGCACTTCTTCCGGGACTTCGCCTACGATCCGACCGCGATGCCGGAATCGGAGATCCAGGTGTACGTCATGCAGATGCGCCAACCGGGCAATCTGCGCGCGAGCCTCAACCTCTACGGCTACATCCCGCAGATGGCCGAGCAGACGAGGGAGCTGACCGCGGAGAGGCTGACCGTCCCGATGATGGCGTGGGGCGGTCGGTCGTCCTTCGGGTCGCACTGCGTCGACAGCGCGCGGGCCATCGCGGCGAACGCCCAGGGCGGAGTCATCGAGGAGTGCGGCCACTGGGTGTTCCAGGAGCGACCGGACTTCATCTGCGCGGAGCTGGATCGGTTCTGGGGCGGTCACGGTTGACCGGACACGCGGGTCCTCGCCCACGTGATGAGGTCCTCGGCATACGCGGCGGCCGGGGTCGCCGGTGAGCAGGTCGCCGGTGAGCAGGTCGGCGGCCGGCCGGTCGGCATCGGTCTCCGGTGTGACGCGCCCGCGGTCGGGCGATCCCGCGACGTGGTCGGGGTGCGTGGCGCGTACCTCACGGCGACGCCTTCGGGCAGGAACGACCGCCCCCCGTGAAGCCCAGCGGGCACGGGCCGTTTCTCGGTCTCGGACAGGGGCCCCATCATGGGGAAGCCCCACCCCCGCGAGGCGGGGGCGGGGCTCCGGGTCGGTGATGGGTCAGGTGATGGGTCAGGTGATGGGTCAGGCGAAGGACCAGGTGAAGAGGTGGAGCTGGCCCTCCTCCACGGGGGAGAAGGTCAGGCTCTTGACGGTCTTGCCGGGGTCGAGGGCGATGGGCTGGGAGGCGAAGACGTACGCGTTGATGGGCTGCAGCTCCCAGGATCCCCAGAACAGGCGGTACGGCGTGGTGGCCACGATCTCGTTGCCGAACTCCGGATCGTCCCCGCCGAAGTCCAGGACCCAGTCACTGAAGCCCAGCTTGGCCGTGCCCGTCGTGCCGTCCGTGTAGGTGATGGTCACCGTCGACTCCACATCCTCGACGCCCGCACCCAGGAAGGAGAGCTTGGTGGCTCCGGCCGGGGCGGCGACCTCGAGAGGCTGCGTGCCGGGCTGGAGGTTGTCCCACTCGCCCCTCTTGGTGCCGGGCCAGGTGAAGCGGAAGTCCTTCCAGGTCACCGTCGCACCGGGGCTGAGGCCCGCCTCCGCCAGGGCCTGGCCCGAGTAGCTGAAGCCGGGGCCGTCGAGGTTGGCCTCGCCGGGCGCGGTGGCGTCGCCGATGCCCGCGTTGTTGTGGTGCCACTGCGGGGTGCCCCGGGTGGCGACGTTGAGGCGCACGCTGGTCGCGGTGTCCCCGACCGTGATCGGCACCGTGTGGAAGCCGCGCGGGACGCTGCCGGACACCGAGATGGCCAGCTTGACCTGCGCCTTGCCGCCCGCGGCCACGTTCAGCACACCGCTGGCCGGCGACACCGTGACGCCTGCCGGCGGGTCGGCCCGCCAGGTGAGGGTGGCCGCCTGGCCGAGGCTGCGGGCCGCGAGCTCCGTCGCGAAGACGCCGCCGGGCTCCACCGGGCCGCTGCCGGGGGCGAGACCGGTCAGGTACGGCTTCGACCCCTGGCCGAAGGAGGGCGGCAGGTCGCGCGGCGTGGAGCCGAACGCCCGGTTGGCATAGGCGCTGAGCGCGAAGTCGAGCCGCCCGCCCGCGGTCGCGAACGTCTCCGGCAGCCAGGCCTTGCTGGTCTCCACGCCGTTGACCAGGAGGGATCGGATGTACGGGTTGGCGGCACCGGGGGCGTTGACGACGATGTCCGCGCTGCCGGGACGGTCGATCGTGACCCGGTCGAACAGGGGTGTGTTCACGAACAGCTCGGCGCGGCCGGGGATCGCCGGGAACAGGCCGATGGCCGACCACACGTACCAGGAGCCCATGGCGCCCAGGTCGTCGTTGCCGACCAGGCCGTCCGGCCCCGGCCCGAACAGCTCCTTCTGCACCCGCCGCACCAGCGCCTGGGTCTTGTACGGCTGCCCCGCCCACGCGTACAGCCAGGGCGCGGGCAGCGCGGGCTCGTTGCCCATGTAGGCGAAGGGCCGGGCCGGCCCGGCGTTGAGCTCGGTGAAGTACTCGTCCAGCCGGGCGATCGCCTTGTCCCGCCCGCCCATCGCGGTGAACAGGCCGCCCGCGTTGTGCGGCACCATCCAGTGGTACTGGGCGCCGTTGCCCTCCATGTACGTGCCGGGGCTGCCCGGGTCGAAGGGGGCCAGGAACGAGCCGTCGCCCATGCGCGGCTGGACCCAGTCGTTGGCCGGGTTGTACAGGCTCTGCCAGGCCTGCGCCCGCTTCATGAACTCGCCGGCCGTGGTCGAGTCGCCGAGCCGGGAGGCGAGCTGGGCGATGCCGAAGTCGGCCACGCCGTACTCGAGGGTGGTGGAGGAGTCGGAGGGGACGTAACCCTTGCTCATGAAGGCGGCGTTGCCCGGTCGTTCGTCGTAGCCGATCAGCGGGTGGCCGATGTCCATGGGGCCGACGCGGCGGGCGGCGGCGGCCATGGCCTTCAGCGCGGCGGCGTACTCGAAGTCGCGGGCGCCGAAGGCGTACATGGTGGACAGGATCACGTGGAACGGGTCGCCGACCATGACGCCGGTGACGGCGGTCTGGTGCGACCACCGATCCCAGACGTTGCCGAGGGACTGCGCGTTGTCGTACATCGACTGGGCGATGTCACTGGCGACGTCCGGCGCGAGCAGGGCCAGGAGCTGCACCTCGCTGCGGTAGATGTCCCAGCCGGAGAAGGTCGCGTAGTGGTGGTGGCCGGGCCGGACGGTGCGTTGCTTGCCGTCCATGCCGGTGTAGGTGCCGTCGGCGTCCTCGAACACGTACGGCTGGAGCAGCGCGTGGTAGAGGTTGCTGTAGAACGTGCGCCGCTGGTCCACGGTGCCGCCGCCGACCGACACCCGGCCCAGGCGCTCGGACCAGACCGCGCCGGCCTCCTGCTTGACCTGGTCGAGGCCCTTGCCGGCGATCTCGGTCGCGAGGTTGTTCCTGGCGCCGTCGATGCTCACGTACGACAGCCCGACCCGCATCTGGACCGGCCGGGCGGGGTCGAACTGCAGGTACGCCCCCGAGCCGGGCCCGTTGACGGTCACGTCACCGGCGGTGAACACCTCGCCCCGGACCTTGGCCGCCCCGGCGTTCTCGACCGTCTGGGCGCCCGGCAGCACCTCGTCGTCCTTCCACGTGCCGAAGCCGGTCACGGGCTGGTCGAAGGTGGCGTGGAAGTAGACCTTGTAGCGCATCGGCGGGCCGCAGAAGCCGCCGGTCTGGACCCAGCCCTGGACGGTGTTCCCGCTGATCCGGGTCTCGCCGTCGTCGACGCCGTTGACCGAGCCGCTGGTGTTCAGCAGCACGGTGCCGGGCTTGCCCTGCGGGAAGGTGAAGCGGGCCACGCCCGCCCGCATGCTCACCGAGAGCTCCGTCTTGATCCCGGTGTCCAGGACGCTGCTGTAGAAGCCGGGGGAGGCCTGCTCCTTCTCGTGCTTGAAGGTCTGGACGTAGTCCTCGCCGTGGGTGGCGGGCGAGCGGCCGACCGTGCCGGAGAACGGCAGCACGGGGAAGTCCTGGGCGCCCGTGCAGCCGGGCCCGGAGATGTGGGTCATGGAATATCCGCGCAGCCGGTTGTCCTCATACCGGTAGCCGCCGCCCGCGTTGCCCACGGTGTCGGGGCTCCACTGCATCATGCCGAAGGGCAGGACGGCACCGGGGAAGGTCATGCCACCGCCTCCCCCGTGGCCGAAGTCGGAGGCCGCCTCCTTGGTGCCGTGGAAGACGTTCACCAGGGCGGCGGGATTGCGCTCCATGACGACGTCCGACGAGGTGGACGCGGCGACGGAGCCGGGTGGGAGTATCGCCGTCGCGACCAGGGCGGCCACGACCGGTAAGGACCATTGAGACACGGCAGTCCTCCAAGGGAGAGATCTGTATCACACAACCGAGATCGGCTGATCAGGGTCAACGAGCAGAAAGGGCGGTCAGAAGCTGCCACCACGGATAGGGGTTGGCTGGTCAGGGCGGCTTTGTCACATTCGCGAGTACGTGTGTCGAGCCGGCGTGAGGAAAGCAGCGATGACAGTCGTGTCCACGGTCCCCGTCGAAAGCCCCGCAGAGTCCGCCGTAGGGCCCGCCGCAGGATCCGCCGCAGGATCCGCCGCGGGATCCGCCGCGGGATCCGCCGCGGGATCCGCCGCGGGATCCGCCGCGGGGCCCGCCGCCGATCCCCGGGACCCGTCGATCCGGCTCGCCCGGCTGCTCGACCCGGGTTCGGCCGTCCCGCTCCACGGCGACGACGAGAGCGGGGTGCTGGCCGTGCACGGGCTGATCGGCGGCGCGCCGGTCGTCGCGTTCTGCACCGACGCCCGCCGGATGGGCGGCGCGCTGGGCGCGGACGGCGCCCGGCACATCGTGGACGGCATCGAGGCCGCCGTGCGCCAGGGCTGCCCGGTGATCGGCCTGTGGCACTCGGGCGGCGCCCGGCTCGCCGACGGCGTGGAGTCCATGGACGGCGTGGGCCGCATGTTCGCGGCCATGACCTGGGCCTCCGGCGTGGTGCCGCAGATCTCGGTCATCCTCGGGCCCGCGGCCGGCGCCGCGGCCTACGGCCCCGCGCTCACCGACGTCGTCATCATGGCCGACTCCGGCCGCGTCTTCGTGACCGGGCCCGACATCGTCCGCAACGTCACCGGCGAGTCCATCGACATGGCCGGGCTCGGCGGCCCGGAGGCGCACGGCCGCAAGTCGGGCGTGGCGCACATCCTGGCCGCCGACGAGGCGGACGCCCTGCGCCGCGCCCGCGGCCTGGCCGGGATCTTCGCCGACCACGGCACGCCCGACCTGGCCGCGCTCCGCGAGCCCCGGGACCTGCGGTCGCTGCTGCCCGAGTCGCCGCGCCGCGCCTACGACGTGCGCCCGCTGGTGCGGGAGCTGCTGGACGCCGGCGGGTTCGAGGAGCTGCAGCCCCGCTGGGCCGCCAACATCCTGGTCGGACTCGGGCGGCTCGGCGGCCGGTCCGTCGGGGTGCTCGCCAACAACCCGCGGCACAAGGGCGGCTGCCTCGACTCGCTGTCGGCCGAGAAGAGCGCCCGCTTCGTCCGCATGTGCGACTCCCAGGGCATCCCGCTCGTCGTGCTGGTGGACGTCCCCGGCTACCTGCCGGGCGTGGGGCAGGAATGGGGCGGCGTCGTACGCCGGGGCGCCAAGCTCCTGCACGCCTTCGCCGAGTCGGTCGTGCCCCGCGTCACCCTGATCACCCGCAAGGCGTACGGCGGGGCGTACATCGCGATGAACTCCCGCTCGCTCGGCGCGACCACCACGTTCGCCTGGCCGGGCGCGGAGGTCGCGGTCATGGGCGCGGAGTCGGCCGTCGGCGTCCTGCACAGGAAGGCCCTCGCGGCCGCCCCCGAGGCGGAGCGCGAGGAGCTGCGCGCCCGCCTGGCCGAGGAGCACCGCCGGGTCGCCGGCGGGGTCGAGCGGGCCGTGGCCATCGGCGTCGTGGACGAGGTCATCGCGCCGGAGACCTCCCGGCTGCGGATCGCGGAGGCGCTGGCCCGCGCCCCGCGCGCCCGCGGACGCCATTCCAACATCCCGTTGTGAGGAACCGTCTACAGGAGGCGCACCATGTCCCACATCACCGCGTCCCAGATCACCGCGTCCCAGATCGCCCCGTCCCAGGTCGCCCCGTCCCAGATCGCCCCGTCCCAGATCGCCCCGTCCCAGTTCACGGCGGTCCTGGTCGGAGGGCCGGACCACCTGGCCGCCGACCGGCGGATCCAGAGCGTGGGGTCCGCCACCGACACGCTCAAGCTGCCCCACGGCGCCGGGTACGAGCACTTCCGGCACCAGGGCGAGAGCACCGAGATCGACGGCGAGCGGGCCCTCGTCTTCCGGTGGATCATGCACACCGCCATCGCGGAGTAGCCGCCGCTCACGTGCGCCTGTGGGCATCGAGGACCCGCCTACAGGCGCTCGCCCACCAGCTTCGCCGGCAGGTCGGCGCGCCGGGAGACGTTGAGCTTGCGGTAGACCCGCGTCAGGTGCTGCTCCACGGTGCTGACCGTGATGTACAGCTTGGCGGAGATGTCCCGGTTGGAGTAGCCGTCGGCGGCCAGCGCGGCCACCCGCCGCTCGGCGTCGCTGAGGATGGGCTGCACGCCCGTCACGCCGTCGTCGGCGGGCTCGCCGGGTGACAGCGCCTGGCTCAGCCCGTCGGCGTGGCACTCCTCCGCCAGGGCGCGGGCCCGCCGCGCCAGCATCCCGCCGCGACGGTACTCCCCGTTGGCGTGGTAGGCCGCGACCAGGTCGAAGAGCGTCCTGGCCAGCTCGTACCTATCGCCGCCCGCCTGGACCAGCTCGGCCGACCGGCGCAGCAGCATGATCCGGTGGCGGCTCTCGGCGGTCGCGGCCAGCACGCGCATGGCCATGCCGTGCACCCGCTTGGACCGCCCGTGGCAGCGCGCCATCTCCTCCTCGGCCAGCAGCCGCGCCTCCTCCGGCGCGCCGAGGCGGACCAGGGCCTCGGCGGCGTCCACCCGCCAGGCGATGAACTCCGGGCTGTCCAGCTTCCACCGGGCCGTCAGCTCGCCGCAGAGCCGCAGGTCGCGCAGGGCCTGCTCAGCCTGCCCCGCCATGAGGGTGAAGCGGGCCTTGCCGTAGAGGTAGAGCAGGCCGAAGCGGGTCTCCAGCATGGCCTCCGGCACGGGCTGGGAGACGTGCAGCAGGTAGTCCTCGTGGCGGGACATGGCGGCGCCCGCCAGCAGCAGGGCACCCAGCGGGCCGCCGACCGCCACACCCCAGCTGGCCGGGGGGATGAGCTCCAGGGCCCGCCGGGCGTCGCGGGCCGCCGCCGCCGGCTCGCCCCGGCGCAGGCCGATCTCCGCGCGGATGGCGGAGAGCCGGGCCTGCCGGCTCGGGGCGTGGCGGGAGGCGGCCTCCTCGATGAAGGCGTCGCACCAGGGCGCCGCCCGGTCGGCGCGGCCGCTGTAGGTCAGGGTCAGCAGCGCGCTCTCGACCGTGTCCATCGACATCTCGTCCAGCCGGGAGCCGCGCAGGACGCGCTCGGCGGTGGCCGCCGTCTCCGGCCGCGGCCCCTCCGCCAGCGCCCGGACCAGCGCGTTCGCCGAATCGATGCGGCGGCTCGCGCTGAGCGAGTGCGCGGCGCCGCCGGCCTCCTCCTCGCTCAGCTCCGGCAGGTGCGGCAGGAAGGTCGGGCAGGCGCCCCGGAGCCAGGCGCGGGCCACGGCCAGCTCCGCCAGGCCCTCCCGGTCCGGCTCGCCCAGCTCCTTGAGGTGGTTCAGGACGTCTCTGGCGTCATCGGTGTGGCCGTGCCACAGCAGCGCCTTGGCCAGCACCACGGCGTCGCCACCGCCGAGGTGGCCCTTGTGCAGCGCCTCAGTCAGCTCGGCCAGGTGCCCGGCGGGGGTGCTCGGGTTGATCCGCCACTTGGCGCGTACCAGCTTGGTGGCGATCCTGGCCCGGCGCCGCTCGTCGCCGCAGCCCTGCCAGGCCAGCTTGAGGTACTCGATCGCGGACTCCACGGCGCCGTCGCGCAGCGCCTGGCCGGCCGCGTCCTCCAGGATCGACAGGGCCCACGCGTCGTCCGCGCGGCCGCCCAGCAGCAGGTGGTCGGCCACCACCGTCACGGCGGCGCCCTCGTGATAGGTGAGCTCGGCGGCCCGGCGGTGCAGGTGGGCGCGGTCCTGGGCGTCGAGCGTGGACAGCACCGCCGACCTGGCGCTCTCGTGGCGGAAACGGCCTCCGGCGAGCAGCCCGGCCCGGGTCAGCGCCTGGACCGCCTGGGCGGTGGCCGTCTCGTTCTCGCCGAGCAGCTGGGCGACCGAGCCGGGCTCGTCCAGCACCGCGAGGCCGCGGGCGACGAGCAGCAGGTCCGGGTCGGCGCGGTGCAGGCAGGTCAGCACGGCGTCGCCGTAGCGGTCGCCGGGGGCGCCGCCGGCCTGGTAGTCCTCCACGAGGGCGTCCACCAGGAGCCGGTTGCCGCCGCTCAGCTCGTGGCAGCGGGCGGCGTACCGGTCGGCCGTCTCAAGCCCGGCCCGCTCGGCCACCCGCCTGGCCACGCCCTCGGCGGACAGGTGGGTGAGCCGGACCTGGCGGCAGTGGGGCTGGCGCAGCAGGTCGGAGTGGAGCAGGAAGTGCTGGTTCGGGTGGTGGTCGGGGGTGCCGAAGAGCAGCATGACCTTGGCGTACTTGACCCGGCGGGCCAGGTAGGACAGGCAGAGCTGGGAGGCGCGGTCGGCGTGGTGGGCATCGTCCACGACGATCAGCAGCGGGCAGCGCTCCGACAGCTCCAGCAGCACCGTGCAGAGCGCGTCCACGATCTGCACGTCCACGTGGTCCAGGGTCTCGCCCGCGAGCTGGGCGCGGGCGCCCTCCTGAAGGAGGCTGAGCGTGACCGTACGGTGCTGCTCCATCATCGGCGTGTTGTGCACGAGCTGCGAGAGCACGCCGAGGGGCACGTCGCGCTCCGCCAGGGAGCCCGTCGCGGTGAGCGGGAGGGCGCCGTGGTCGAAGGCGTGCTCGGTCAGCCCGTACAGCAGGTGGCTCTTGCCGGTGGCGATGGCGCCGGTCACCACCGCGATGCGGCCCCGGCCGGCCACCGCCTCGTCCAGCAGCCCGCGCAGGAGGGCCATCCCCTGCCGTTGATCGTGCTCGGCCATGACGGCCCTCCTTCGTGCCTGGTCGGAAAGGTCAGTAGGGCAGGGTTCGGCCCGACGGGGTGCGGAGGTCGAGTCCGGTGACGCGCCTGCGCCGCGGCCTGTTCCTCACAGCTCTGATCCGTGTCATGGGAGCGTCCTTTCGTGCCGGCGGCCGTGGACCGGCCGCTCGCTCGTCAGCCCGCGGTCGCCAGGCGGCGGGGCTGGGGAAGGGGCCGGCGGGACGGCCGCGGCTGCGCGCCGTCCGCCGGTCGGGCGCCGAGGGCCGCGCGGACGGCCATGAAGGCGGCGGCGGCGACGTCGTCGTGGAGGCCCGCCCCCCAGGTCGTGCCGTCGCCCGTGCCGCGCTCGGCGTAGATCATGACGGCGTGCGGCGAGCCGCCCCCGAGCACCGGGCGCTCGGGCCGCATCTGGTCGTCGTCCAGCGGCGGCGCGGTCGTGTGCACCGCGAGCACCTGGATGCCCCAGGGGCTGAGCACCGAGCCGAGGCCCTCGATGGCCTGCGCCCGGGGCCCGTCGAGATCGACGCCGCCGTCCACGTGCAGGGTCACCGCGATCGGCTCGCTGCCCAGCGACAGCGGGCCGGACAGGTCCCCGCGGTAGAGGTACTCCTCCTGGAACAGCGCGCCGATCCGGCCCGGCGACAGCTCGCCGCCCGCCGTGTCGGCCTGCTCCTGGACCCGGGCGGACAGGTCGGCCTGGAGCGCGCGGGGCAGGCTGAGCCCGTGCCAGGCGCTCATCACGTACGCCACGCCGCCCTTGCCCGACTGGCTGTTCACGCGGACCACCGCCTCGTAGGTCCGCCCCACGTCCTTGGGGTCGACCGGCAGGTACGGCATGCTCCAGGCCAGCTCGTCCACGGGCGTCCCGGTCGCGGCGGCCTGCCGCTCCCGCTCGTCGAAGCCCTTCTTGATGGCGTCCTGGTGGGAGCCGGAGAAGGCGGTGTAGACCAGGTCGCCGCCGTAGGGGTGGCGCGGGTGGACCGGGAGCTGGTTGCACAGCTCGACGGTGTGGCGCACGGCGTTGAGGTCGGAGAAGTCGATGCCCGGGTCGACGCCCTGCGCGTACAGGTTCATGCCCAGCGTCACCAGGCAGACGTTGCCCGCGCGCTCGCCGTTGCCGAACAGGCAGCCCTCGATCCGCTCGGCCCCCGCCAGCAGCGCCAGCTCGGCCGAGGCCACTCCGGTGCCCCGGTCGTTGTGGGGGTGGATGGACAGGCAGACGTGCTCGCGACGGGACAGGTTGCGGTCCAGCCACTCGATCTGGTCGGCGAAGACGTTGGGCAGCGAGCGCTCGACGGTCGTGGGGAAGTTCAGGATGATGCCGCGGCCCGCCTCCGGCTGCCAGACGTCCATGACCGCCTCGCACACCTCCAGCGAGAAGTCCAGCTCGGTCTCGTTGAACAGCTCGGGGGAGTACTGGTAGGCCAGGTCGCAGTCGCCGAGCACGCGGCCGGTGTGCTCCATCATCACGCGCGTGGCGTGGACGGCCAGGTCGCGGCAGCCGGCGCGGTCGATGCCGAAGACCACCCGGCGGAACAGCGGCGAGGTGGCGTTGTAGATGTGGATCATCGCGCGGGGGGCGCCCTTGAGCGTGTCGAGGGTGCTCCTGATGAGCTCCTCGCGGGCCTGGGTGAGCACGGTGATCCGGACGTCGTCCGGGATGCGGTCCTGCTCGATGAGTAAGCGTACGAAGTCGCGGTCGTCCTGGCTCGCGACGGGGAAGCCGACCTCGATCTCCTTGTAACCCATGCGCACCAGCAGCTCGAACATCTGGAGCTTGCGCGCGGGGGACATCGGGCGGGCCAGCGACTGGTTGCCGTCCCGCAGGTCGGTGGACAGCCAGCGGGGGGCTGTGCGGATGCGTCTGCCGGGCCAGGTGCGGTCCGTCAGATCGATAGGCCGGAATTCTGTGTACCGTTCGGCGCCCTGCATCCTCGGATTTCCTTTCCCGAATGACCTCGTCGTCAGGTGGCGTGCGGCGGTCCGCCGAATTCCGCGATGACGCGGCCATTTCTTGGGAGCGACGCGCGGCGTAGGGGTACGGTGCCCGCTGCTTTCTCGGTGATAGTGGTCCGTTCCCGGTGGAAATCTGCTTGAGTATGGCCGAAGCTATAGACGGCGCCGGGGCCGGGACAAGACGGCGGGCCACGAGTTCGGGCCGGATATCCCCTGTGAGCACGGCAGGGGTATCGAAAGGTGTATCCCCGCTACGCCTTTCGGATCAGACCCCTTACCAAGGCCCATGACGCGGCTCACACTCCAGCCATGGCGGCTATCGCTCTCAGACTCCCGGTCATGGCAACCGTTCCACGAACCCTCGCCCTGTGCGTCGTCGAAGCCCGCCCGCTGGTGCTGGCGGTCTCCCTGCTCCGCTTCATGACGGGCGTCGCCCTGGCCCTGCCGGTGGCCATGGCCCCCGCCCCGCTGACGATCCTGCGGGGAGCGGCCGCCTGGGTGCTCTCGATCTTCGCGGTCTACCTCTTCAACGGCATCGCCGACGTGACCGAGGACCGGATCAACGGCGCCGGCCGGCCGATCGCCAGAGGGGACCTGCATCCGCGCGAGGCCGGGATCGTGACCGCCGCCGCGGCCTTCCTGGCGCTCGTGGCCGCGGTGGGGCTGCCGCTGCCGATGCTCCTGATCATCGCCGCCAACCTGGCTCTGGGCTACCTCTACTCGGGCTCGCCGCTGCGGCTGAAGGGCAGCGCCGGGGGCACGGTCGCGGTGTTGTGCCTGTCGGGCCTGCTGTCCTACCTCGGCGGGTTCGTCGTCGCGACGGCGGGGGCGAGCGTCCCCGTGCCGGCCGCGCTGATCGCGTTCGCCGCCGCGGCGACCGGCTGGATGGTGCTCGTCGGCGTGCCCGCGAAGGATCTCTCGGACATCGCGGGGGACGCCGCGGCGGGCCGGCGGACGTTCGGCGTACGGGTCGGCGAGCGCGTGTCGCGGTGCGTGATGGTCGCGGCGGCGGCCGGGCTGTGCGCGGCCTTCGGCCTGGCCATCCAGCTGCTGGAGGTGCCGCTGACAGGTGTCTTCCTGGCCATGGTGGCGGGCGTCGCCGCCGTGACCGTGGCGGGGGCGTTCGCGTGCGCGGCCACCACGGCGGGCGGGCCGGCCGGGCGCCGGACCCGGCGGCGCCCGTACGGGGCATTCATGGGAACGCAACATCTCGTTCACCTGACCGCTCTTATGAGCCATATATGACACTAAATGTTGCATTAGTGCCCCTGGGTAAGGGATAGTTAGGGGGGCGCTCGAAAGACTGGTCCCGCGCAGGCGGAGGGGGGACATTGGAGGTTCACGGGGCGGGGGATCCGGCGAGATTAGTTGAAATGTGTCGTAACGAAATACTTGCCGACTTCGAGTCTGCCCTGCGGTCCATCGGCAGTCCCGTTTTCGCTGATCAGCGCGCCAGGGACCAGGCACTTTCCACCGCGAGGTACGTCCTGGACGACGTGGCGGCTACGCTACGCGCTGGAAAGGTACAGATTAGTGAACTGTACAAATTTCACGCATGGGAAGTTGGAAATGCGCGGGCGGCGGGCGGCGTGCACCCCAAGGTCTCACTTGAGGCGGGCTCACTTTTTTTCAGCGCAGCACTGCGCCATCTTGCCCGGAGAATAGCGGCAGAGTCCGATTCGCCTGCGGAGTTGTTCACACTCGCCGTCTCCGGCATGGAGGCGAGCCTGTCGCGGCGCATCCGTGAGGCTGCCGACAGTTACCACGGCTTCCTGCTCGACCTGGTGCACGAGGCCCAGGAGGAGGAACGCCGCCGCATCGCCCGCGAGCTGCACGATCGCATCGGGCACGGCATCAGCGTGGCCCACCAGCAGCTGGCACTCTCGGAGGCGTACCGGGCGTCCGACGCGGCCCGCGCCTCGGCCAAGATCACCGTGGTGCAGCAGGCCATCCTGGAGACGATGGAGAACCTGCGGCAGCTGACGTCGGAGCTGCATCCCCAGACACCGGTCAGAAGCCTGGAGAAGTCGCTGATGAGCTTCCTGGAGGCGGTCGAGAACGACGAGGTCTCCGTCGCCCTCGACGTCAGCGGGGACGAGACGTGGGCCGGGCCCCAGGTGCTCGACGAGTCGTTCCTCATCCTGCGCGAGGCGGTGCGCAACGCGCTCACGCACGGGTCCCCGCGGATCGTCCTGGTGCGGGTGAACATCGCCCCCCACGAGCTGTCGGCGTCGGTGCAGGACAACGGCAGGGGATTCGACCCGGCGGCCGTGCGTGGCCGCGGGGTGGGGATGACGTCCATGCGCGAGCGCGCCGAGCTGCTCGACGGCCGGGTCGTCGTCTCCAGCGAGCCGGAGCAGGGCTGCCTCGTGGAGCTCTTCGTACCGTTCAAGAGGCAGTCCCGTGGCCGGCGCGACGCCTAGCGGCGCGATCTCGGTGGTGCTGGTGGACGACCATGCGCTGTTCCGGGAGGGAGTGCGGGAGATCCTGGAGGCCGACGCCGGCATCAGCATCGTGGGGGAGGCGGGCGACTCCGAGTCGGCCGTGTCCGTGGTCGCCGCGACCCTGCCGGCCGTGGTGCTGCTCGACGTCGAGATCCCCGGTGACGAGGTCACCGAGACCGTCGCCCGGATCAGGAAGGTGTCGCCGGAGAGCCGGATCATCATCCTGAGCATGTACGACGGGCCCCAGCTGCTCACCCGGCTGCTGACCGCGGGCATCCGCGGCTACCTGCTCAAGAGCGTGCACCGGCACGAGCTGATCGCGGCGGTGCACAGCGTCCACGAGGACTCCTCCAGGGTCGTGCTCGCCGTCTCCCGCCACAGCCTGGCGCGGGTGGAGGAGCCCAGCGCCGCGGTGCTGTCGGAGAAGGAGCTGGAGGTGCTGCAACTGGCGGCGCAGGCGCTGAGCAACGTGCAGATCGCGCGCCGCCTGAGCCTGGCCGAGGCCACCGTGAAGCGGCACATGCGCAACATCTTCGTCAAGCTCAACGCGGTCTCGCGCATCGACGCGGTCAACAAGGCGCTGGCCGCGGCCCTGATCTCGCCTCAGAGCAGGGGCGAGGGCGACTGAGCGTAGTGGCCGGCGACGAAGAGGCCGGCCAGCTTGCCGAGGGTCTCGGGCGGCAGCTCCACCGAGGAGGCCATCAGGTTCATCTCCAGGTGCACCAGGTCGCGGGTGCTCGGCACGGGGACGACGTGCTCGCCCTGTGAGAGCAGCCAGCTCAGCGCGAGCCGTCCCGTGCCCAGGTCGAGCTGCGCGGCCTCGGTGTCGAGCGCCCGCAGCCGCCGGAGGCTGTGGCGCCGGTGGTCGGCGCCGAACCGGGGATCCCCGCACCGCCAGTCGTCCGCGCCGAAGCCGGCCGCCGGCTTGATCCGCCCGGTCAGGAAGCCCCGGCCGAGCGGGCGCGCGGCCACCACGGTGATGCCCAGCTCGTACGTGGTGGCCAGCAGCTCGGGCGACGGGAGCGGCCCCCACAGGGAGAACTCGACGCCGACCGCGCTCACCGGGTGGACGGCGTGCGCCCGCCGGACCTGCTCCGGCGTGCCGCCGGACACCCCCAGCCGGCGGATCTTCCCGGCCCGCACCAGCTCGGCCAGGCGCGTCACGCTCTCCTCCAGCGGCACCCGCTCGTCCTGGCAGTGCAGGAAGTACAGGTCGATGCAGTCGGTACGCAGGCGCCTGAGCGAGGACTCGCAGGACCGCTGGAGCCGGTCGGGCCGCCCGTCGAACACCGCCGGGCCATCGGGGCCGCCGGCGCCGACGCCGCCCCGCGTGCTCACCACCACGTCGTCCGCCCGCCCGGAGACCACGCGCCCGATCAGGCTCTCGACCTGCCCTCCTGCGTAGAAGTCCGCCGTGTCGAGCAGCGTCACGCCGGAGTCGAGCGCCTTGCGCACCAGCCGGGCGGCCTCGCCGGGGTCGACCCGCCCGTACGCCCCGCTCAGGGCGAGCGTGCCCAGCCCGATGGCGGAGACCAGCGGCCCCGTACCGCCCAACCTCGTGTAACGCACGAAATCCCCTTCACGACGCCGTTTCCTCGTCAACAGAACCAGTCAAGGGATGGATAAATTCGATGTCAACCCGTTCTCGGGGTAAAAGGGGTGGAATATCACAACGCACCCTTACGCGATGGTAGGCCGCCGGCGGATCACCGCCGGGCGGAGCGGCGAAGGCTTTGCCCCCTATCCGAACCCCTATTTCCCGGCCCGGCGCCCACAGAACTCCACGCAACGCCTTTTCGGGAATTGGCGCGTATGGCTACTGTGCCGGGAGGCGGACAAAATGTGAGGAGGTCGGGGTGATCGAGGAGATCCTGCCTGCCACCGTCATGACCTTCGACACCTTCACCGACCCGCCCGACGCGGTGCTCTTCCCTGAGGAGGCCGACCTGGTGCGGCAGGCCGCCGACAAACGGCGCAGGGAGTTCACCACCGCCCGCCACTGCGTCCACCAGGCACTGGAACGGCTGGGCGTGCCCCCCGTCCCGGTGCTGTCCGGAGCCCACGGCGAGCCCGCCTGGCCCGCGGGCGTGGTCGGCAGCATCACGCACTGCGCCGGCTACCGCGGGGCCGCCGTCGGCACCGCGCCCGGAACGATCGGCATCGACGCCGAGCCCCACGGGCCGCTCCCGCCCGGCGTCCTGGAGGCCATCTCCGTCCCCCAGGAACGCAGGCTGCTGCGCCGCCTGGAGGCCGAGCACCCGGGCACGAGCTGGGACCGGATCCTGTTCAGCGCCAAGGAGTCGGTCTACAAGGCGTGGTATCCGCTCGCCCTGCGCTGGCTGGACTTCCAGGACGCCGTGATCGTCCTCGACCCCCTGAGCGGCACGTTCGACGCCCGCCTCCTGGTCGCCGGGCCGTCGTGGCAGGGGACGCGGGTGAGCGGCTTCACCGGCCGGTGGATGACCGGCAACGGACTCGTCCTCACCGCGATCGCCATGACCGCAGCGTCATGACGCATCGCCATCACCGTGCCGCTCGCCGGCGGGAAGGCCCTGGAAGTGACAAGATTCGGCGTGGTCCTCATCTCCGAGGACAGCACGGGAGCCGAGTGGGTGGCCAGGTGCCGCCGCGCGGAGGCGCTCGGCTACGACGTGATCGCGGTGCCCGACCATCTCAACCTGCTCTCGCCGTTCCCGACCGCCGTGCTGGCCGCGGAGGCGACCGAGCGCGCGGTGATCGGCACGTACGTGCTCAACGCCAGCTTCCACCGGCCCGCGCTGCTGGCCAGGGACGTCCGGACCACCGCCGCGCTCATCGGTGAGCGGCTGGAGCTGGGCCTCGGCACGGGCTACGTCGAGGCCGAGTTCGCCGCCGCCGGGCTGCCCTTCGACGCGGCCACCCGGGTCGGCCGGCTGGCGGAGCTGGTGGGCGAGCTGGACACGCTGCTCGGGCACAAGGGCCCGCCGCTGATGATCGGCGGCCACGGCGACCGGGTGCTGCGGCTGGCCGCCCGCCGGGCCGAGATCGTCAGCTTCACCGGCGCCCCCTACCGGCCCGAGTACGGCAGGACCGCCCTGGTCACCGCCGCCGACCTGCTGCGGCGGGTGGAGTTCGTCCGCGCCGAGGCCGGGACCAGGCAGGCCGGAGGCCCGGAGCTCAACGTGCTGTCCAAGGCCACCGTGCTGACCCGGAACCGGCGCGCGGGCGTGGCGGGCCTGCGGCGCTACGCCCCCGACCTGACCACCGAGGAGCTCCTGGAGGTGCCGACGCTGTTCGTCGGCACGCCCGGGCAGATCGCCGAGCAGGTCCGCCGGGACGAGGAGCGCTTCGGGTTCTCCTACGTCACGGTGATGGACTCCGCCATGGAGGACTTCGGGAAGGTCATCGAACTCCTCCGCTGACCGGCTGCCCGGCCGGCGAGTGCGCCAGGCCGTGCAGGCAGGCGTTCAGCGTGCGGGCCTGCACATTCAGGTAATAGCTGTGGCGCAGCAGCTCGTCGAGCTGGTGCAGGGCGAGCCAGCGGAAGTCCGGATGGCGGGGCACCGGGTCGTCGTCCACCTCGACCACCAGATAGCGGTTGCGCGCGTGGTAGAAGCGCCCGCCCTCCTCCGACAACACCGTGTCGAAGCGCACCCGCTCCGGCGGCGCCTCCAGCACCTCGGCCAGCAGCGCGGGGCGGGCCCCGGGCGGCAGGTGGTCGTAGTTGCCCGGGGTGCACTGCACGGTCGGCGCCAGCTCCACCACGTCCGTGTAGCCGGGCTCGACGCGGGCGTGCGCCAGCGCGTGCACCACGCCGTCGATGCGCCGGATCAGGAAGCCGACCACGCCCGTGCCGACGGGCTCGATCATCGGCTGGGCCCACGCGCCCACCTCGCGGCCGCCGGCCTCCACGCGTACGCCGATCACGTCGAAGAACCGGCCGCTCTCGTGCGAGATCCGGCCGCCGGCCCGCCGCCATCGGCTGAGCCGGTTGAGCGGCACCGGGCTGGCCTGGACGTCGGTGGTGGACCGGATGGCGCTGAGCCAGCTCAGGATCTCGGCCGTGCCGTGCGCGGACCCCCACCGGGGGTCCCGGGAGCGCGCCACCGCGGCCCCGAACTCCTCCTCGCCCTCGTCGGCGCCCTCCTGCACCGGCAGGCACGCCAGCACGGTCCTGGCGTCCATGTTCACCAGATCGGGCACGGACAGCAGCTCGCGCACCCGCCGCAGCGACAGCCAGCGGAAGCCCTCCGGGGCCTCGACCTCCTCGGTCACCTCCACGACCATGTTCCGGTTGCGCTTGCGGTAGAACCACGCGCCCTGCTCCGACTGCCGCACGTCGGCCAGCACCCGCCCCCGCGGCTCGCGGAAGAAGTCCAGGTACGGCACCGCCCGCCCCTGGTGCACGCGGGTGTAGTTGCTCCGGGTGGCCTGCACGGTGGGCGACAGCTGCGGCCCGCCGGGGTTGCCCGGCTCGTTCTTGGCCTGCATCAGCAGGTACGGCACGCCCTCCACCCGCCGCAGCAGGATGCCGAGGATGCCCGCCTCGGGCTGGTTGATGATCGGCTGGCTCCACGCGGGCACCGCCCAGTCCGGGCGGCGCACGTCGAGCCCCTCGACGGTGAAGAACCTGCCGCTCGCGTGGTGGATGTTGCCCGTGGCCGGGTCCTCGCGCCAGCCGTCCAGTTCCTCCAGCGGCAGCCGGGTCACCCGCATGTACGTGTGCCCGGCGACCTCCCGGAGCCAGTCGTGAACGTCGATGGCAGACTCCTTACCGCGGTCCGATGCCGCCGAAGCTGCCATGGGCCGCCGGAGCCCTCAACCCCTGCTCGGAAGGCCCCGACCCCTGTTTCCTTGATAGGGGTACTGCTGGTGGGCCGGGCCTCCTTAGCCTTCTAGTGTGGACGCCATGACCGATCATCGGGAAGTACGGGCGAGTGACCACGACCGCGAGAGGGTGGCCGAGATGCTGCGCGTCGCGGTCACCGAGGGGCGCATCACGCTGGAGGAGCTCGACGAGCGGGTGACCGGTGCCTACACGGCCCGCACGCTGGGCGAGCTCGACGACGTGATCGCCGACCTGCCGCGCTCCGGCGTGCTGGTCCCGGCCGGTTCCGCCGCCTCGCTCGTCCCGTTAACCGGTGCGGCCGACCTGGAGCTGCACACCGGCAGCGGCCGGGTCGAGCAGGTGGGCCGCTGGCAGGTCCCGCAGCGCGTCAGCGCCAAGGCCGGCCGGTGGGGCAAGGTGCGCATCGATTTCACCCGGGCGGACTGCCCGCACCGCGAGGTCCTGCTCGACGTCGAGATCACCTCCTGGTTCGGTGACATCACCGTGCTGGTCCCCCGTGGCTGGCGGGTCCGCGACGAGGACGTCGTACGCCGGTGGATGGGCAGCGTCCACAACCACCCGCCCGAGCCGCTCGCGCCCGAGGGCGTCACCGTGCGCCTCACCGGTTACGTGCAGACCGGTGACGTCTGGGTGAGATACCGCCGGGCAGCAACCTGAGGAGGATCGCATGGCGTGCCGGATCTGTTCGGGCCGTCTCCATCCGTTCGCCGACTTCGGGAGACAGCCTCTCTCCGACGCCTTCGTCATCCCGGGCGACCCGGGCGAGGAGTTCTTCTTCCACCTGGCCGTGGGCCTCTGCGTGGCCTGCTCGACGGTGCAGCTGCTGGAGGAGGTGCCTCGCGAGCGCATGTTCCACGAGGGCTACCCGTACCTGTCGTCCGGCTCGTCGGTGATGCGCGAGCACTTCCAGAGCCTGGCCAAGCGGCTGCTGACCACCGAGCTGACCGGGCCCGACCCCTTCGTGGTGGAGCTGGGCTGCAACGACGGCACCATGCTGTCGGTCGTCGCCGACGCGGGCGTGCGGCACCTGGGCGTCGAGCCGTCCGGCGGGGTCGCCGACCTGGCGGCCGCCAAGGGCGTACGGGTGCGCAAGGACTTCTTCGAGGCCGGCACCGCGGCGGGCATCCTGGCCGCCGACGGGCCCGCCGACGTCGTCTACGCGGCCAACACCCTGTGCCACATCCCCTACCTCGACTCGATCATGGAGGGCGTGGACACGCTGCTGCGGCCCGGCGGCGTGTTCGTCTTCGAGGACCCCTACCTGGGCGACATCGTGGAGCGGGCCTCGTTCGACCAGATCTACGACGAGCACTTCTACTTCTTCAGCGCCACCTCCGTGAGCGGCCTGGCCCGGCGGCACGGCTTCGAGCTCGTGGACGTGGAGCGGCTGCCCGTGCACGGCGGCGAGGTCCGCTACACGCTGGCCCGGCGGGGCGCCAGGACGCCGGCCCCGGCCGTGGCCGAGCTGCTGGCGGCCGAGGAGGCCGCGGCGCTCGCCGAACCGGCCACGCTGCACCGCTTCGCCGCCCGCGTGGCCGACACCCGCGAGCGGCTGGTGACCCTCCTCACCGGCCTGCGCGAGCAGGGCGCCCGCGTGTACGGCTACGGCGCCACGGCCAAGAGCGCGACCGTGCTCAACTACTGCGGCATCGGCCCCGAGCTGGTCTCGTTCGTCTGCGACACGACCCCGGCCAAGCAGGGCAGGCTCACGCCCGGCTCGCACATCCCCGTGCGCGGCCCCGAGGCGTTCGCCGACCCCTACCCCGACTACGCGCTGCTCCTCGCCTGGAACCACGCCGAGGAGATCATGGCCAAGGAGACGGAGTTCGCCCGCGCGGGCGGCACCTGGATCCGCTACGTGCCCGAAGTCCATCTCGTGCGGGCCTGAGGGCGACGGAGTCAGCAACGATGGAGCATCGCGAGCTGGCGGTGGCCGGCGCGTACGCGTTCTTCCCCGAGGTCTTCCCCGACGCCCGCGGCGACTTCGCCTCCCCCTACCAGGAGCGCGCGTTCGTCGCGGCGGTCGGGCGGCCGCTGTTCCCCGTGGCGCAGGCCAGCCGGAGCGTGTCCCGGCGCGGGGCGGTGCGGGGCGTGCACTACACGCTGGTGCCGCCCGGCACCGCCAAATACGTCTACTGCGCCGGCGGACGGGCGCTGGACATGGTGGTCGACCTGCGGGCGGGCTCGCCGACGTTCGCGCGGTGGGAGGCGATCGAGCTGGCCGCCGGCGACGGGACCGCCGTGTACCTGCCGCCGGGGGTCGGCCACGCGTTCGCCGCGCTGGAGGACGACACGGTGGTCTGCTACCTGCTGTCCGAGGAGTACCGCAAGGAGCACGAGCTGGCGGTGTCGGTCTTCGACGAGGAGATCGGGCTGCGCCTGCCGCCCGGGTTGCCGGTGCTGCTGTCGGAGCGCGACCGGCAGGCGCCCACGCTGGCCGAGGTGGCCGCTCTCGGGCAGTTGCCCCGATACGACGGGTGAGGTCCCGCGGGACCTCACCCCGGGTTCTACAGCACCTCGCGCAGGGCGGCGATGACCTTCTCCTGGAGCTCGACGGGGAACGACGGGTACATCGGCAGCGAGAAGATCTCCTGCGCCAGCGCCTCGGTCACCGGCAGGCTGCCGGGGGAGTGGCCCAGGTGGGCGAAGCCCGACATGGTGTGCACCGGCCAGGGATAACTGATGTTGAGGTGGATGTCGTAGGCGCGCAGGGCCTCGATGATCGCGTCCCGGCGCGGGTGCCGCACCACGTAGAGGTAGTAGGCGTGCTCGTTGCCGTCCGCCGTGGCCGGGAGGACGAGGTCGGTGCCGGCCAGGCCCTCGGCGTAGCGGGCGGCCACCGCGCGGCGGCCGGCGACGTAGCGGTCGAGGCGGGTCAGCTTGCGGCGCAGGATCTCCGCCTGCACCTCGTCCAGGCGCGCGTTGTGCCCGGGCGTCTCCACGACGTAGTACGTCCGCTCCATCCCGTAGTAACGCAGCCGCCGCAGCGCGGCGTCCACCCCGTCGTCCGGCGTGATGACCGCGCCGCCGTCGCCGTACGCGCCCAGCACCTTGGTCGGGTAGAAGGAGAAGGCCGCGGCGTGGCCCATCGAGCCGGCCGCCCGGCCGTGGTGGCGGGCGCCGTGGGCCTGCGCGCAGTCCTCGAGGATCACCAGGTCGTGCGCCGCGGCCAGCCGCTCCAGCGGGGCCATGTCCACGCACTGGCCGTAGAGGTGGACCGGCAGCAGGCAGCGCGTGCGCGGCGTGATCGCGGCCTCCACCTGCGACACGTCCATCAGGTACGTGACGGGGTCGACGTCGGTGAAGACCGGCGTCGCGCCCACGGCGTCGACGGCGACCACGGTCGGCGCGGCCGTGTTGGAGACGGTGATCACCTCGTCGCCGGGCCCGACGCCCAGCGCCTGCAGGGCGAGTTTGATGGCGTTGGTGCCGTTGTCCACTCCCGTGCAGTGGCGCACGCCGTGGTAGGCGGCGAACTCCTCCTCGAAGGCGCGCACGCTCTGGCCGAGGATGAGCCGGCCGGAGCGGAACACGGTCTCGACGGCGTCCATGATGTCGGCGCGCTCGGTTTCGTATTCCGGCAGATAGTCCCAGACGCGGGTGGGCATAGTCGTCCTCCTAGAGACTCCCGGCCCCGAGTAAACGCCTTCTCCGGCGACCGGCGGAACCCCTAGAAAAGAGGCCCTGTTTGAGGGGAGGGGTAGGGGGTGACGCTCGATCGCCGCCATACCTACCGTGGGCAGTGGCACTTCATCATGCGGTTGAACGAAAGACTGTCATATGACGGGGCATTATCTTTTCATGTGTCATCCGGATCACGGTCATGTAATTCCTACGCTCGCCGTGGTCGCAGAATTGACGCGACGGGGAAACCGCGTCACCTATCTCACCGCCGAGAGCACGGCCCCCCTGGTGGCGGAGGCGGGCGCCACGCCCGTCACCTACGACTCGCCGTACGAGCGGGTGGACACGCGCGAGCTGGAGGACGACCCCCTGCGCCTGCTCTCCGTCCTGCTGGACGACAGCGAGGCGATGCTCGGCGCGGCCGGGCGCCTGCCCGGCGGGCTCGACGCGATCGTGTACGACTTCTCGATCCTGCACGCCGGCCGCATCCTGGCCAGGAAGGCGGGCCTGCCGGCGACCCAGCTCATCCCGATCTTCGCCTCCAACGCCCACTACTCCCTGCTCGCCTCCACCTACGAGGGCGAGGACGGCGGCGGGCTCGACCGGGCGCTGCCCGGCTGGGTGGACGGCATGCTGGCCAGGATCGGCACGCTGGCCCGGGCCCACGGGGTCCACGACGACCCCGCCGAGCTGTGGTGGGAGATCCAGGACGCCAACCTGGTGACCATCCCGCGCTCCTTCCAGTTCGCCGGCGAGACCTTCGACGACCGCTTCACCTTCGTCGGCCCCTGCCTGGGGGAACGGCGGTTCCTGAGCGAGTGGGAGCCGCCGGGCGACGGCCTGCCGGTCGCGCTGCTGTCCTTCGGCACCGTGGCCACCACCCGGCCCGAGCTGCTGCGCACCTGCGTCCAGGCCCTCGCCGAGCTGCCCTGGCGCACGGTGGTCACGCTGGCCGGCGGCATGGACGCCGCCGACCTCGGCCCGCTGCCGCCCACCGTCGAGGCGCGCCGGTGGGTGTCGCACATGAGCGTGCTCCGCCACGCCTCCGTGGCGGTCACCCACGGCGGGATCGGCACCGCCATGGAAGCCCTGTCCTGGGGCTGCCCGCTGGTCGTCGTCCCCACCACGGCCCTGGACCGGCCGCCCGCGCGGCGCATCGGGGAGCTGGGCCTCGGCCGCACCCTGGACCCCGCCGGGCTGACCCCGGGCCTGCTGGCCGAGCAGGTGCTCGCCGTCGCCGGTGACGAGCGCGTACGCCGGGCCACCGCCGCGATGCGCGCGGAGATCAGGGCCGCGGGCGGCGCCGTGCGAGCCGCCGACGAGCTCGAACGCCGGCTGGTCAAGGCGGCGGTGTGATGGAGACGGCGAAGCCGGGGCCCGCCTTCGAGTTCCGCGTGCTGGGCCCGCTCACGGTGGTCAAGGACGGCGTCGAGCTGCCCATGAGCGCCAACAGGGAGCTGGTCATCCTGGCCAGCCTGCTGCTGAACGCCAACCGGGTGATGAGCGTGGAGCGGCTGATCGAGGCCGTGTGGGCGGGTTCGGCACCGCCCAGCGCGTGGCGGCAGGTGGCGATCTGCGTCTCGCGGCTGCGCCGTACGCTGGGGGCCGGGCTGATCGAGACCTCCAGCCCCGGCTACCTGCTCAGGGCCGCGCCCGGCAGCATCGACTGGCTCAGGTTCACCTCCATGGTCGCGCGCTCGCGCACGCTGGCCGCCGCGGGTTCGGCGGAGGCGGCCGTGCTGCTGCTGCGCGAGGCGCTCGCGCTCTGGCAGGGGCGGCCGTTCGAGGACATCCGGGGGTTGCGCTACGACGTGGCGCGGATGGAGGAGTCCCGGCTGGAGGCGCTGGAGACCTGCCTGGAGCTGGAGATCGAGCTCGGCCGCCACCACCAGGTGATCCCCGAGCTGCTGGCCCTCGTGGCGGAGTCGCCGTTCCGCGAGCGGGTGCGCGCCCAGCTCATGCTGGCCCAGTACCGCGCCGGCCGGCGGGCCGAGGCGCTGCGCACGTACCAGGAGACCCGCCGCTACCTGCTGGAGCAGATCGGCCTGGAGCCGGGGCCCGCGCTGCGGCGGCTGCACGAGCAGATCCTCAGGGACGAGTCCGCCCTGATGCGGCCGATGGGCGAGTCCGCCTCGGCGCACCGGGCGGCGGGCGTCGTGCCCTGCCAGCTCCCGCCGCAGGTCCTGCCGTTCGTGGGGCGGGCCGAGGAGCTGGCCGCGCTGGACGCCGCCCTGCTCCAGGACGGCTCGGGGCCCGCCACCGTGGTCATCAGCGGCCCGGTCGGGGTCGGCAAGTCCACGCTGGCGCTGCGGTGGGCGCACGGCCAGATCGACGCCTTCCCCGACGGGCAGCTCTACGCGGACATGACGGACGCCGACCCCGGCGCCGTCCTCGACCGCTTCCTGCGCGCGCTCGGCGTGCCCGCCTCCGACCTGCCCGGCGACCCCGCCGAGAAGCTCGCCCTCTACCGGAGCTGCACGGCCCGGGGGAGGGTGCTGGTGGTGCTGGACAACGCCAGGGACAGCGACCAGGTACGGCCCCTGCTGCCCGGCGGCGCCCACTGCCGGGTCGTCGTCACCGCCGAGGACCCCCTGGACGACCTGGTGGCGCGGCAGGGGGCGCACCGCGCGTTCCTGGCGCCGCTGCCGGAAGAGGCGGCCAGGGAGCTGGCGGGCCTGCTGGTGGGCGCGTCGCCGGCCCGGGCCCAGGCGGTCCGCGACCTCGTCGCCACCTCCTGCGGCAACCCCCTCTCCCTGCGCCTGGCCGCGGCCCGATTACGCTCCCGCCGAGCCAGCCCCGCCGGACAGCCCGCAGCCTGACACCCCTGCCCGCACCCCCTCAGGGGCGGGACAGGACGGCGTGGAGGGCGTCCGCCAGCGTGGCCGCCGAAGGGGTGTCCTCGTGGGTGCGCCAGGCGACGTGGCCGTCGGGGCGGATGAGGACCGCGCCCCGGGGGCCGAGACCGTACTCCTTGGCCCAGGTCGGCGAGGTGAGGGGGGCGGTGGTGTCCGCCTCGGCGATCTCCAGGGCGGTGAGGGGGACCTGCGCTTCCCCGGCCGCCCGCAGCCAGCCGCTGCCCGCCGGGGTCATCAGCGTGAAGTGCGGGCCGAGCAGGTCGAGCGTGGAGACCTGCCCGTCGCGGCCGGTCAGCCAGACGTGCGGGGCACGATGGCCGGGCCGGGCCACCGGGACGTAGGTGCGGTAGGGGTCCTCCGGCGCCGGGGGCGGGGTGCCGTCCGGGAGCACGGCGGCGGAGGTGTAGTGGAAGCCCAGCACGAGCCCTTCGGAGCTGCGCCGGTCCGCCTGCCGCCGGATCGCCTCGGCCATCGACAGCCGCCCCTCCATCATCCGGAAGGTGATCAGGGCGTTGGTCAGGCTCTCGTCCACCGTGCGGCCCGCGATCGGCCGGCGCTCGGCCTCGTACGTGTCCAGCAGCCCCTCTCCGGCCCGCCCGCGCAGCACGGCGGCCAGCTTCCAGGCCAGGTTGTGGGCATCCTGGATGCCGCAGTTCATCCCGAAACCGCCCTGCGGCGTCGCCACGTGGGCGGCGTCCCCGGCCAGGAAGACCGGGCCCGAGCGGAAGGCGGTGGCGACCATGACCTGCTGCAGCCACGGCATGACGCCCAGGAGGGTGACCGGCAGGTCGGGCACGCCGACGGCGTCGCGGACCGCGCGCAGGCACACCTCCTCGGTGAAGTCCGCGGGGCTGCCGCCCTCCGCCGGCTCGTAGCCCGTCTGCACCATCCAGCGCCGCTCGTGGTCCACGGCCTCGACGGCGCAGGGCGGGTCGCGCAGGAACGCCAGGGCGGCCCGCCGGTCGGCGGGCAGGAAGCCGAGGTCGGCCTCGAACATGATGCTGATCATGTGGCCGATCGGGGGCGGGCCCTCGGTGCCGATGCCGAGGGACTCGCGCACCTGGCTGCGGCTGCCGTCGGCGGCCACGAGGTAGCGGCAGCGCACCAGGGTCTCGCCGTCCGCGGCCGACACGACGGCCTCGACGCCGTCCGCGGCGGGGGTCACGCGGGTCACGGTGGCGCCGAACCTGACGTCGGCCACGGCCCCGGCGTGCCGGCGCAGGATCACCTCGAGCACGTCCTGCGCGCACAGGAAGGTGTAGGTGGGGCTCTGGGGGGCGTCCCGGCTCAGCTCCGCGGCCGCCCTGACGAAGTCGTCGGCCGTCAGCGAGCTGCCGACGCCGACCGCGAGGTACTCCTCGCGCGGCATGCCCGCGCGCTCCACCTCGTCCTGGATGCCCCAGGCGCGAAAGAGCTCCATTGTCCTGGTGGTGACGAGCCGGGCCTTCGGGAAAATGGACGTTCCGGAGTGGCGTTCCACCAGCAGCGTCGATATTCCGTGGCGGGAGAGCTCAAGCGCGGCGCAAAGCCCCACCGGTCCGCCGCCGATCACTAAAACTTCGACATCGAGCTCCTTCATGCCGTCCAGAGTCATATATCGCCATTGTTCGGGTCAATGCACAGATAACCGAGTGATACAGGCGTGATACAGCGGCTTAGTAGCTTAAGCGGTGAAGATCCAGATAAGTCAATCGGCGATTGTCGAATTCCTGGAGACCATGATGCTGTTTGCTCAGGGCGCCGTGGCGCTGGTGACCGGCGGGTCGCGCGGGATCGGCCGGGCCGTCGCGCTCGACCTGGCCCGGGAGGGCGCCCACGTCATCGTGAACTACGCGCGGTCCGAGCAGGACGCCAAAGAGGTCGTCGCGCTGATCGAGGAGGAGGGCGGCAGCGCGACGGCCGTGCAGGCGGACGTCACCGACGAGGAGGCCGTACGCGGGATGTTCCGCGGTGTGCGGAGCGACCACGGGCGCCTCGACGTGCTGGTGACCAGCGCCGGCATCACGTTCGACCGCTACCTCATCGCCATGAGCGTGGAGCAGTTCCGCGCCCCGGTCGAGACCAACCTCATCGGCACCTTCCTGGCCTGCCGGGAGGGGCTCAAGCTGATGCAGCACCAGCGCAGCGGGGCGATCGTGACGCTCTCCTCCTCCAGCGGGCTCGACGGGGGCTTCCCCGGCCAGACCAACTACGTGGCCTCCAAGGGCGCGATCATCGCCTTCACCCACGCGCTGTCCAACGAGGCGGCCCCGCACGGGGTGCGGGCCAACGTGGTGTGCCCCGGGTTCGTGGCCACCGACATGACGCGCAAGGTCCCGGCTGACCTCAAGAGGCAGTACGAGTCCCGCATCCGCCTCGGCCGGATGGGCCGGCCCGAGGAGATCGCGTCCATCGTGAGCTTCCTGGCCTCGGACAAGGCCTCGTACATGTCCGGCTCCGTGGTGGTCGCTCACGGCGGCGGCCTCGGCTGAGCACCCCTCCCGCCCACATGTCACAAGGAGAAGCATGACCATCGACGAACTCCGCGCCAGGGCAGCCGAGCGGCAGCAGACCTGTGCCCAGATCAAGAAGATGATCGTGTCCCGGCTCGACCTGGAGATCGAGCCGGGCTGGATCACCGACGACCAGCCGCTGTTCGGCCGCGGCCTCGAACTCGACAGCCTCGACGTGCTCGAACTCTACGTGGCCATCGAGGCCGAGTTCGGCGTCGCGCTCTACGACAGCGAGATGGCGGTGTTCGGCTCGGTGTCGCGGCTCGCGGACGAGGTCAACCCGGCCCTGCGGGCGTCGGCATGACGGTCGCCGACCAGGCGGCCCCGGCCGCCACGGCGCCGCCGATCACTGGGCTCACGCACGACCAGATCCGCCAGGTGCTCCCGCACCGGTGGCCGATGCTGCTGCTCGACCGGGTCGGCTCGGTGGTGCCGGGCGTCAAGGGCACCGCCACCAAGAACGTCGCCGGGACCGAGCTGTGGTTCCAGGGGCACTTCCCCAACGAGGCGGTGCTGCCCGGAGTCGTGGTCGTCGAGGCCATGGCCCAGCTCGCCGGGGTGATCCACGCCCTGGCGGGAGCCAGCGAGATCAGCTATCTGGCGGGGATCAGGTCGATGCGGTTCCGCCGCCCGATCGTCCCCGGCGACCAGGTCACCCTCACGGCCGAGCGCACCTCCGGCGGCGGCGGGCTCGCCGAGTTCCGGGTCTCGGCGCGGGTCGAGGGACAGGTCGCCGCAGAAGGAAACCTCACGATCGCCGATCCGGCGTCTCAACGTTCCGTGCGAAAGGTGTGAACATGGCAAGCGTCCTCGCGTCCACGCATCCGGAGGACACGGCGTACGGCCACGTGGGCGACGCCACCGTGCCGCTGCGCTTCTCCTCGTTGTCGGACGAGTACGGCGTGCTGAGGGAGCGCGCCGCCGTCCTGGACCTCAGCGGGCACCGGCTCATCGAGATCACCGGCTCCGGCGCCGTCGACTTCGCGCAGCGGCTGCTGGCCCGCGACGTGGAGTACCTGACCTCCGACCGCTGCATGATGAGCCTCGTCCTGGACGAGTCCGGGCAGATCGTGGACCAGGTCCTCGCCTTCGGCCGGGACGACGGGATCCTGCTGGAGAGCTCCTGCGGCGCGGGCACCCGGCTGCTGGAGCACCTGCTGGCGCGCAAGGAGGAGGACGTCGAGATCACCGACCGCTCGGGCGATCTGACCATCCTGGGCCTGGAGGGCCCCTACGCCTGGGGGGTGGTGGGCCGGTTGATCGACGGCGAGCTGGCCTCGCTGCCGTTCGAGTCGGTGGTCGACACCACCTGGGACGGCGTGGACATCATCTTCGCCCGGACCGGGCTCACCGGCGAGTACGGCTACCAGATGATCGTCCCCATCGAGTCCGCCGCCGGCCTGTGGAGCCAGTCGCTGAAGCACGCGCAGCCGGCCGGGCTGGAGGCGCTGGAGCTGGCCATGCTGGAGGTACGCCAGCCGATCCCCCGCCACGAGGCCACCCCCGGCGCGTCGGTGATCGAGATCGGCGCCAACTGGCTGGTGGACATCACCAAGGACGAGTTCGTCGGCAGGGACGCCGTGGTCGAGGCGTTCGAGTCCGGCGGCGGGCGGCGCACGGTCGGCTTCACCGGCTGCACCGGCGTGCCCGTCCCCGGCACCCGCGTGCAGGCGGGCGGCCAGGACATCGGCGAGGTCGTGTACGCGGTGCACAGCGTCGGACTCGGCGCCACTCTCGGCCTGGCCAGGGTGGACGGCGAGTTGGCGGCGGCCGGGCTGGACCTGGCCGTCGGCGGCCTGCCCGTGACCACGCTGACCAGCCCCTACATCGTGCCCAAGAGCTGGAGCATCCCGATCATCTGATCGGGCGGCGCGGAGAAGGAGACAAGCATGGCGCTGCGGCCCGTCGTGGTCACCGGCCTGGGCATCATCTGCGCGGCCGGCCGCGACCCCGCCGAGTTCTGGAGGCGGCTCACCACCGGCCAGGGCGGACTCACCCCGATCGAGGACGAGGCCTTCGCCGTGTTCACGGCGAGGCACGCGGGCCAGGTGCCCGACGAGTGGATCGACGAGCAGCTTCCCGGCCCCGACACCGGCTCCGACACCGGCCCCGACACCGGCCCCGACACCGGCCACGACCGTACGGCCAGGCTCGCGCTCGTCGCCGCCCGCCAGGCGATCGAGCAGGCGGGGCTGACGGACGGCGGGCCCGACCCGGAGCGGTTCGGGATCATCCTCGGCAAGTGCCAGGCGACCCCCGACGCGGCGGGCCGCTACCAGCCCATGCACCGCACAGGCGACGTGGTGGCGGAGCGGCTGGGCCTGCGCGGCCCGCGCATCCTGGTCTCCACCGCGTGCGCCGCCGGCGGCAACGCCGTCGGCCTGGCCAAGGACAAGATTCTCACCGGCGAGGCGGACGCGGTCCTGGCGGGCGGCGTGGACCCGCTGCTGTTCGGCACGTACGCGGGCTTCGCGGGCCTGCAGGCGCTGAGCACCGGCCCCTGCCGCCCCTACAGCCACTCCGACGGGCTCAACCTCGGCGAGGGCGCGGCCTTCCTGCTGCTGGAGCCGCTGGACCTGGCCCTGGCCCGGGGCGCCACCCCGCTGGCCGAGGTGGCGGGCTACGGGCTCTCCGCCGACGCCTACCACGCCACCGCCCCCGACCCCACCGGCCGCGGCGGGGCCGGCGCGATGCGGCGGGCCCTCGCCGACGCCGGCCTCACCCCCGGCGACGTGCACTACGTCAGCGGCCACGGCACCGGCACCCCGGCCAACGACGCCATGGAGGCCAAGGTCATGCGCGTGGTCTTCGGCGACCGCGCCGGCCAGGTGCCCACCAGCAGCATCAAGTCCTTCGTCGGCCACACGCTGGGCGCGGCCGGCGCCGTGGAGGCGGTGGCCAGCGTGCTGGCCCTGCGGCACGGCACGGCCCCGCCCACGATCGGCTTCGACGACGACACCGTGACCGACACCGGCCTGGACTTCGTGCCGAACCGGGCCAGGACCCTGCCCATCGACACCGTGGTCTCCAACAACTACGCCTTCGGCGGCAACAACGTCTCGCTCGTGCTGACCCGGCCCCGAGGGCCGCGCGAGCACGAGGAGCTGCCCCGGCGCGACGCCGTGATCACCGGGCTGGGCCCGGTGACCGGCGTCGGCGCCGGGATCGCCGAGGTGACGGCGGCCGTCGCCGAGGGTCGCCAGGAGCCCGGCCGGCCGCCGTCCCTGGACGGGCGGACGTACGCGCCGCGCTCGCTGTGGCGGCACATGAACCACCTGTCCCGGATGGCCATCGCGGCCTCCCGGCTGGCCTGGGAGGACGCCGGGCTGAAGCTGCCCAGGAAGGCGCTGGACGACGTCGGGCTGGTGTTCGCCACCGGCGCCGGGTCGGCCGAGAGCACCAGCGGGTTCGACGAGAGCATCGCGCTCAACCCGAACAAACCGGCCGTGCTCAGCTTCTCCAACGTCGTGCTCAACGCCACCGGCGGCGCGGTCTGCCAGACGCTGGGCCTGCGCGGCCCGACCACCACGATCTGCAACGGCGGGGCGTCGGCCTCGATCGCCCTCGACTGCGCTCTGGAGATGATCAGAGCGGGCAAGGCCGAGGTGGTCATGGTGGTGGCGGCGGACGAAACCGCCGCCCAGCAGTTCGCCGCCGAGGCTTTCGTGCCGTACGGCGCGGGGTCGGCCGGGCCCGTCCCGGGATCGGCGGCCGTGGCCTTCGTGGTCGAGTCGGCCGAGCACTGCGCGGAGCGGGGCGGCCGGCCGTACGCGCGGGTGGCCGGGACGACGCACGCGAGCGGTGCGGGAGCCGAACCGGTCAGGCGCAGCCTCGCCCTGATCGGGGCGGGCGCGCCGGAGCTCGTGATCGGCGCGGGCACCGGGCTGCCGGAGGACGGCGAGGAGGCCGCCGCCGTGCTCGGGGCCGCCCCCGGGACGCTCCTCACCAGCTCCGCCGCGCTGACCGGCGACTGCCAGGCGGCGACCGGGGCCATGAACATCGCCCTGGGCGCGCTGGCCGTACGGGAGCGGATCGCCCCCGCGCTGACCGGCCTCGCCACCCCGCTCGCCGGCGACCTCGCCTCCTACGTGACCAAGCCGGACCTGTCCGGCCCCGTCGGCCGGGCGCTGGTGCTGACCGCCGCGCCCGGATCCGTGCGCGGGGCCGTGCTGCTGGAGGCGGTATGAGCGGGACCCCGTTCGACGTCGCCGAGACCGACCGCCTGCTGACCACCACCCGGTCCGTACGCCGCCGCCTCGACCTGGAGCGGCCCGTCCCCCGCGAGGTCGTCCAGGAGGCGCTGGAGGTCGCCGTCCAGGCGCCGACCGCCAACAACCACCAGAACTGGCGCTGGCTGGTGATCACCGACCCCGCCGTCAAGGCGCAGCTGGCCGAGATGATCCGCTCCTCGTGGCAGTTCCACCTCAACGACATCTGGACCAGGGCGGGACGGCGGCGCAACGACGCGCAGGCCCGCCGCAACCACGCCTCGGCGCAGGCGCTCACCGAGACGATCGCGGCGGTCCCCGTCCTGGTGATCCCGTGCGTCCTCGGGCGCCCGCCGGACATCGCGGCCATCAACGACGCCTGGCGCGAGCGGATGTCCGACAAGGTGTCGGAGGACCCCGGTCACCTGGTCCGGCACGGCGAGACGCGGGCCAGCATCTTCTACGGCTCGATCTTCCCGGCCGTCTGGTCCTTCCAGCTCGCCCTGCGCAGCCGGGGCCTCGGCAGCACCATCACCTGCCTGCACGTGCCCCACGAACGCGAGGTGGGGCGGCTGCTCGGCATCCCCTCCGGGGTCACGCAGGTGTGCATGATCCCGGTCGCGTACACGGTGGGCACCGACTTCCGTCCCGCCGACCGCTACAGCGCCAAAGAACGCACCTACTGGGAGAGGTGGGGGACGTGACCCAACGACCGGAACAGCCCGACGTCGTCATCGTCGGCGGCGGCATCTCGGGCGCGTCGGCGGCCTGCAGGCTCGCCGCCGGCGGGCTCTCGGTGGTGCTGCTGGAGAAACAGGACGCCTACCGGGATCTGGTCCGCGGCGAGTGGCTGGCGCCCTGGGGGATCAGGGAGGCCCAGCGGCTGGGCGTCTACGACTGCTTCTCCGCCGGCGGCGGCTGGGAGATCCGCGAATGGATGACCTGGGACGAGGCCGTCTCCGAGGACGAGGTCGAGGCCGTCGACATGACCCGGTTCATCCCCGGCATCGGCGGCCCGTTCTCCTTCCCGCACCACAGCGTGTGCGAGCTGATGTCCGAGCAGGCCGTGGCGAGCGGGGCCCGGCTGGTGATGGACGCCGCCAAGATCGAGGTCACCCCCGGCCGCGAGCCGGTCGTGACGTACCGGACCCCGGAGGGCGGGCACGAACTGCGGCCCCGCATCGTGCTCGGCGCGACCGGCCGCGGCAACACGATCGGCCGCCAGATCGGCGTCACCATGCGCAACTCCATGCACCACTGGGGCGGCGGCATGATGGTCGAGGGCATGGACTCCTGGCCGCCCGACGTGCAGGCCATGGGCACCGAGGGCGACGTGATGTTCATGGTCTTCCCCCAGGGGTACGGCCGCGCCCGCCTCTACCTGAACTTCCCCACCGTGAACAAGCACCGCTATCGCGGACCGGGCGGCGTCGAGCGTTTCCTGGCCGCGTTCGAGCTCGAATGCCTGCCCGACCGGGGCAAGGCGGTCACCGAGGCCGTTCCCTGCGGGCCGCTGTCGGTGTGGCCGTCGGTGTCCAGCGTCCCGGAGGGGCCGCCGCTGACCGAGGGCGTGGTGCTGATCGGTGACGAGGCGGGCAACGCCGACACCGTGCTCGGCACCGGCCTGTCCTGCGCGATGCGCGACTCCAGGACCGTCTGCGACATCCTCCTGTCCTCCGGCGACTGGTCGCCCGCGGCGTTCACCCCGTACGTGGCGGAGCGGGAGTTCCGCCTGGAGCGGCTGGCCTTCGGCGCCTCGATCATCAGCAGGCTGCACGTGGAGTTCGGCCCCGCGGCCGTCGAGCGCCGGCGCCGGGTGCGCAGGCTGATGGCGAAGAACTTCGCCGCCCAGGTGACCGGGCTGCTCAACATGGTCGCCCCCGAGGACGTACCGGAGTTCGGCTTCAGCGAGTTCTTCGCGGAGCGCCTGTTCAGGGAGACGGCATGATGGAGAAGAAGACCGTACGCGTCAACGACGTCGACCTGGCCTACGTCGACGAGGGCGAGGGCGATCCCGTCATCCTGCTCCACGGCTTCCCCGACTCCTCCTACCTGTGGCGGAACCAGATTCCCGCCCTGGTCGAGGGCGGTTTCCGCGTCATCGCGCCCGACCTGCGCGGCTTCGGCGACTCCAGCAAGCCGCAGGAGGCCGAGGCGTACGGCATGCAGACCATCGTCAACGACATCGTGGCCCTCAGCATCAAGCTCGGCGTCAGGCGGCCGCATCTCGTGGGCCACGACTGGGGGGCGGCCATCGCCTGGATGTACGCCTTCCTGATGCCGCGCCGGATCGACCACCTGGCCGTGCTGTCGGTCGGCCACCCCGGCGTGTTCGCCACGCCCTCGCTGGAGCAGCGGGCGGCCTCGTGGTACATGCTCTTCTACCAGTTCCCCGGGGTGAGCGAGGAGCTGCTGCGGCGCAACGGCTGGCGGCTGTTCAAAGAGATCATGGGGCGCGACGGCGACCACGACCGCTACCTGCGCGACCTGGCCCGGCCCGGCGCGCTGACCGCCGGGCTCAACTGGTACCGCGCCAACCGCTCGCCCGCCGCCGAGCTGCGCCCGGCGCGGCCCTTCCCGCCCGTGCTCGCGCCGACGCTCGGCATCTGGGGCGCGGGGGACAAGGCGCTGCTGGAGGAGGGCATGGCCGGCTCCGGCAAGTTCGTCAAGGGGCCCTGGCGGTACGAGCGGATCGAGGACGCCGGTCACTGGCTCCCCCTCGACGCCCCCGACCAGGTCAACAAGCTGCTGCTCGGCTTCCTCGGCACCGAGCGGCCCGCGCACGAGGAACGGCGACCGCGGCGCCGGTTGTAGCCGGCCGCCGCGAAGGGAGTGGACGTTGATGCTCGGCTTTCTCTTTCCAGGACAGGGGACCGTCCGCGTCGGGATGGGCGCGTGGCTGCGCCGCCGGGCCGTGGCACGGGAGCGGCTGGACCTGGTCGACGTGCTGCTGGCGCGGCCGATCTCGCCGCTGTGCGCGCGTGGGCCGATGGAGCGGCTGGTCGCCACCGAGCACGCCCAGGTGGCGGTGACGGCCTGCAACCTGGCGGCACTGGCCGTACTGGAGGAGGAGGGCTACGAGGCCGCCGTGGTGGCGGGGCACAGCGTGGGAGAGCTGAGCGCCCTGCACGCCGCCGGTGTGCTGGACCTGGCGCAGACGGTCCGGCTGGTCGAGACCCGCTCGCGGCTGATGGCCGAGGTCGGCGTCACCGGCGGGATGCGGGCCGTGATGGGCCTGCCCGTCGCGCGGGTGGAGGAGCTGGCCGAGGCCGCCTCCGCGCCCGGCGAGCCGGTCGTGGTGGGGCTGGAGAACGCGCCGGGGCACGTGGTGGTCTCGGGGGCGCTGCCCGCGCTCGACCGGCTGACGGAGCTGGCCACCGACGCCAGCAAGATCGTGCCGCTCCGGGTCGGCAACGCCTTCCACTCGCCGCTGATGGCCGCGGCCGTGCCGGGCTGGGCGGAGGCGGTGCGGGCCGCGCCGATGCGGGAGCCGCGCGTACCCGTCGTGCCCAACGTCACGGGCGAGCCCACCACCGACCTCGGCCTCCTGCGCGAGGCCCTGATCGCCCAGCTCACCGGGCGGGTGCTGTGGACCCGTACGGTTGCCGCGATCGAGGTGAGCGTGCCCGGCGTGGAGGTGGGGGACAGCAAGGTCCTCACCGGCCTGTCCCGCCGCGCCGAGGCCCGCTGCCTGAGCATGGCCGACCCCGCGACCCTGCGCCGCCTGGCCAGGGGGGTGGCGGCGTGAACCGCGTGGACCGGGTCGCCGCCGCGGCGGCCGGCGGGGACACCGCTCCGGTGCGACGCTGGGGCAGCGCCGTGGTCGGCTATGCCGGGCTCGGCCGGCCGCAGGACCTCGTCGGCGGGCTGCCGCTGGAGGCGGTCTTCACGCCCGCCGAGCGGGTCAGGTCCGCGCGCGGGCGCACCCTCCAGCACTGGGCGGGGCGGCTGGCGGGCAAGCACGCGGTGCTGCGCCTGCTCGCCGTGCGGCCCACCGCCGCACGTCTCGGCCAGGTGGAGGTGCTGCCCCGGCCCACCCCGGCCTGCCGGGCGGACGCGGCCTGCCTCGACGGCCACCCGCCCGCCGTACGGCTGACGGGCGAGCTGGCGGGTCTGGCGGGCGCCGGCGAGCACATCAGGATCTCGCTCAGCCACACCGCCGGACGCGCCCTCGCCGTGGCGCTCCGCTCCGCCCGGCTGCCGGAGGACCCGGCTCAGATCCCGGAGGCGGCAGTCCCGGCCGCAGTCCCGGCCGCAGTCCCGGCTGCAGTCCCGCCGGAAGTTCCGGCGCGGGAGACGGGGAGGGTGACGTGACGATGGACGCCAGGAAGCTAGCGGAGGCGCACCTGCGGGCGTGGTGCGACGGCGACCCCGAAGCGGTCGCCGAAGCGGTCGCCTCCTACGCCGATCCGGACTCCGGCGGCGTGCTGGCCGGCCCCGCGCTGGCCGAGCACGCGGCCGCGGTGCTGGCCCGGTTCCGGAGCCTTCGCTTCGAGGTGGACCGCGTGACCGGCGACGCGGACGCGGCCGTCGTCTCCTGGACGCTCACGGCCGACCACCGCGACTCCTACCTGGGCATCCCCGCCACCGGCGGCGCGGTCACCGTGCGCGGCACCGACCTGGTGACCGCCCACGAGGACGGCGCTCGCGTGCGGCGGGACTTCGACCGGCTGGCGCTGGCCGAGTCCCTGGGCTACGCGGCCAGGTTCGTGCCCGGGACCGACGGGACGCGCGAGTTCGGGGTGAGCGCCAGGGCCGCCACCGGCCGTACCGAACGGCCCGGCGCGCTCGTACTGACCTGGCTGGAGGTGCGCGACGACGCCGAGGCCGCCGACGTGGACCTGCTCAGCGTGGAGATCGTCAAGTCACTGCGGGCCGCCCGCGGCTTCCTCGGCGTGAGCACCTTCGACATCGGCAACCGCAAGTTCACCCTCAGCGCCTTCGACCGCCCCGAGTCGGTACGCGCCGTCCACGCCCGCCCGCACCAGCGGGCCATGCGCCGCTTCTTCAAGAGCGGCCTGTGCACCCGCGTGCACACCAGTGTCTGGCGGCCCGTCCACGCGCGTGACTACGCCCGCTGCCCCGGCTGCTCGGCGGTCGTCGCGGCGGGCACGGGCGCGACCTGCGACTGCGGCTGGACCCCCGACGACGCCTCGACCCTGTGACCTTCCGCCCTCCCGCCCCCACCGAGCGATCTGGAGACTCGATGTTGGAATTCACCGCCGAGCACGTGCCCGGCGACGGCAGGCCGGCCGTGGTGTTCATGTCCGCGCTGTTCGCCGGTGGCTGGATCTGGGACCACCCCTTCCACCGGCTGGCCGCGGGCGGGTGGCCGGTGCTGCGCACGAACGAGGCGATCTGCGCGCTGGACCGCCAGGTGGCCGGGTCGATCGAACGGCTCGGCGACGCGCTGCTGCGGGCCTGCGACGACGCCGGGGTGGGGGAGGCCGTCGTGTGCGCCAACTCGCTCGGCGGGCTGGTGGCCATCGATCTGGCGGGCCGCCACCCCGACCGGGTGCGCGGCATCGTCGTGAGCGGCGCCCCCGGCCTCACCCCCGACCCCGACGTCGGCCTGAGCTTCGACCGGCGGGGGAGCGTGCGCCCGTTCGGCGACGAGTTCGGCGAGCGGATGGTGGCGGCCCTGTTCCACAGCGGGCGCAGCCACTTCGCCCCCGAGCGCATGGCCGAGGCCGGTGCCCTGCTGCAGCGCCCGGAGTCCATGGTGAGCATGGCCCGCAGCATCAAGGCCACCCGCCGGTATCAGGTCAGGCCGGCGCTGGACCGGGTGCGCTGCCCCTCCCTGTACGTCTGGGGCCGGCACGACCGCATGACCCCGGTCGCGCCCTGGCTGGACGTGCTGGCCGCGTACCCCGCGAACGAGGTGCTGGTCGTCGAGGACAGCGGCCACATCCCGATGGTCGAGTGCGCCGAGCGGTACACCGGAGCCCTGGAGTCCTTCGTCTCCCGCTTCGCCGGGGCCCTCGCGTGAGCGCCGCCGCCGCCCTCACGCGCGTGGACGCGCCGGCGGTCCTCATGGGCGTGGACATCGTGGAGTCCGACCGGCTCGCCAGGGCGGCGGCCCGAGGCGGCGAGGTGTTCACCCGCCACGTCTCCACCCCGGCCGAGCGGGCCCTGGGACCGGGCATGGCGGCCTTCTCCGTCAAGGAGAGCCTGATCAAGGCGGTCGGCGTCCGGCCGCCCGGCTTCACCTGGCACGACTTCGAGGCCGTGGTGGCACCGCCCCCCGGCTGGGCCGCCCGGCTGCTGGAGGAGGCGGCCGCCGAACTGGCCGTCTCCACGGGCGTGCCGCTGACCGGGGGCGCGTCCTACGCCGTCCGCGGCGCCAGCGCCCGCGCCGCCCTCGAACGCCTCGGCCCGGCCGACGGCGTCCCGGTGGGGGTCGCCCGGTGGGGGCGGGGCGACGGGTTGTTCGTGTCGCTGGCGGTCGTCTACGTCGAGGAAGAGGGGGTCCCGTCATGAGGAGATCGGTCCGGCCGGGCGAGTCGATCCAGCGGGTGCTGGACGAGTCCGGCCCCGGAGCACGGATCGAGCTGGCCGAGGGCGTCCATGCGGAGAGCGTGTGGATCAGGCACTCCGGCGTGACCCTGGCCGGCGCGGGCCCCGGCCGGACGGTCCTCGTCCCGGGCGACGGCGCGCCCCCCGACGTGCCCCGTCTGCACGACGCCGCGGCGGACGTGGTCAGCGGCGTCACCGTGTACGGCCAGGACGTCGCCGGCGTGCGCGTCGAGGCGCTGACCGTGCGCGGCTTCTCCGGCGCGGGCGTGTACGCGCACTCGGTCACCGGCGTCACCGTCCACCAGGTGGAGGCGGAGGACAACGCCGTCTGGGGCGTCTACCTGCGCGAATCCACCACCTGCCGGGTGACCGGCTGCCGCGCCTCGGGCAGCCAGTACGCCGGCGCCGCCCTGAGCTTCTGCCCCCTGTCCGACCACGAGATCGCCGGCAACGAGACCCGCGCCAACGCGTTCGGCCTCTTCGTCGACAACTCCTCCGGCGCCCGGGTGCTGAACAACACCTGCCACGGCAACGCGATCGGCATACTCATGATCAATCAGGTCTACGAGGGCGAGCCGCCCGGCGGGGTCACCGACTGCCTGGTGGCGGGCAACGAGCTGCACGGCAACGGGCTGGCCGCGGGCGCCGGTCCCGACGGGCTGGGCGCGGCGGGGCCGCCGATCTCGGGCGTCGGCCTCGCGCTGATCGGCACCCACCGGGTCAGCGTCGTGGGCAACCACATCCACGACAACCACCCCAGCGGTGAGTCGGTCATGGGCGCCGCCTTCGTCCTGGGCTCCTCGCGCGACTGGGGCGGCGACGACGTCCTGGACACCCACGTGCTGTGGAACCGGGTGCACGGCAACACCCCGCTGGACTACCAGCTCGGGGCGGACCTGGCCCGCCAGACCTTCGCCGCGAACACCGCCGACAAGGGCGACCCGCCCGACGCGCCGGGGTGGCGGCGATGACGGACACCCTCTCCTGCCACGGCCTGAGCAAGCGGTACGGCGACCTCACCGCGGTCGAGGACGTCGGCTTCGCCATCGCCCCCGGCGAGGCGTACGGGCTGCTCGGCCCCAACGGCGCGGGCAAGACCACCACGATCTCCATGCTCGTGGGCCTGCTGCGCCCCGACGCCGGCGGAGTGCGGGTGGGCGGCGTGGACCTGGCCGCCGAACCGATGCGCGCCAAGGCCAAGATCGGCTATGTCCCCCAGGAGATCGCCCTCTACCCCGAGCTCACCGGCCGCGAGAACCTGCGCTTCTTCGGCCGCCTGTTCGGCCTGCCGCGCCGCGAGCTGGCCGGGCGGATCGACGAGGTGCTCGACCTGGTCGGGCTCGCCGGCCGGGCCGACAGCAGGCTCGCCACGTACTCCGGCGGCATGAAGCGGCGCATCAACATCGGCGCCGCGCTCCTGCACCGGCCGGAGGTGCTGATCCTGGACGAGCCGACCGTGGGCGTGGACCCGCAGAGCCGCAAGGCCATCCTCGACGGCGTCGAGCAGCTGGTCGAGGACGGCATGTCGCTGCTGTACACCTCCCACTACATGGAGGAGGTGGAGCGCGTGTGCGACCGCGTGGCGATCATCGACCACGGCCGCATCATCGCCGAGGGCACCCGCCAGGAGCTGATCTCCCTGGTCGGCAGCGCCGACAAGGTGGAGCTGTCGCTGGACGGCGACGTGGAGACCGCCCTGGCCAAGCTCCGCACGGTCGAGGGCGTCATCGAGGCGGCCGGCACCGGCGCCACGTCCATCCGGCTGATCACCGAGGGCGGCAGGTACCTGCTCCCCTCGCTCATCACCGCCGTGGACGGCTGCGCCACCGTGACGGCCACCCAGGTGATCGAACCGGACCTGGAGGCCACGTTCCTCCACCTCACCGGCAGCACCCTCAGGGACTGACCATGTGGAGAGCACTCGTCGCGGTGAGCGCGCTGGAACTCCGCACCCGGCTGCGCGACGGCACCGCCCTGGTCATCGCGCTGATCGTCCCGGTGACCCTGGCCACGCTGTTCAGCCTGGTTCTCGGCGGCGACGACCCGCCGCTGCGGGCGACGGTGGGGTTCGTGGACCTGGACGGCGGCGAGTTCCCCGCGAGCGTACGCCGCGAGGTGCTGGCGTCGGAGGAGTTGCGGGGCAGCGTGACCCTGCGCGACCTGCCCGGCCGGCAGCAGGCGCAGCAGGCCCTGGACGCCGACGAGATCGGCTCGGCCATCGTCTTCCCCGCTGGGTTCAGCCGGAGCGTGGGCGCCGGGGAGGGCGGCGACGTGGCCGTCCTGACCTCCCCGAAGTCGCCCCTGGCCGGCGTGGTGGCCGGCGCCATCGTCGACCGCATCTCCGCCCTGGTGGACGCCAGGACGCTCGCGGTACGCGCCGCGCTGCTGGCCGGGGTGCCCGGCGACGAGGTCAAGGAGCTGGTGGAGCGCAACGGCGCCGCCGGGCCCGCCCTGACCCTGGCCGGCGACCCGCTGTCCGGCGGCAAGGTGGATCTGTCGGTCTACTACGGCTCCGGCATGGCGGCGCTGTTCGCCTTCTTCGTGGTCGGAGCGTCCTTCCGCGGCCTGCTCACCGAGCGCAGGCTCGGCACGCTCGACCGGATGCGCGCCGGGCCGCTGGCCGTGTGGGTGCCGTTCGCCGGCAAGGCCGCCGTGGGATTCACCCTGGCCCTGGTCAGCGTCTGCGTCACCTGGGCGGCCTCGGTGCTCGTCTCCGGCGCGACCTGGGGCGATCCGGCGGCCGTGTTCGTGGTGCTGCTGGCGCACGTGCTGGCCGCCGCGGCGATCACCATGCTGGTGGCCGGCCGGGTGAGGACCGACGCGCAGGCCGACGGCGTGCTCATGGTGGTCTCGTTCGTGATGGCCTTCCTCGGCGGCAGCCTCGTGCCGACGCACAACCTCCCCGGCGTGCTGCAGGGCGCCGCCCTGCTCACCCCGAACGGGTGGACGTCCCGGGCGCTCACCGAGCTGGCCGGCTCCGGTACGGGACTGATCGCCGTGGCCGGGCCCGTCGCCGTCCTGTGCGCGATCGCGCTGGTCGCGGGCGTCCTGGCCGTGATCGGGCTGAAGAAGGGAATGCTGCTGTGACCGCGAAGCCACGGCCCGTCCTGGCGCTGGTGTCCGCCAACCTGCGGCGGCACGCCCGCGACCGGGTCGGCCTGTTCTTCATGGTGGTCATGCCGTTCGTCTCCATCGTCTTCGTCGGGATGGCCATCGGGGGCGGGACGGACCGGCTGCCCGTCGGCGTGGTCGCCCACGGCTCCGACCCCGTCACCACCGCCCTGCTGGCGGAGCTGCGCGGCCGCCCCGACCTGGAGATCAGCGTGGCGGGTTCGGCGGCGGAGCTGCGCTCCGGCGTGCGCGCGGGCTCGCTGGCCGCCGGGCTGGTGATCCCGCGGGACCCCGCCCGCCTCGAACTCTCGTCGTGACCCAGACCAACGGCAGCGGCCTGGCCGCCCGCAGCGCCATCGACGTCGCGGTGGGCAGGGTGGCCGCCGTCCAGGAGGCCACCAGGGCGGCCATGGCGGCCGGCGCCACCCCGGACCGGGCCGCCGCGTACGTCCGGCAGGCGCAGGCGGAGTCGGGCCGGGTCGCCGTGAGCGGCGCAGCCCCGGGCCGCGCCACCTCCGCCGACCCGCGCGGCTTCGCCTACACGGCCCCGGCCAACCTGCTGCTGTTCACCTTCATCAACTCCATGGCCGTGGCCGCGGCCCTGGTCGAGAGCCGCCGGCTCGGCATGCTCCAGCGCGCGCTTACCGCCCCCGTCCGGCGCCGGTCGGTGCTGCTCGGCGAGGCGCTGAGCCGGTTCATCGTGGCGCTGGCCCAGGCCGTGCTGATCGTCGTGGTCAGCGCGCTGGCGTTCGGCATCTCGTGGGGCGACCCGCTCGGCGTGGCGGCCGTCGTGGTCGCGTTCTCGCTGGTGGCCACGGGCGCGGCGCTCCTGGCCGGCACCCTGCTGCGCTCGCCCGACCAGGCCCCCGCGATCGGCCCCCCGCTCGGCGTGGTCCTCGGCATGCTCGGCGGCTGCCTGTGGCCGCGAGAGTCGTCGGGCGAGGTGATCAACGCCATCGGCCACCTCTTCCCGCACGCCTGGGGGATGGACGCGCTGCTGACCCTCGCTCAGCCCGGCACCGGCCTCACCGCGGTGCTGCCCCAGGTCGCCGTGCTGGCCGGGATGGCCGCGCTGCTGCTGGGTGCCGCGCTGGCCCTGTTCAGCCGCCGCGCACTGACCGGCATCTAGAAAGGACGGGTCGCGATGAAGGGCATCCTGCTCGCCGGAGGGAGGGGCACCCGGCTGCTGCCCACCACGCTGGCGGTCTCCAAGCAACTCCTGCCGGTCAACGACAAGCCGCTGGTGTACTTCCCGCTGTCGGTGCTGATGCTGGCGGGCATCAGGGACATCCTGCTGATCACCACGCCGGAGGACCTGCCCCAGCTGCACCGGCTCCTCGGCGACGGCTCCCACCTCGGCCTGCGCATCGCGTACGCCGAGCAGCCCGAGCCCAACGGCATCGCCGAGGCGCTGCTGATCGGGGCCGAGCACATCGGCGGCGGCCCGGTCGCGCTCATCCTCGGCGACAACGTCTTCCACGGCTACTCCTTCCAGGAGCTGCTCCGGCAGGAGTGCCGCGACGTGGACGGCTGCGTGCTGTTCGGCTATCCGGTCAGCGACCCCCACCGGTACGGCATCGCCGAGGCCGACGCCGCCGGCAGGCTGCTGTCCATCGAGGAGAAGCCGGGCGCGCCCCGGTCCAACCAGGCCGTCGTCGGCCTCTACCTCTACGACGGCGAGGCCGTCGACATCGCCAAGAACCTCACCCCCTCCGCCCGTGGCGAGCTGGAGATCAGCGACGTCAACCGGGCCTATCTGGAGCGTGGCAAGGCGAAGCTGGTCAACCTCGGCCGTGGCTTCGCCTGGATCGACGCGGGGACGCCGGAGTCCCTCCTCCAGGCCGGGCAGTACGTCCAGCTCCTGGAGCAACGGCAGGGCGTCCGGATCGCCTGCCTGGAGGAGATAGCCCTGCGCATGGGCTACATCGACGCCGGGGAATGCCACCGGCTCGGCGCCGCACTCGGTAATTCCGGCTACGGCCAGTACGTGCTCTCGGTGGCGGAGCAGTTCGGGAAGAAATAAGGGGAGGCAGGACCATGACGTTGATGACGTCGTTCACGGGCAGGCCGCCGGCCGGCGGGGCCCACGTGACGGACGTGTACCGCTATGCGGCGCGCAAGGGCGCCATAGAGGCGTTCGAGGTGGCGGCCGCGGATCTGGGGATCGGGACGGGGGAGCTGATGGAGGCGGTGCGGCATCTGGTCGAGAGCCGCCTGCTGCGCCCGGACGAGGACGGGGGCGAGCGGTACGTACCGGTCGATCCCGAGCTGGCCGCCGCCTCTCTCGTGTCCACCGTGGAGCGGGAGATCTACCGGCGCAGGGAGTTGATCGACCAGATCCGCGAGCGGATCGGGCTGTTCGAGGTCCGGCCGGACGACGCCAGGGGCTCGGCCCCGAGCACGGTGGAGTACCTGGTGGGGACCATGGAGGTGCGCGGCTTCCTGAAGACGGCCGGCGACGCCTGCCGCGACGAGGTGCTGGTGTTACAGGCGGGCGGTGTGGTCGAGGACCTGGCGGAGACCTTCCTGACCCTGGTGGCCAGGGGAGTCACCGTGCGCATCATCTGCCAGCACCGCAACCGGGCCGACGTGGGCACCCGGATGCGGATGAAGCGGCTGACCGACGCGGGCGCGGCGATCTACACCGTCAGCCACGTGCCGAGGTCGGCCATCGTCTTCGACCGGTCCCTGGTCGTGCTGTTCGGCGTGGACGACGCCGAGCCCGGTGAGTCCGACGTCATCGAGGCCAACGTCGCCCGCGTGCACAACCAGGGGATCGCCCAGTTCTTCCTGGACCTGTTCAACCACCTGTGGGAGACGGCCACCCCGCTGGTGGGCATCGAATTCGGCTACGCGGACGTGGCCGACGACCTCCAGCAGTCCATCGCGGCCCTGATGGCCAAGGGCTACACCGACGAGGTGGTGGCCAGGAAGCTGGGCATGTCGGTGCGGAGCTGCCGCCGGCACATCGCCACGATGATGCGGGACCTCGACGCGACCAGCCGGTTCCAGGCGGGGGTCCAGGCGGCCAGGAAGTTCCTCCAGACCGGCTGACCCCCGGTGCCTCAGCCCTGGCCGGGTGTGGCGACCGCCACGTCGGCCAGGGCCCGGGCGCGCTCGACGACCAGCTCGACGCCGAGCACCAGGTCCTCGAAGGCCATCCGGGGGTCCAGGCACATCCGGACCGAGCAGTTGGCGTCCTCGGCGTCGACGCCGATGGCGGTCAGCACGTAGGAGGGCTCCTGGGAGCCGGAGTTGCACGCCGACCCGGTCGACAGGGCCACCGACCGCAGGCTGGAGACCAGGCTCTCGCCGCGCACGCCGGGCAGCACCACGCTCAGCACGTGTGGCACGCCCGCGTCCGGGTCGCCGTTGACCCGCACGCCCGGGATCCCGGCCCTGAGGATGTCCAGCGCCGTGGCGCGCAGCCGGCGGACCCGCCGCCACTCGGCGTCCAGCCGGTCCGCGGCCAGCTCGCACGCCTTGCCCAGCCCGACCACGAGGTGGGTGGGGATCGTGCCGCTGCGCAGCGCGTGCTGGCCGCCGCCGTACATCACCGGCCGCAGCCGGTGGCGGATCTCCCGCCGTACGTACAGGGCGCCGACGCCCTTCGGGCCGTGGATCTTGTGGGCCGAGATCGACAGGGTGTCGGCCCCCGCCTCCCGCACCTCGATCGGGATGCGCCCGGCGGCCTGCGCGGCGTCCACGTGCAGCAGGGCGCCGGCCGCGTGGCAGAGGGCGGCCATCGCCGCCACCGGCTGCACGACGCCGATCTCGCTGTTGACCCACGCGGCCGTGGCCACCCGGGTGTTCAGGTCGATCCGCCCGGCGAGGTGGTCCAGGTCCACCCGGCCGCTCGGCAGCACCCGCATGGTCCTGGTCTCGACGCCGCGGGCGGCCAGCGCCTGCCCGACGGCCAGCGAGGACTTGTGGTCGGTCGGGCAGAAGACGCCGTTGACCGGGGCGGTGTCGTGGTGGGCGAACATGCCGAGCAGCGCGATGTTGTTGCTCTCGGTCGCGCCCGAGGTGAAAACGACCTCGCCGGGGTCGGCCCCGATCAGCCGGGCCGTGGACTCGGTGGCCGCGTCGACCGCCCGCCTGGCCCGCTTGCCCATGACGTGCGGGGAGGAGGGGTTGCCGTACTCCTCCCGCAGGAACGGCAGCATGGCGTCGAGCACCTCGTCGTCCACCCGCGTGGTGGCGCAGCCGTCCAGGTAGATGACCTTCATCGGGGTCACCGCCGGAACGTGCTGACGGTGACGAGGTTGCCGTAGATCTCCTCTTGGGACATCTCGCCGCTGCCGCCGGGGTCGGCGACGACCACCCGCATGCCGGGCAGGTCGTACAGGCTGAGCGCGATGTCCACGCCGGTCTCCACCGGCATCAGGCACTCGCCGGGCGCGAAGATCAGCAGGTTGCGGTGCCCGGCGCGGTACACCTCGGAGACCATCTCGGTGATCTCGCCGGCGCACCCGGTGATGCCGCAGCTGATCAGCGTCCGGTAGTTGCCGTCGGCGTCCAGGAAGGCCACCTCGGTGTCCCGGGAGCCCGCGTCGAGGAAGCGCTTCTCCAGCCGCCCCTGCTTGACGAACCGGTCGGCGGCCTTCTGGAAGCGGTACTTCAGCCAGGTCTCGGGGAAGGCGAGCGGGTGCTTCCGGCTCGGCAGGACGCTCTCCTGCGTCAGCCCGGCCTCGCACAGCGCCTTCTCGTAGGAGGCGGGCAGCGCGGCGAGGTTCGCCAGGAACTCCGCGCGCAGCTCGCTCGCCGGGCGGCCGGCGTTCGGCACGTACTGCCAGTCGTTGATGAGCAGCAGCAGCCGGACGTCCGCGCCGGTCCCGGCGTACTCCTGGAGCAGGTCCACCGACATCCGCCAGGTGTAGCCGGGGAAGATGCCGACGCGGCCGGCGATCCGGCGGCGCATGGTCTCGTCCTGGTGCTCCTCGATGACGCCGGGCGTCAGCCGCCCGGACGCGGGGTCCTCGAACAGCATGAAATGGCCACCCATGATGACCAGGTCGGCGAGGTCGCCGCCGGGCAGTTCGCGGGCGATCGCCTGGCGCAGCTCCTGCTCCGAGGCGACCAACCGGCGGCTTTTGACCACCTGGCCGGTAAGAGCGTGGTTCATGATGCGTTCACTCCGAGTTGCTAGGGATCTGGCTGGACGGTGTCCGCCGGCGGGGAGCCAACCGGCCCGCCAGCGCGGCCAACGGTGCGGGACCGGCGAGCTGCTGGAGGGACAGGCCCTCCCAGCCGCGCCTGCCCAGGTCGGCCAGCACCTGCGGGATGCGCAGGGCCCGGCCTCCGGCGAGCGTGTAACTGCGGGAAGGGTCGATGTGGGCCAGGCCGTGCGCGTCCCGCACGGCCTCGGCCAGCGCCTGTACGGCCGCGGACGGCGGCTCGCCGGTCGCGGCGGCGTCCCGGATCCGGCCGGCCGGCCGGGGCGGCGCGAACGCGGCCTGCCCGGCCGCCTCGCTGATCCGCAGGTCGGCCGCGGGGTCGTCGTGCGCGAGCACCAGGGCCTCCAGGCCGCGCAGGAACCGCTCGACGGAGGCGGCGTCCATGACCGAGGACATGGCGTGGAGCGACAGGGAGACGGCGTCACACCACTGGTCGACACGCAGGTACGTGTCCAGGCCGCAGTGCGCCCACGACTCCGGCTCCGGGTTCCAGGTGAAGGCGCTGCGCCGGCCGCCGTACTCCTTGGTGCGCTGCTTGATGAAGTTGACCTCCGACCCCAGCCGCACCTCCCCGCCACGCGCGGACCCCTCGCGCGACACCATCTCGACGACCTTGTCGTAGGGCACGTACGCGTGCTCCCCGGCCCGCCCGAAGCTCTCCGACACCCGCCGCAGCAGCTCCCCGAACCCCGGGTCGCCGGAGCAGTCCACCCTGACCAGCATCGGGGAGAACATGCAGGTCATCACGTCCGGGTACGGATGCGTCTGCCGGTTGCTGACGAACGACAGGAACCCCACCGACTCCTGGCCGGTGTAGAGCGCCATCATGGCCGTGTACGCGGCCAGGTGCACCAGCGACGGCCACACCCCGTGCCTGCCCGCGATACGCTGCCCGGCCGCCAGCAGCGCGGGCGAGATCAGCGTCGCGTGCCTGGCCACGGGTCCCTCCGCCGGCCCCTCCGCCGGCCCGCGCCGGCCCGCGAACGGATCGAGGGGCAGCCGCGCCACCTCCTCCTGCCAGTGCGCCATGGCGCGCGCCGCCACGATGGCCGCGTCCGCCGACGCCTCGTGGCGGGCCAGGTCGGACGGCTGGTGCCGGACCGGGGCCAGCGCGACCTGGCGGCGGGCGGCGGAGGCGGCCGACTGCGTCCGCAGCTCCCGCTTGATCTCCCCCAGCGTCCAGACGTCCACGGCCAGGTGGTTGAGCACCAGCACGCACTGCTTCGGGGCGCCGCCCGTGGTGATCAGGCAGGCGCGGATCGGCCACTCGCCGGCCAGGTCGAACGGCCGCCGGGTGAGCTCGTCGATCACGTCCACGGGGGTGGCGGTGCCGTCCCGCTCCGTGGAGACCTCGATCACCGGCAGCGCGCGCGGCGGATCCACCCGCTGCTCGGGCTCGGGTCCGAGGTGGTACGTCGTCCGCAGGACCTCGTGCCGGCGGGTGAGATGGGTGAGCAGCGCCCGGCAGCGGGCGGTCGTGAGCCCGTCGGGCACCCGGAAGCGCAGCACCACGTGCGTCTCGTGCTGGTGCTCCGGCGGCAGCTGATGGACGCGCAGCCACATGTAACGCTGCCCCCAGCACAGGCTCGCTGATTTCATCAGGCATTCACCTCTACGGATTACGCAACACCCGAATACAATGAGAATTGGTCTTTCCCGGCCGCGGGGCAATGGGTGCGCAATGGCCGGTTCGGCGCGGGACAAGCTGCCAGCCGGGCCGCTCTTGACCTGACCCCGAAATTTTCGGCAGCCTCTTCTCACAAAGTGATGAATCCGTGAGATGGGGGCATCGCCATGCTGGAAATTCCGGATGGTTTCCAGAGCCTTTTGCGGACGCATCTGCCGTACGCGGATGCCGGGGCTCTGACGGCTCACGACGAGCTGGGCGCGCTCGGGCTCGACTCGATGGGGGTCGTGCGGCTGCTGGTCGACGTCGAGAACGCGTACGGGGTCGAGCTGCCCGACGAGCTGCTGAACGAGGCGACGTTCGCCACGGTCGGCTCGCTCTGGCAGACGCTGGCCTCGTGGTGGCCGCCACTCCGCTGACCACCCGGCGCGACCGCCTGTCACCGGCCGCCTGTCACCGGCCCGCGGCCGATCGCGCCGCGCGGCCGGTCAGCCGTTCAGCGCCGCCGCCGTGGCGCGGCGGTCCACCTTGCCGTTGGCGTTCAGGGGGAGCTCGTCCAGCAGGGTGACCGAGCGCGGCACCATGTAGCCGGGCAGCACCGCCGCGACCCCCTTGACCAGCGCCACCGGATCCAGGCCGACGCCGGTGCAGGCGGCCTCGAGCGCCGGCTCGCCGTCCCCGTCCGGCACCGCCAGCACGACCGCCTCGTGCACGCCCGGCTGGTTCCGCAGGGCGGCCTCGACCTCGCCCAGCTCCACCCGATGCCCCGAGATCTTGACCTGCTGGTCCAACCGGCCCAGGTGCACCAGCAGCCCGTCACGCCAGGCCACCCGGTCCCCGGTCCGGTACCACAGCTCCGGCGCCACCGTGGCCCCCGCCGGCTCCGCCGGGGTCGCGCGTACGCCGTCGAAAGCCACGAAGCGCCCCGCGTTCACCCCGGGGTCGTGGTAGCCGGGGAAGCGCTGCACGCCGCGCAGGCACAGCTCGCCCTCGGCGGCGGGCCGGCCCGTACCGTCCAGCACCAGCCGCTCCACCCCCGGGTACGGCAGGCCGATCGGCACCGTCCCGTTGGCCGGCTCCGGCCAGCGCGACCGGTCGGCCGGCAGGCGGTACTCGGTGCAGCTGATGGTCAGCTCCGTCGGGCCGTACAGGTTCTCCAGGACGCTGCCCGGCGCGGCCACCCGCCACGCGTCCGCCTGCCGCACCGTCAGCGGCTCCCCGCAGAACAGGCTCCAGCGCAGCGACGGCATCGCCCCGGGCGCCAGCCGGCGCAGCCGCATGGCCATCGACACCACCGACGGCACGCTGAACCAGTGCGTCAGCCGCTCGCGGGAGACGAAGGCCACCGGCTTGAGCAGGTCGTACGGGCCCGGCACGACCAGCGTGGCCCCGCCGCCCCAGGCGGCGAACATGTCGAACACCGACAGGTCGAAGGTCAGGTCGAAGGTCTGCGACACGCGGCAGCCGGGGGCGAGCTCGTAGCGGGGGACCACGTGGGCCAGGTACGCGTCCACGCTGCGGTGGCGCAGCGGCACGCCCTTCGGCACGCCGGTGGAGCCCGAGGTGAACAGGAGGTACGCCAGGTCGTCCACCCCGGCCCGGAGCGTGTCGGGCAGGCCGCGCGGCGGGGCGTCCAGCCGGTCCAGGCGCAGCGACAGCGTGGCGGCGGGCAGCACGGGCGGCCGCAGGGCGGCGTCGGCCAGGACGAGGTCGAGCCCGGCGGCCCCGGCCACCGCCCGGTTGCGCGCGGCGGGGGCGGCGGGGTTCAGCGGGACGGCGGTCGCGCCGAGCCGCTGGATCGCCAGGTAACCGGCGTAGGCGAGGACGCTGCGCGCCGCGTACAGGCCGACGCGGGCCGGCGGCTCGCCGCACGCGCCGACGATCTCGGCGGCCAGCCGCCGGGAGAGCGCGTCGAGCTCGGTGTAGGTGTGACGGGCCCCGCCCACCTCCAACGCGACCCGCTCGCCGTGGCGGGCGGCGGAGTCGGCGAACCACTGGTAAAGGGTGCGTTCCATGGCCTCTCCACAAGGGTGAGCGCGGCTCGGGCGGATCGGGCGCCGAGCGGCGACGGCGGCCGCTAGCGCGGCGGCTCGGGCGGTTCGGGCGGGAACAGCGACGGCGGCATCGCGGCGCCCACGTTCCACAGGTCCTTCAGCGCGTGCTGCGGGTCGGTCACCGCCAGCCGCACGCCGGCCACGAGCGTCCGCATGATGTCGGTCATCGCCTCGGCCGGCAGCACCTCGGGGTCGGCCAGCATCAGCACGCTGGTGCACCCGCCGCGCACCTCCACCCGCACCCGGAACGCCTGGCCGTACTGCTGGGCCAGCGGGGTCCAGGCCAGCTCGGCCGGGCTGGGGTCGTGCGGGTCGCTGGGGCGGCGGTCCACCTGGATGTAGTTGAACCAGGCGCGGAACAGGTGGTTGACCCAGCAGTCGTGCTCCGGCCGCTCGCCCAGCTCGGCCGCCAGGGCGGCGATCCGGTCGAAGTCGTAGCAGGAGTGCCGGTAGGCCTTGGCACTGGCCCAGTGCAGGCGCTTGAGGTGGTCGGCCAGCGTGGCACGCAGGTCCACGGCCGTGACGAACGGGATGAGCTGGTTCATCGTGCCCACGTTGTGCTGGTCCTCCGGGTCGAACCGGTTGGAGGACATCAGGCTCATCGTCACCCGGTCGGTGTCCAGGTGGCGGGCCAGCCCCGCGGCGACGAACGCCATCACCACGGCCGGGGCGGTGACCCCGTGCCGCTTCCCCGCCTCCGCCGCCAGGCCGCCCAGGCTCCGCGAGCGCAGCGTCAGCTCCAGCCGGTTGCGCTTGACCTTGGCCGGCAGTGTGGGCAGCCCGTCCATCAGGCCCTTGTCCAGCACCGCCCGCCAGTAGCGCTCCGAGCCCTCCTGCCGGGGCCGCCAGGACTCCTCCCGCTGCCGGCGCGCCAGCTCGCGCGGCGGCGGACCCACGGCCGCCGTCGCCCGGGGATCGGCCACCAGCGCCTTGAACTGGTCCTGCAGGTGGTGGATGGACCACAGGTCGACGATCCGGTGCGAGAACGTCAGCGACAGGTAGAGCGGCGTGCCCTCCGAGCTGACCAGCCTCCCGCGCCAGTTGGGGTCGCCGATCATGGAGAAAGGCTTCGCCACCAGCTCCGCCTTGGTCAGCTCGAACTCGGTGGGGTCGGTGACCACGCGGGCGTCGTCGTGTTCGACCGGCGGTGCCATCGCGTCGTGGACCCGCTGGACCGGCCGGCCGTCGCGTACGTGGTAGGTGGTGCGCAGCACCTCGTGCCGGTCCATGAGCCGCCGCAGCAGCTCCGTCACCCGGCCCGCGGAGAGGCCGCGCACGTCCCAGGTGACCGGCAGGTTGGCCTCCGCCAGCCAGTCGTCCGGATAGCGCTCGATTTCGCGCCAGCTGAAGAGCTGGCCGTTGCTGAGCGGCGCCTCGACGGACATGTGACCCCCTCCGCAGCTTTCTCCGTCCGTCATTCATCGCGGACCGGAACGCCTCGGGTCAAGGGCGCGGCCGGTGGGCGGCGGTGGCCACAAAAGGTGGCAACTATATGACGGCGGGCGGGGCGTGTGCCGGGGCGGAAAAGAACCTTATGGTCGCAGCAACTAAGTCATAGCCGCGAACTCGCACGGCTGTCGAGTAATTCTGCGCAGTCGTCCGGAAAAACCGTCGGCGTCATATTCGACGATCCCCGAGTGCTGAGGTGGCGCTTTGATGGCTGGCGAGTCGACACAGCGGACCGTGAACGATGTCCCCGTGGCCGTCGCCGTTGTCGGCATGGCCTGCCGGCTGCCGCGGGCCGCCGATCCCGGGCGGTTCTGGCGGCTGCTGCGCGAGGGCGTGGACGCGGTCACCGACGCGCCCGAGGGGCGCCGGCCGGCCGGCGCCGCGTACCGGCGCGGGGGGTTCCTGGAGGACGTCGACGGGTTCGACGCGGCCTTCTTCGGCATCTCGCCCAACGAGGCCGCGGTCATGGACCCGCACCAGCGCCTGGCGCTCGAGCTGGCCTGGGAGGCGCTGGAGAACGCGCGCGCGGTGCCCACGGCGCTGCGCGGGCGCGCCGCCGGGGTCTTCCTGGGCTCCATCTCCAACGACTACGCCGCGCTGCAGGACCGGCTCGGGGTCGGCGACCTCGGCCGGCACGCCTACACCGGCGCGAACCGGGCCATGATCGCCAACCGCGTCTCGTACGTCCTCGGCCTGCGCGGCCCCAGCCTGACCCTCGACACCGGCCAGTCGTCCTCGCTCGTGGCCGTCTGGATGGCCGCCGAGAGCCTGCGCCGGGGCGAGAGCGAGCTCGCCCTGGCCGGCGGGGTGAACCTGAACCTGCTGGCCGAGACCACCACCGCCATCGGCAACTTCGGCGCGCTGTCGCCCGACGGGCGCTGCCACGTCTTCGACCGCCGGGCCAACGGCTACGTGCGGGGCGAGGGCGGCGCGCTGGTGGTGCTCAAGCGGCTCACGGACGCGCTGGCGGACGGCGACCCGGTGCACGCGGTGATCCTGGGCGGGGCGATCAACAACGACGGCGGCGGCGACGGGCTGACCGTGCCCAGCGGTCAGGCCCAGCAGGAGGTCATCACGCTCGCCTGCGCCACGGCCGGGGTGACGCCCGCGCAGGTCCAGTACGTGGAGCTGCACGGGACCGGCACCAAGGTGGGCGATCCGGTGGAGGCCGCGGCGCTCGGCGCCACGTACGGCGCCGCCCGGCCCGGCACCGAGCCGCTGCTGGTGGGCTCGGTCAAGACCAACATCGGCCACCTGGAGGGCGCCGCCGGCATCGCGGGGCTGCTGAAGGTGGTCCTGGCGCTCAAGCACCGCGAGCTGCCCCCCAGCCTGCACTTCGAGTCGCCCCCGCCGGAGATCCCGCTGGAGGAGCTGCGCCTGCGCGTCGTCCGCAGCCCGCGGGACTGGCCGGACGGCGACGGGTCGCCGGTGGCGGGCGTCAGCTCCTTCGGCATGGGGGGCACCAACTGCCACCTCATCCTCACCGCGCCCCCCACGGACCTCCCCGCGCCTCCCGCGCCGGCGTCCCCCTCCGTGCCCGGCTCCATGCGGGCAGCGACCTGGGCGCGTGTAGCCGACCCGGGAGCGGTGGCGCCCTGGGTGGTGTCGGCGCGGGCGGAAGGGGCGTTGCGGGCGCAGGCCGCGCGGCTCTCCGCGCCGGCCGGCGATCCGGCGGTGGAGCCGGGTGACGTGGCGCTGAGCCTGGTGCGCACCCGGGCCGCCCTCGACCGGCGCGCGGTGGTCCTCGCCGGGGACCGTGACACGCGACTGGCGGCACTCGACGCGCTGGCCGCCGGCCTGCCGCACGACGCACTGGTGACCGGGACGGCCCCCGGCGGCGGTCCCGGTCACGAGACCGGCGGCGGACGGGCCTTCGTCTTCCCCGGGCAGGGGTCGCAGTGGCCGGGGATGGCCCGCGACCTGGCGGCCGCCTCGCCGGTGTTCGCCGGGCGCCTGGCCGCGTGCGCCGACGCGCTCGCCCCCTTCACCGACTTCTCCCTCCTGGACGTGCTCCACGAACGCCCCGGCGCCCCCGGCCTGGACCGCGTGGACGTCGTCCAGCCCGCGCTCTGGGCGGTCATGGTCGGCCTCGCCGAGCTGTGGCGGGCCCACGGCGTCGAGCCCGGCGTGGTCGTCGGCCACTCCCAGGGGGAGATCGCCGCGGCCACCGTCATCGGCGCGCTGACCCTGTCCGACGCCGCCAGGGTCGTGGCCCTGCGCAGCCGCGCCATCGCGGGCATCGCCGGCAGCGGCGGCATGATGTCCGTCGCCGCCCCCCTCGACCTGGTGGAGCGGGCCATCGCGGACCTGGCCGCACCCGTCTCCGTCGCCGCCTTCAACGGGCCGCGCTCCGTCGTGGTCTCCGGCCCGCGCGAGGCGCTGGCGGAGCTGGCGGCACGGCTGGGCGACCACCCCACCAAGATCATCCCGGTCAGCTACGCCTCCCACTCGCCCGAGGTCGAGCAGGTACGCGACGAGGTCCTGGCCGCGCTCGCCCCGATCAGGCCGGTGAGCAGCGCCACCACGTTCGTCTCCACCCTCACCGGCGAGCCGATGGACACCGCCGGTCTCGACGCCGGCTACTGGTACCGCAGCCTGCGCCGGCCCGTGCGCTTCGCGCAGGCCGTGCGGGTGGCGCTCGACGCGCGCTGCGAGCTGTTCGTCGAGTGCAGCCCGCACCCCGTGCTGGTGACCGGGGTGGAGGAGACCGCCGAGGCGGCCGGGCACGACGTGGCCGCGGTCGGCACGCTGCGCCGCGGCGAGGGTGGCCGCGAGCGGGTGGTCCGCTCGCTCGCCCAGGCGTACGCGTGGGGAGCCCCGGTGGACTGGGCCGGCCTCTGCGAGACGGACGGGGCGCGAATCGTCGACCTGCCCACCTACCCGTTCCAGCGCCGCAGCCACACCCCGCCGCTCACCGCCGGACGGAGGAGCCCCTCGCAGGTGGCAGCCCCGGCCGAGGTGGAGCCCGACGTGCCGGCGGCCGCGCCGCGTTCCAGGGAGGAGCTTCGCGAGCTGGTGCTGTCCACCACCGCCCGGCTGCTCGGCTACGACGATGCGGCGGAGATCGCGCCCGGCAGGACGTTCAAGGACCTGGGGCTGGAGTCGGCGTCCGGCGTCGAGCTGCGCGACCGGCTGCGCACGGCGACCGGGCTGCGGCTGCCGACCGGGCTGCTGTACGACCACCCGACGCCCGACCGGCTCACCGCCCACCTGCACACGCTGCTGACCGGCGGCGACACCGCGGCGGCGCCCGCCGCCCCGGACACGGCCCCGGACGACGACCCGATCGTGGTGGTCGGCATGGGCTGCCGGTACCCGGGAGAGGTCACCTCGCCGGAGGGTCTGTGGCGGCTGGTCGCCGGCGGCACGGACGCGATCGGCGAGTTCCCCGCCAACCGGGGGTGGGACCTCGACGCGATCCTCGCCGACGGCCCCGGCCGCTCGGGGACCAGCGACACCAGGCACGGTGGATTCGTCTACGACGCCGACCTGTTCGACGCCGCGTTCTTCGGCATCAGCCCGCGCGAGGCGGCGGCCATGGACCCGCAGCAGCGGCTGCTGCTGGAGGTCTGCTGGGAGGCCCTGGAGCGGGCCGGGATCGACCCCGCCCAGTTGCGCGGCTCGGCCACCGGCGTGTTCGTGGGGGCGATGGCCCCCGACTACGGTCCCCGGTTGCACCAGGCCACCGGCGTCGCGGGCGGCCACCTGCTCACCGGAACCGCGCTCAGCGTCGTCTCCGGGCGCATCTCGTACACGCTGGGCCTGCGCGGACCGGCCATCACCACGGACACGGCCTGCTCGTCCTCGCTGGTCTCGATCGTGCTCGCGGCGCAGGCGCTGCGGCGCGGGGAGTGCTCCATGGCGCTGGCCGGCGGCGTCACCGTGATGTCCAGCCCGGGGATGTTCGTGGAGTTCAGCAGGCAGAACGGGCTGTCCGCCGACGGCCGGTGCAAGGCGTTCTCCGCCTCGGCCGACGGCACCGGATGGGCCGAGGGCGCGGGCGTGCTGCTGCTCGAACGGCTCTCCGACGCCCGCCGCCACGGCCACCCCGTCCTCGCCGTGATCAAGGGTGGCGCGGTCAACCAGGACGGCGCCAGCAACGGCCTCACCGCGCCCAGCGGGCAGGCCCAGCAGGAGGTCATCCAGCGAGCCCTGGCCGACGCCGGGCTCACCGCCGCCGACGTCGACGCGGTCGAGGCCCACGGCACCGGCACCCGGCTCGGCGACCCCATCGAAGCCGAGGCCATCACCGCCGTCTACGGGCGCGGGCGGCCGGCTGATCGGCCGGTGTGGCTGGGGTCGGTGAAGTCGAACATCGGGCATGCGCAGGCGGCTGCGGGTGTGGCGGGTGTGATCAAGATGGTGCTGGCGTTGGAGCGGCGGG
>NZ_JBQQCB010000061.1:0-62965 GCF_052246675.1 Nonomuraea sp. KM90 | reverse complement strand
CACCCCCGCCCCCGCCCGCACCCCAGCCCCCGCTGGCACCGCCGCCGCTTCCCGTGACTGTGCGTCGCGGTGGCAGGGTGAGGTTACCCGCATGTGGGCCCGCCTGCTCCTGCGGGCGCTGGGCATCCGCCTGGAGGTCGTCGTCGAGGCCGCCGGAGGGGCGGCGGGCGACGACCCGTCAGGCGGGACGCTCGTCGTGGCGAATCACGTCTCCTGGCTGGACCCCCTCGTCATCGCCGCCACCCTGCCCTCACGCCCCCTGGCCAAGCGCGAGATCGCCGGCTGGCCGGTCATCCGCACGCTGGTGGCGGGCGCCGGCGGGCTGTTCATCGACCGGGAGCGCCTGTCCGCGCTCCCGTCGGCCGTGGCGGCCGTCGCCGACGCTCTCCGGGCCGGGGACACGGTGGTCGCCTTCCCGGAGGGCACCACGTGGTGCGGGCGCGGCATGGGCAGCTTCCGCCCGGCGGTGTTCCAGGCAGCGGTCGACGCGGGCGCGGCCGTCCGCCCGATCACGCTGCGTTACCGCGAGGGTACGGTCACCTCCACCCGCGCCTGCTACGTGGGCGACGACTCGCTGCTCGCCTCCATGTTCCGGGTGGCCGCCACCCGGGGCCTGGTCGCCGAGGTGAGGCTGCTCGCCCCCGTACGCCTCGCCCCCACCGCACCCCGTCAGCGGGCCCGGACCGAACTTGCCAGGATCTGCGAGACCCGCGTACGCCAGGGCATCCCCGATCGCCACGGCGCCCCGTCGCGAGGAGAAGGCGTTTGATGCCCCCGGGACGATGGTAGAGGCGTATTTAGCAGGGGATATGGAGATCGCCCCGCTATCGGGAGCCTTCCACGGAGAAGGCGTGATAGGCGGTCTCCGCGGTCGCTGAGACCGCCGGATCGGGGGAACCCAATGCGCAAGACCCTCACCGGGCTGGGCCTGGCGTTCTTCTTGACGCTAGCCCCGGCAACTGCTGCGACGGCCGACACGCCGGTCGCGCCGGTCGCGCAGAGCCAGGTGACACCCGCACCGCAGCCGAACGAGACCAGGGATGAAGGCGGCGGCAACGCCGGCCTGTGGGGCCTGCTGGGCCTGCTCGGCCTGCTGGGCTTCGCGGGCATGCGCAAGCACCGTAACCACGTCGGCACCGCCGAACACATCCCGCACCGCACGACGCGCCCGTAACAGGGCCGGCCCCGGCCGCCGGCCGGGGTGACCATCCGAGGTGGCACGGCTGCCGCACAGCAGCCGTGTCACGCGGTGGCGCGAAGCGGATCAAGTGGGTTAGGAGCTGCGGCGCCACCGCGCCGGCGCCCCCGGCCGCGGCCACGCCGACGGCGAGCGGGGGTGCCTTCCCCGTCACGCTGCAGCACACGTACGGCAGCACCACGATCACCGCGGCGCCCCAGCGCGTCGTCACCGTCGGCCTCCTGGACCTGTACGAGGGCTACTTCGTCTTCGGCAGCCAGGACCCGCGCTCCCGCCTGCGCGGCTCGCTCGGCTTCCAGCTCCCCACCGGCCTCGGACCCGCGTGCTGCAACTCGGCGAGGAGGTCGCGGTCGCCCGTGGCTGCGGGGCTCATGGGCGTTCATCGTGCTGAGCGCCGATCTGAGGGCCCGCCTGCTGATCCCGGTCGTGGAGCTCCCGGTGGGCGTGGTCGCGGGCGCCCTCGGCGCGCCCCTGCTGCTGTGGCTTCTGGCCCGGTCCCGGCGGCGCTCGACGTTCTTCGACGACCAGGCGTTAGGCGGTGAAGTAGTGTCCCGCCTCGAGGTCCGGGAGGAGCGCGGGCCGGTCGGGGGACCAGTCCAGCAGCTTCCTGGTCAGGTCGCTGGTGGCGGGGACGTCGAGGGAGAGGACCATACCGAGGAAGCCGAAGTGCTCCATCGCCTCCTCGGGGGAGATGGAGGCCACCGGCAGGCCCAGGTGCCGGCCGATCACCTCGGCGATCTCCCGTACCGGCACCCCCTCCTCGGCGACCCCGTGCAGGCGCGCGCCCGCGGGCGCGCCCTCCAGCGCCAGCCGGAACAGCCGCGCGGCGTCCAGCCGGTGCACGGCGGGCCAGCGGTTCGACCCGTCGCCCGGGTAGGCGGAGACCCCCTTGGCCCGCGCGGTGGCGATCAGGCCCGGGACGAAGCCGTGATCACCCTCGCCGTGCACCGTCGGCGGCAGCCGCACCGCAGACGTCCGCACGCCGCGCTCGGCGAACGACAGCGCCGCCACCTCGGAGTCGTACCGGGGCGCCCCGAACGATCCCGGGTCGGGCGCGCTGTCCTCGGTCGCGACGCGGCCCGCCGCGAGGCCGGCGGTTCCGGAGGCGATGACGAAGGGCCGGCCGGTCCCCACGAGCGCCTCCCCGAGCGCCTCGATGGCCCGCCGGTCGGTCCGGACGGCGGCCTCGAAGTCGGTGAAGTCGTGGACGAACGCGGTGTGGATCACGCCGTCGGCGGCGGCCGCGCCACCGCGCAGGCTGTCCAGGTCGTCGAGGGAGCCGCGGTGCGCCTCGGCCCCGGCGGCCGCCAGCGAGGCGACGGCCCCCTCGGAGCGGGCGAGCCCGACGACCTGATGCCCGGCGCCGAGCAGTTCGCGGACGATGGCGCTCCCGATGAACCCGGTCGCACCCGTGACGAATACGCGCATGATGAAACGCACTCCTTGGCAAGGGCAGGTGAGAACCGGCCGCACGTCGCAGGGGGCCGGTGCTTCCACCTTGCGCCCGCGGAGCGTCCCAGGTCCAATGAATGTTCCGCAAGCCGCATCGCGTTTCGCGCATCACCACAGCTCAAGGGGTTCGGCCATTAGGCTGGGTGCATGCCCGAGTCGCCATCGCCGCCGGACCTCGACCTGCACCTCGTACGGAGCTTCACCGTCCTCGCCGAGCACCGGCACTTCGGCCGCGCCGCCGAGACCCTCCACCTCACCCAGTCGTCGCTGAGCCGGCAGATCGCCCGCCTCGAACAGCAGCTCGGCGCCCGCCTGGTGGACCGCACCCCGCAGGGCAGCCGGCTCACCGAGGCGGGGGAGGTCTTCCTGCCGCTCGCCAGGGCGGTCCTGCGGTCGTCGGCGCAGGCGGCGGCGAGCGCCCGCGCCGCCGCCCGGCCCAACCGGATCACCGTCGGCTACACCGCCAACCTGATCGTCACGCCCGCCGTGCGCGAGCTGCGCCACCGGCACCCCGACGCCGACGTACGCACCCTGCACGTGGCCTGGAACGAGCCGCACACCGCGCTGCTCTCCCACCGGGTGGACGTGGCGGTGGCCCGGCTGCCGTTCCCCACCGACGGGCTCCGCGTGACGGTCCTCTACGACGAGCCCCGGGCCCTGCTGGTGCCGCGCGACCACCGCCTGGCCGGCAAGCAGTCGATCACCCTCGACGACATCGCCGACGAGCCCCTGCCCCGCGCGCCCGACCCCGTCTGGGACGCCTTCTGGCGCATCGACCCCCGGCCCGACGGAAGCCCGGCCCCCGACGGCCCCTTCCTCGAGGCCGTGGAGGACAAGTTCGAGCTCGTCGCGGGCGGGGAGGCCGTGGTCATCGTCCCGGCCGGCGCCAACTTCACCGGCCTGCGGCCGGACCTCACCACGGTTCCCCTGGAAGGCGTCGAGCCGAGCCACGTGGCGCTGGCGACCCGCGCCGGCGACCGCGGCCGCCTGGTGGCGGCCTTCCGCAAGTACGCCCAGGCCCACCTCACCGGTCAGCCGGGGGGCGCCACACCGGCCTGACCGAGCGAGGTTCCCGCGTCGGCGCTACCGAGGAAGCTCGGTGCTGCACCGGAGGGTGTCGCCGTCGCGGGCCAGGCCGAACACGGCGCCCAGCTTGCTCGGGTCGTCCGGCAGGTAGTCGGGCGTCCTGATGCCGGCGATGATCTTCGTCCCGGCGGGCATGGCCGCCGGATCGATGGTGATCAGGACCTGCCCGCCCGCCTCCTTGCTGCTGTCCATGACCTTGTCGAAACCCGGGATGTCGGTCGGGGACGTGCAGAACTCGTTGATCCGGATGTCGGCCGGGATGCCCGCCTGCGCCAGGGTGCTCTCCAGGATCGCCGGGTCGAGGGTCTGCTCCTTGGTGAGCTTGACGGTGACCGTACCGTCGGCGTTGCTGTCGACGGAGAAGGCGGCGAGCTGGACATGCACGCCCGCGGGAGGCGCGTTGACCTGCGCCCCACCGGTCATGACCACCAGCGACAGCCCCCCGGCGACGGCGGAGCCCGCCGCGATCGCCGTGACCTTCCTGCGGCGGCGCGCCCGGCCCCCCGCGACGATCCGCTCGACGGGGGTGCGCATATGCACGCCCTCCATCGACTCCCTCATGGTGTCGAAGACGTCGTTCATGTTTGGCCCTCCTGGGTGATGGCGGTGGCGAGGTCGCCGCGCAGCGTGGCGACGGCCCGTGCCAGGTGTGCGGTTACGGTGCCCGGAGCGATGCCGAGGGTCTTGGCGGTGGCCTCGGTGTCCAGGTCGAGGAAGACCCGCAGCGCCACCACCTCCCGCTGCCGCCTGGGCAGGCGCCGCAGGGCGGCCATCAGCGCGGGGTCGATGCCCTGCGTCTGCTGGTGTCCTTCGGCGTCATGGCCGGCCAGGGCGACCTCGCGGCGGCGCCTGCGCCACCACGAGACGCGGGTGTTGAGCGCGGTGCGCACGATCCAGGCGCGCGGCGCGGGATGCGCCCGCACCTTGCGCCAGCCGCTCCACGCCTGCACGTAGGCCTCGGCGACCAGGTCCTCGGCCAGCTGCGGATCCCCGGTACCGACCAGTACGGCCCGCAGGCACGCGTCCCTGCTGTCCCGGTAGAACTCCTCGAACTCCAGTTGCTCCACACCCTCTACACGCTTGGGAGCGCCATCACACTTACCGGAAACCTCCACGATTGTGTCGCCTGTCGATGGAGGCGGCGACCCCCGCCGTACCGCCGCACATCTCCGGCGACGTCGGAGATGTGCCGGTCCCGCACACGGGGGTAGCGCCCGGATATGCGCGTTGCCACGCTGAACCTCTGGGCCAGGCACGGCTCCTGGAGCGAGCGCAGGGAAGTGCTGATCGCCGGTTTGCGTGACCTGTGCCCGGATCTAATCGCCTTCCAGGAGTCGGTCGTGACAGACGACTACGACCAGGTCGTCGACCTGCTGGGCCCCGGCTACCACGTCGTTCACCAGGAGCAGGGCGAAGCCGACGGCACCCGGGCCTCGATCGCCAGCCGCTGGCCCCTGGGCGAGATCCGGCAGAGGAGACTGGCCGTCACCACCCGCGTGAACCTGTCGGAGTTCGCCGGCTGGATCGGTCTCGCCGAGGTTCTGGCGCCGGAGCCGCTGCTGTTCGTCAACCACAAACCCTCCTTCCGCCTCGCTCACGAGCACGAGCGTGAGCTGCAGGCCGTCCATGCGACGAGGCTGATCGAGGAGGTGCTGGGTGAGCGGGGTCTGCACGTGGTGGTGGCCGGGGACTTCGATGCCCCGCCGGAGGCGGCCAGCGTCCGCTTCTGGAGCGGCCTGCAATCCCTGCGGGGAACCAGCGTGGCCTACCGCGACGTCTGGCAGTGGACCCATCCACACGATCCGGGGCACACCTTCACCCCGGTCAATCCTCTCGTGAAGAACGGGAACTGGCCCCTGGAGGCGGGCAGGCGCATTGACTACCTCTTCGTCCGCTGCCACGGAAACGGCCCGACGCTGCGCCCGGAGAACTGCCGGCAGATCTTCGACCGGCCGGTCAACGGCATCTGGGCCAGCGACCACTTCGGCCTTGCGGCGGATCTGCAAGCGGCCCGGTGACGCTCGGACGGCCCCCGGCTCACCGCCTTCTTCAGACGCTCCTGATCCCGAGCTGGGCTGTCGTGAGCAGCCGACCGGCCCCTGGGCCCGTCATGGACGCCCTCGCGCCGGCCGCCGGCGGCGGTCAGGCCGGGACGACGTGGCCGACGCGGAAGAACCCGTCCGGGTCGTAGGCCCGCTTGACCGCTCGCAGCCGCCCGAGGTCGGCCGCCGTGTACGCCGCCGCGGTCCGCGAGGTGTCCGCCAGGAAGTTCAGGAAGGTCCCCCCGTTGGCGTACGGCCGCAGCTCCCCGGCCAGCTCGGGCACCACCGTGTCCACGATCACCGACAGCTTCGTGGAGCGGTGCGTGACCGGCCCCGCGTCCGGGCCCGGGCGGCCCATGGCGCCGCCCCAGTGCCGGATCTCGATGGTCTGCGCGTGCTCGGCCGCCCGCACCAGCGCGCCGACCACCTCGTCGGTCACCGTGTCGAGCAGGTCCAGCTGCCGGGCCGGCGTGCCGCCCATGGCCGTGGCGGCGTACGTGGTGGTCCGGGTCTCGTCCAGCAGCGCCGGGCCCGCGGCCCGCCACAGCGGCGCGAGCAGCCGCCTGGCCTGTTCGGCCGTCCCGGCGTGCACGACCTTGAGCTGCACGACGTGCCTGCCGCGCACCGCCGCCGGCACCTGCTCGTCGCCGGGCATCCGCCTGAGCACGAGCGCGGTGCTGATCTCGTCGGGGGCGTCGTCGATCCAGCTCCGGTACGCCGCCAGCATCGGGGCCGCCGCCTCGATCGGGAAGTACGCGAACCCCGAGAACACCTCGGCCACCGGGTACAGCCGGAACTCCAGCGAGGTCACCACGCCGAACCCGCCCCCGCCGCCCCGCAGCGCCCAGAACAGCTCGGGGTGGCTGTCCGCGCTGGCCGTGACGTGCCGGCCGTCCGCCAGCAGCACCTCGGCCCGCAGCACGCTGTCGGAGGCGAAGCCGTGCTTGCGCCCGAGCCAGCCCAGCCCACCGCCGAGCGTGTAACCGGTGACGCCGACCGTGGGGGACGAGCCCGACAGCGGCGCCAGGCCGAACGGCGCGGCGGCGGCGATCACCTCGCCCCAGCGCGCGCCGGGCCCCACACGGGCGATCCGGCGGGCCGGGTCCACCAGCACCGACGCCATCGGGGAGGTCCTGACCAGGATGCCGTCGTCGCACGCGGCGTGCGTGCCGTGCCCGGTGGCCTGCACCGCGAACGGCACCCCGTGCCCGCGCGCCGCCAGCAGCGCGGCCCGTACGTCGCCGGCCCCGTACGCCTCGGCGACCAGCGCCGGGCGGGCGTCCACGGAGGGGTTCATGGACCGGCGGCCCTCGTCGTAACCGGCCTCGCCCGGCAGGTGCGCCGTGCCGGTGAACCCGGGGAGGCGGATCTCGTCCTGGATGCTGTACGGCTGGCTCATCTCTTCGGCCCTTCTCTGCGGTGATCTCGTGTGATCACTGTGCTCGAGGGCGCTTACGGCCGCGTTCCCGTCGACTTACGTCGCCCCTTAAGTCTCTTGAGGGCTCCAGGATCCGGGCGGGACGCGGGTTCCCGAATCCGCCGCCCGTCGCCGCCCCGCCTACCCCCGGGGTCGTACGGCGACGGCAGGGGCCTACCCCAGGGGGACATCTTGGTTAGGTAAGGCTAAGCTAATCGCCGAACGACAACGGTAAAGCATGTGCAAAGAGGAGAATCCATGGCCACAGTCCCGCGACGTGCCCTCGTCGCCCTCGGCGCCGCCGCCCTGCTCGGCGTCGGTGCCTGTGGCGGGACGGCCGCGCCGCCCGCCGCCGGGTCGTCCGCGACGGCCGCCGCCTCCGGCTCCGCGCCGGCGCAGGGCCCCTGGACCTGGAGCGACGACCGTGGCAAGAACGTCTCGCTCCCGCAGCGGCCGCAGCGCGTCGTCGCCCAGTCGGCCGCGGCGGCCGCGCTCTGGGACTTCGGCGTGCAGCCGGTCGCCGTGTTCGGCCCGCACAAGCTCAAGGACGGCGGCCGCGACCCGGAGGTCGGCGAGGTCGACATCTCCAAGGTGGAGTCGATCGGGAACGTGTGGGGCGAGTTCAACGTCGAGAAGTACGCCGCGGTGCAGCCTGACCTGCTGGTGTCGGGCATGTACCTGAAGGACACCCTCTGGTACGTCCCCGAGCAGTCGCTCGAGGCGGTCGAGGCGGTCGCGCCGACGGTCGGCGTACAGCTCAGCGGCAAGCCGCTGGTGCAGATCATCGAGAAGTACGGCCAGCTCGCCGCCGCCCTCGGCGCGGACCCCGAGGCCCCGGCCGTGGTCGAGGCCAAGAACCGCTTCGACGCCGCCAGTGCCGCGCTGAAGACCCTCGCGGCCGAGAAGCCCGACCTCAAGGTCATGATCGTCACCGCCACCCCCGAGTCCCTGTACGTCGCGTACCTGCCGGACCACCCCGACCTCAAGTACTGGGGCGAGCTCGGCCTGAACATCGTCTATCCCGAGCGGCCGACGGAGAGCGAGGGCGGCTTCTGGGAGGTGCTGAGCTGGGAGAACGCCGACAAGTACCAGGCCGACGTGATCCTCGTGGACGCGCGCTCCCAGTCGATGAAGATCGAGGAGATGGCCAAGAAGCCCACCTGGGCCAAGCTGCCCGCGGTCAAGGCCGGCCAGCTCTACCCGTGGCACGCGGCCGAGCGCTACAGCTACCTCGGGTACGCCAAGGTCATGGAGGAACTGAAGACCAACCTCGACAAGTCCCGCGACGACGTCGTCAAGTAGGCCGCCGTCAAGTAGGCCGCCGTCAGGTGACGGGCACGATCTCGGCCCGCGTCAGGACGCCCCGCTCGATGGTGAGCAGCCCCACCGTGCCGTGCGGCTGGCGGCGGCGGTCGGTGGGGGAGCCCGGATTGAAGATCCGCAGCCCCTCACCCGACTCGTCGAGCGGGATGTGCGAGTGGCCGAACACCACCAGGTCCGCGTGCGGGAAACGGAGCCGCATGCGGGCCAGGCGCCCCTTGGCCGGGCCGCTGTCGTGGATCATGCCGACCCGCAGCCCGTCCAGCGTCAGCTCCAGCGTCTCCGGCGCCACCACGTCGGGCCCGTCGTTGTTCCCCTTCACGACGTGCACGGGCGCGTACGCGGCCAGCTCCTCCAGGACGGACGGCACGCAGACGTCACCGGCGTGCAGGATGACGTCCGCACCCCGCAGCTGCTCGGCGACCCGGGGCGGGCACGACCGCCACCGCCTGGGCGCATGCGTGTCGGACAAGGCGACGACTCTCACCCCGTCACTCCTGCCCGCTCCGCACACCACCCATCCCGGCCCCGGGCGGCCCCGCGTAATAGCCGGGCGGGGCGATGAACATCGACTGGAAGTGGCGGGCGAGCCCGTCGTCGTCGCAGTCGTCGCCGCCCTCACGGTCCAGGCCGATCGACGCCTCGGGCAGCAGCGGATGCCACCGGTCCGCGAGGTCGACCGGCTGCCCCAGCTCGGCCAGCCGGGCCAGGACGATGTCGGCGGGGGCGGCGAAGACCGGGATGCCGTACAGGCTCACCTCGATCGAGCTCGCGTCATCCGGCCGCCAGATCTCGAGGGTGAACAGCAGGCCGTCGGCCGTGAAGGAGGCGTACACCGAGAACGAGGCGTCGAGCCCCCGCGTGCGAAGGCAGAGCGCGCCTCCGGGAGCCGTCGCGTCCACGACCTCCCCGTAAGCGGCCAGCCCGGCTCTGACCTGCGTTTCGTCCATGCCGAACCGCAGGCCGTCCAGCCCCGAGCCGACCTGGACGTCGAGCTTCACGGCATCTCCTCCTTGAGCAGCGAGCCGACCCAGGCGTCCACCCGGACGCCCCGATGCCGCCGGAGCCGCTTCCTGAGCGTCCCCTCGATCAGGAAACCCGCCCGCTCCGCGACCCGGCGCGAGCCCACGTTACCGACCTCGGCCCGCCATTCGATCAGCTCCAGACCCTGGGTGGCGAAGGCCCACCGGCAGGCGGCGCGGACCGCGTCCGTCGCCACGCCGCGCCCCCGGGCCCGCGGGTCGACCCAGTAGCCGATCTCGGCCGTGCCGTCGCCCCGCGGGCCCAGGCCCACGCGGCCGAGCCGCTCGCCGGTGGCGGCGTCCGCGGCCAGGAACTCCAGCCGGCCCGCCGAGATCAGGCGTACAGGTCCGCCAGCCACGCCCGCCACGCCGGCCCCTGGTCGTCCGCGCTCACGAACAGCAGGTGGGAGGCGGTCATGGAGCCGCCGAACCCCTGGAGGAAGCGGTACATCGCCTCGCCGGAGCGGATGCCGACCGTCTGGGAGTTGCGGTGGTAGACGACGCCCTCGAAACGGTCGCCGGGGCCGAAACGGACCCGGTCGCCGGGGGAGGGCGGCCCGCCCAGGGCCGCGTTCAGCCGCTTCCACGCGTCCGGCCAGTCCGTGACCGGCGGGCCGAACTCCGTCAGCGGCGTCGCCGCCCGCCCCGTGAAGTGGCCCAGGTATTCGGCCAGCGTCGCCACGTACAGCTCCAGACCCCTGGACATGGCCTCGAACTCGTCCTGCCAGTCGTCGCCCGGCAGGAACCCGCTGGTCACCATGCGAATCAGCGTGCTGCCCCGCTCCCGGCCCTCGATCATGAACTCGTAGGCCACGAAGCGCCCGTCGTCGCCCTTGTCGCTGGCGTGCGCGAAGCGCCGCAGTGGCTCGGCGCCGGTCACGGTCGACGGCGGCATGTCGAACGGGCCGAACGCGGTGCGTACGACGCCGTCGGCAATCTCGTTGCGCCCCATGAACCAGGAGTCGATGCCCGGCCCGGTCGAGATCGCCTCCCAGACCTCCTCCGGCGTCGCCCCGACCGTCGCCTCGTGGGGGAGCTCGAACTCGTGCCCCACGTCAGCGCTCCTTCACGGTGGGGTGGACGGCCACGATCAGCCGATGCTCGCGCCCGCCCTCGGCGGACTCGTCATGATATTTGCTGACCAGGGAGGTCACGCACTGTGCCAGCTCCTCCGCGAACGCCGCCCGGTCGGCCGCCGACGCGAAGCGCACCTCGCCGTCGATGGCGAACGTCGCCACCCGCTTCTGCGCCTTCGCCGCCCCGGTGATCAGGGTGCCGACATCGCGGACGAGCTGCGCGGCCAGCGCCAGCAGCCAGCGCGCCGACAGCCGGTCCGGCGACCTGGCGGGGTCGGGCTGCACGGAGGCCAGCGCGACGGGGGAGATCACGAAGGACGCGGCCGTGGCCTGCATCACGCGCTCGGTGACGTTGCCCTTCCTGCGCTCCTCGACCAGCTCCACCAGGCCGTGCCGCTCCAGCGTGCGCAGGTGGTAGTTGACCTTCTGCCTGGCCAGGCCCACCTTGGCCGCCAGCGACGTCGCCGAGCCGGGCTCCACCAGCTCCGCCAGCAGTTTCGACCGCATGGGGTCGAGCGACGCCTCGGCCGCCGCGGGGTCTTCGATCACCGCCACTTCGTACATGGGAGCACGATGGCACCGAAAAAAATCATTGTCAAGACAGCCGGGCTGCTCGGTCCTCCAGGTACCGCTGCTCCGGCAGGCTGGTGGTCAGGCGGGCCGCCTCCCGGTACGCGGCCAGCGCCGCCTCCGCGTCGCCCTCCATCTCCAGCAGGTGGGCGCGTACGGCGGCCAGGCGGTGATGCCCCGCCATCCGGTCGTCGCCCGTCAGGTCGTCGAGCAGGTCGAGCCCCGCCCGCGGCCCCCGCACCATGGCCGCCGCCACCGCGTGGTTGAGCCGCACCACCGGGTTGTCATCGACGCCCGCCAGCACCCCGTACAACGCCAGGATCTGCGGCCAGTCCGTCTCCTCGGCGCTCGGCGCCTCGTCGTGCACGGCCGCGATGGCCGCCTGGACCTGGTAGGGGCCGACGACCGTGGTGGACAGCGCCTTGGTGACCAGCTCGACGCCCTCCTCGATCAGCGCGCGGTCCCACAGGCCGCGATCCTGCTCGGCCAGCGGGATCAGCCGCCCGTCCCCGTCCGTACGGGCCAGGCGGCGCGCCTCCGTGAGCAGCATGAGCGCCAGCAGCCCCGAGACCTCCCCGTTCCCGGGCAGCAGCCGGTGCACGGCCCTGGCCAGCCGGATCGCCTCACCCGTCAGGTCCGCCCGGAGCAGCTCCGGCCCGGAGGTGGCGGTGTAGCCCTCGTTGAAGATCAGGTACAGCACGTGCAGCACCACCCGCAGCCGGTCGGCCCGCTCGCCCTCCGGCGGCATCCGGAACTCCAGGTCGGTGGCCTTGATGCGCTGCTTGGCGCGGCTGATGCGCTGCGCCATCGTCGCCTCGGGCACCAGGAACGCGCTGGCGATCTGCGCCGTCGTCAGCCCGCCCACGGCCCGCAGCGTGAGCGCGAGCTGGGAGGGCTGCGACAGCGACGGATGGCAGCACAGGAACAGCAGCGTCAGCGTGTCGTCCTGGTCCGCCGCCCGCTCCTCGCCCGGCGCCGGGGCGGTGAACTCGTCGGCCGGCACGCTGACGGCCACGCTCTCCTCCCTGCGCCGGCGCGCGTGCTCGCTGCGCATCTGGTCGATGACCCGGCGCGCCGCGACCGTGATCAGCCAGGCCCGCGGGTTGTCCGGCAGCCCCTGCTCCGGCCACTGCTGGGAGGCGTCGAGCAGCGCCTCCTGCACGGCGTCCTCGCACGTGTCGAACTGCTCGTAACGTCGTACGAGCGCGCCCAGGACCTGCGGCGCCAGCTCCCGCAGCAGCCCCTCGACGTCGCTCACCCGTTCACCTCGTCGATGACCGGCCGCACCTCCATCGCGCACAGCCGCGCGTCCGGCCAGCGCGCGGCGATCTCGGTGGCCCGGTCGAGCCCGTCGCACTCGACGACCAGGTAGCCGGCCAGGTATTCCTTGGCCTCCGGGAAGGGGCCGTCGGTGACGGCGGGCACGCCGTCGCGCACCTTCACGGTCCGCGCGCTCGCGGGCCCGTCCAGCGCCTGCCCGCCGACGAGCTCGCCGCTCTCGACGAGCTCCGCCATCAGCGCGTCGACCTCGGCCATCACCTCGTCGCCCACCGGCGACCCGGGGTTGGCGTAGATCATCAGCATGTACTTCACACGACTCATCCTAGGGGTCCACGAACCAGTCCATCCAGGAAAGCCCCAGCTCAGCGGCCGGGCGTCCGGCTGTACGCCGGGCGGTCTAGGCTCGACCCGTGCGAGAACCGGATCTTCACGGCATAGCCTCGCGGCTGGTCACGGTCCCCGGCGTGGTGGCCGTCGTCCTGGGCGGCAGCCGGGCCCGCGGCACCCACCGCCCGGACTCCGACATCGACCTCGGCCTCTACTACCGGGGCCGGCTCGCCGTGGCGGAGCTGCGCGCGCTCGCGCGGGACGTGACGGGCGAGGACACCGAGGTGACGGAGCCCGGCGGGTGGGGGCCCTGGGTCGACGGGGGCGGCTGGCTGACCGTGGACGGGTGGCGGGTGGACTGGATCTACCGCGACCTCGACCGCGTGCACCGGGTCTGGCGAGACTGCCTCGACGGCCGCTACGAGATCGGCTTCCAGGTCGGGCACCCGCTCGGCTTCTACTCCTGCGCCTACGCGGGCGAGGTGGCGCTGTGCCGCGTGCTCGCCGACCCCGGGGGCGAGCTCACCGCCCTGCGCGAGCAGGTCGCGCACTATCCGCCCGCGTTGCGGGAGGCGCTGGTCAGGGGGCTGTGGGAGTGCGACTTCGCGCTGATGACCGCCCGGTACGGGGCCGCCGGGAACGATCCGGCGTACGCGGCGGGGGCCGTCTTCCGGGCGGTCGGGGTCGCCTGCCAGGCGCTGCACGCGGCGGACGGGGCGTGGCTGATCAACGAGAAAGGCATGATCGCCTCGGCCGACCGGCTGCCGTCGGCGCCGGAGGGGTTCGGCGAGCGGGCACGGGAGCTGCTGGCCGGGGTCGGGCACACGCCGGAGGAGATCGGCCGCACCGTCGACGCGGCGGCCCGGCTCGTCGCGGACGTCCGCACCGCCTGCGGCGCGTGAGCCCCTGGTCCGCCGAGCGCCGGTCCTGAACACGGGGCGCAAGCCCGAATACATCAGACATCTGACGAGTCGATATGTTCGTTACCACGAGCCTGGAAGGGAGCGCGTGGTGACGGAGATGTTCGGGCTGTGGCACGGTGCCGCGGCCGTGCGGGATCGGGCTGCGGCGAGCGGGCGGGAGGCGGGCCGATGACGGTGGTCTCACGTCCCGCCGACACCGGGCCCGTACTGCGGGCCGACGGCGTGGACCTCGTTCGCGACGGCCGCCATCTGCTGCGGGAGGTCTCGCTGACCGTGCACCCGGGCGAGCACTGGGCACTGCTCGGGGCCAACGGCGCCGGCAAGAGCACCCTGCTCGGGCTGCTGGGCGCCGTCACCCACCCCAGCCGTGGCACGGTCGAGGTGCTCGGGCGCACGATGGGCCGGGTGGACGTCCGCGAGCTGCGCTCCTACCTGGGGCACGTCAACCCGCGCCACGCCCCGGACGGGCCGCTGCGGGTGCGCGACGTGGTGCTGACCGGCCTGACGAACACCGCCGCACTCGTGCCCCGCTGGACGCCCACCCCGCTGGAGGCGCGACGGGCCGACGGGCTGATCGCCATGCTCGGGATGGGCCATCGGGCCGAGGCGACCTGGCCCACCCTGTCCCAGGGCGAACGCGGGCGAGCGCTGATAGCCCGCGCCCTCATGCCGCAGCCCCGGCTCCTGCTGCTCGACGAACCGGCCACCGGACTCGACCTGGCCGCCCGCGAGCAACTGCTGGCCAGCATCGACGCCCTGCGCGCCCGGCACCCGTCGCTGGCCACCGTCCTGGTCACCCACCACCTCGAGGAACTCCCGGCCACCACCACACACGCCATGCTGCTGCGCGGCGGCCTGTGCCTGGCCGGCGGCCCGGTGGCCGAGGTCCTGACCAGCGACCTGGTCAGCGCGTGCTTCGACCACCCGGTACGCCTCGTCCGCAGCGACGACGGCCGCTGGGCCGCCCGCGCCGAGCCCGTCCCCGTCACCATGCCCGGCGACCCGGCGGACCCGCCCCCACCGCCCTCCGCCGCGACCACCCCCGCAGCCTGACGCCCCGCGGCCGGACCCGCCGCCACGGCCGGAGTGAGGGCTCGGCCCCGGGTTGCCGGAACATATTTCCATCTGGCAATATGAGCACGTGAGCGCCTACGCAGCCCTGGCCGAGCCGCACCGCAGGCAGATTCTCGACCTGCTGCGTGACGGCGAGCGGCCCGTCGGAGAGTTGGTGCAACACCTCGATCTCAGCCAGCCCGGCGTGTCCAAGCACCTCAAGGTGCTGCGCGAGGCCGGGCTCGTCGTGGTGCGCACGGAGGGCAAGCAGCGGATGTACGCGCTGCGCCCCGAGCCCCTCGCCGAGGTCGACCAGTGGCTGGAGCCCTACCGCGTCTACTGGTCGAGGCGCCTCGACGCCCTGGAACGACACCTGGAGGACAACCCATGATGCACGGAACCCTGGAAACGATCGACGGCCGCCCGGCGCTGCGCTTCGAGCGCACGCTCCCCTACCCGATCGAGCGCGTGTGGCGAGCCGTCAGCGTGCCGGCGGAGCTCGAGAAGTGGTTTCCCGCAGCCGCCGACTGGATACCGGCGCCGGGCGAGACCTTCGAGGCCGCCGGGGCGACCGGCGAGGTGACCGAGGTCGATCCACCCCACCGCCTGGCGTGGACCTTCGCCGGCCAGCTGTACAGCTTCGATCTGTCCCCGCACGAGGACGGCTGCCGCCTGGTCTTCATCCACGTCGTCGACGACCGCGACCTCTCCGCGCAGACCGCCACCGGCTGGGAGGCCTACTTCTCCCGCCTCGAACCGCACCTCGCGGGCAAGGACGTCTCCGAAGAGGACGCGCACGAGGGGTGGGCGGAGATGCACGAACGCTACGCCGAGCGCTTCGGGGTCGACCCGGCGCCGGGCCGGCGCTTCGCGGCTGCTCTGCGCGGGGACGACGGCGCGGGCGCCGCGTCATGAGCCGCTTCTCCCGGGGGAGGAGGTGCGGGTGAGTTTCCGGCTGGCGGCGTACGGCGTGTGCGTCGAGGACGGGCGGGTGCTGCTCGCTCGTCACGTACCACCCGTGGGCGAACACAGCTGGACTCTTCCCGGCGGAGGGGTCGAGCACGGGGAGGATCCGTTCGACACGGTGATCCGGGAGGTCGCCGAGGAGACCGGCTGTGACGCTGTGGTCGAGCGCCTGCTCGGCGTGGACTCGCGGGTGATCCCCGCCGCCGTCGCCCGTGCCGGTGCCACGCACCAGAACGTCGGCGTCTTCTACCGGATCCGCATCACCGGCGGCCGGCTCCGGCCCGAGCCGGACGGCGAGATCGCCGAGTCGGCGTGGACTCCGATCGCCGACGTCGCCGGCCTGCGCCGAGCGTCGCTGGTCGACATCGGCCTCGCCCTGGCGCAGACCGTTCCGGCGACCGGCCACGTCGCTCCGGTCCCGGTCGGCGGCCTGATCCAGCACTGAGCGTCATACCCACGAGCGCATCAGCATCCGAGCCCACCACGCCGCGTGCGTGATCGTCTCGCCGGACACGATCGGATGAAGCCACCAGAAGTTGACCAGGACGATGAGCGCGACCGCGCCGACGACGGCCGCCCCCGCCGCTCTCCTGACCGACGCCGTTCCCCCGGGCCCGAGCACGAGCCCCGCGGCGATCACCAGCGCCAGCACCATGAAGGGCACGACGGGGAGCATGTAGAACAGGTACATGGTGCGGTTGTCGGCGACGGCGTAATAGAACCACGGCAGCCACCCGGCCCCGTATCCGAGCAGCACCGCCCCGGCCCGCCAGTCCCGGACGGCCGTGTACCGGGCGACGAGCACGACGAGGGCGAGCAGCGCGAGGTACCACAGCGCCGGTGTGCCGACGCCCAGGACGGCCTGCGAGCAGTCCTGGGCGGCGCAGGCGTCCGGTGGGCTCACGTAGTGGAAGGCGACGGGACGTTGCAGCAGCGGCCACTGCCACGGCTCCGACATGTACGGATGCCGGGCGTCCAGGCCGGTGTGGAAGCCGAGCACCTGGAACTGGTAGCCGAGCCACGAGCGCAGCGAGTCCAGCACGAAGAAGCCGGGCCCGGACCGGGTGGCCTGCTCCCAGCCGCGTCCCCAGCCCTCCGCCCGCAGGAACCAGCCGCTCCAGCTCAGCACGTACACCGTCGCGGGGACCAGGGCGAACGCGCCCGCCAGACCTTGTAAGGCGGCCACCGGACGCGCCCGCCGGCCCAGTGCCCGCCCCGCGCCCGCGTCCCACATCAGTGAGAGCGCGGCGAAGGCGAGCAGGAAGAAGACCCCCGACCACTTGACGGCGCACGCGGCTCCCAGGCACGCCCCCGCGGCCGGCCGCCACGGCCTCAAGCCCGGCCGGGGCCCGGCTGACGGGAGCCGTCGCCTGGTCCAGTCCCTGTCCGCCACGACGCAGGCGAAGGCGGCCAGCACCCAGAACATCAGGAAGACGTCCAGCAGCGCCGTCCGCGAGAGCACGAAGTGCAGGCCGTCGAGAGCGAGCAGCAGACCGGCCAGGCAGCCCAGCAACGTGGACCGGGTCATCCGCCGGGCCACCCTCGCCATGATCAGGATCGACAACGTGCCCGCCACCGCGCCCGCGAACCGCCAGCCGAAGGGCGTCATGCCGAACAACCACTCGCCGATGGCGATCATCCACTTGCCGAGCGGCGGGTGCGCGACGTACTCGGCGCATTCCTCGACGGTCGGGCAGCGCCGCCAGATGCCGAGGTCACCTGCCATGATCATCCGGTCGGCGACCGGGTCCTCGCTGGTGCCCAGCGTCATGCGCTCGACACCGAACGTCAGCAGCGAATAGGCGCCCTTGATGTAGTGGGTCTCGTCGAAGACCACCGCGTGCGGTTCGCCCAGCCGGAGGAACCGCAGGGCGCCGCCGAGCACGGTGACGAAGAGCGGCCCCGCCCATCCCCACCACCCGTCGGCCGGCATGGGCGGAACCAGCCGGCGCGCCGTGCTCCGGGCAGGGCTCTGGGCAGGGCTCTGGGCAAATCTCTGAGCAGGCAGGTTCACCCTTGAACCGCCGCCAGGTTGAGCACGGCCAGTTCGGGCCCGCAGGAGGAGGAGTCGCAGGCCTGCCGGCTGAGCACCAGCCCGGGGGAGGAGGACCCGCCGCCGTGCCAGGCGACCCCACCCGATGACGTCTTCGGGCCGAGCTCGGCGTCCTGCCCGGTGGCGAGGTCGTGCACGGTCGTGCCGAGGTCGATGAAGCGATCGGCGCGGATCTGCGACGACGGCGAGAGACTGCCGCGTACGGCCCGGGGCTCGCCACCGCCCTGACCCCACACCACGGTACGGCCGTCCAGCGTGGCCACGCACCAGTTCGGGCTGCAGCGCATGCCCGTCCCCCCGCGCGGCGCCGGCAGGGAGGTGCGTTCGCCGGTTTCCAGGTTGACGAGCACGCTCTGGTTGCGGCCGGTGTCGTGCCGGCGGACGTCGGACGCCCACGGCCAGGACACCAGGTGCAGGCCGCCGGTGCCCGGCAGGGCCTGGGGTGCGCCACCGGTGATCGGGACGGCGTACAACCCGCCCTGGCGGACCGACCAGACGACGCGGTCGCGCAGCACGCCGAGGCGTTCCACCGCCGCCGCCGGCCCGCTGAGGCGCGCCAGGAGGGCGGCCTGCCCGCCGGCCCGGGGCAGCACCCACACGTCCGTGGCCCGCTGGGCGCGTACGTCCCGGGCCCACCAGGCGATGTGCTCCGGGCCGGGCTCGACGGCCTGCGGGTGGTAGCCGCGGGCGCCGTCCGGCCGGGGCAGGTCGCCGAGGACCCTGGCCCTGCCCGCCGCGGTGTCGTACACCTCCAGCCTCCCGCCCCCGCCGGAGGACGTGCCGGCGCGCAGCAGCAGTTCGGTGGCGCTCAGCGCGGTCACCGGCGTGTACGCCAAGCCGTCGGAGGCCGCGGCGGGGATGGTGGTCATCGCGGGCGACCAGATGTTCCCGATGGAGACGGCGGAGGGCGAAGGGGTGGCGGAGGCGTCGCGGCGGCCGAGATCGGCCAGCGATCCCGTCGCCAGCACCAGCGCGGTGACGGCCGCGGCGGCGAGCGGCACCGAGGCCGTCAGAGCCCGGCGGCGGCGGCGCAGCCGGCGGCCGGCCCGCACAGCCGCGCCCACGTCCACCCCCGACGGCGGTTGCTCGTCCGGCACCAGGTTCTCGAACAGCGGCTTGAGATCCATCATCGGTCCTCCTTGGTCGGCGTCACCTCGAGGAGCGCGCGCAGGGTCGCGAGCCCGCGCGCGGTCTGGCTCTTGACGGTCCCGGCCGAGCAGCCGAGCGCCGCCGCGGTCTGCTCGACACTCAGGTCGCAGTGGAAGCGCAGCACCAGGGCGGCCCGCTGGCGCGGCGGCACCAGGGCCAGCGCCCGGCGCAGGTCCATGGCCAGGTCGGCGTCCCACCCGTGCACGGCGGCCTCGGGAGGGGCGGGCTCGGGAGGGACGGCGCTCAGCCTGGTACGCGAGAACCAGCCGCCCCGCTGCTCCCTCAGGAAGATCCGGACCAGGATCACCCGTACGTACGCGTCCAGGTCCGCCGCCTGGCGGGCGTGGCGCCATTTGACGTACAGCCGGGTGATCGACGCCTGCACCAGATCGTCGGCGCGATGCCAGTCCTGGCACAGCGAATAGGCGATCCGGCGTAACCAGAGCAGGCGCCCGCGGACGTACGCGGTGTACTCCTCGTCCGCACTCAAGAGATCCACAACCTCCCAGATGCCGCCGCTCACCGGAAAGGTTGCATCATGCGGGGTGAATTCTCCCTTGTGCGCCGGACCCCCCGGGCGCCAGGCCATGCAGGCGTCGCGGCATTCCGGGCATCATTCCGGGCGTCATTGCGGCACGAAACCTTCCGCATTGTCTCCTACTGTGGTCGTGCCGAAGGAGGAGGACGTGATGATCGAGCTGTCGTGGCCGCAGGTCAGTGCCAGGAGGCTGGAACGCGCCGGGCTGGCGGGATCGCCCGGCCCGGGGAGGCCGGACGAGATGGTGGCGGCCATGTGCGGCGCGCACGCCCAGGTCATGTCGGCCGCCGAGGCGTCCATCGGGCTGCGGCTCGACGGCGTCACGCGCTCCCATGTCCGTGATGCGCTGTGGGGCTCGCGCAGCCTGGTCAAGACGCACGGGCCGCGCGGCACCGTGCACCTGCTGCCCGCCCGTGACCTGCCGATGTGGGTGAGCGCGATGTCCTCGGTGCCGGTGGTGAACCGCGCGCCCGAGACCGTGCGGATGACCGCCGAGCAGACCGAGCAGGTGGTGGCGGCCGTCCGGGAGGCGCTCGCCGGGGCCGAGCTGACGATCGACGAGCTGAGCGAGGCGGTGGTCGAGGCCACCGGGCCGTGGGCGGGAGACCTGGTCATGCCCGCGTTCCAGGGCTGGTGGCCGCGGTGGCGGCAGGCGTTGCACCTGGCGGCGCACCGCGGCGCGCTCGTCTTCGGTCCCGTACGGGGCCGCAAGGTCACCTACACCGCCCCGCCGGACGCGCCGCCGGTGGACGACGGGCTGCACGGGCTGGTCAGGAGCTACCTGGCGGCGTACGGGCCTGCCACCCCGGCCGACTTCGCCACCTGGGCGGGCGGGCCCGTCACCTGGGCGGCGAAGGCGTTCGAGGGGGTGGAGACGGAGGAGGTGCTGTTCGTGGGGAAGCGGGCCCGGGTGCTCGCGGGCGACACGGCGGTGCCCGGGGAGCCGCCGCGCGGGGTGCGGCTGCTGCCGTACTTCGACGCGTACGTGGTGGCGGGGCGGCCCCGCGAACTCCTGTACCCGGGTGAGGCGGCGGTGCGGGCGCTGGCCGGCGGGCAGGCGGGGAACTTCCCCGTGCTGCTCGTGGACGGGAACGTCGGCGGCGTCTGGCACCAGCGGCGCTCGGGGAGCCGGATCGACGTCACGGTGGAGCCGCTGCGCGAGCTCACCTCAGCCCAGTCGCGCGAGCTGGACGAGCAGGTGCGGCGGCTGGGCGAGGTGATGGAGGGCAGGCCCCGCCTGACCATCGGCCCGGTCACCGTGGGAGCGCACGCCTGAAAGTTCCCTATCACTCCCTGGCATGGTGCATGATAGGGAGCGATATGGAGCAATACACCGTGGAGCAGGTGGCGACCCTGCTGGGCCTGCACGTCAAGACCGTGCGCAACTATGTGCGTGACGGGCGGCTGCCCGCCGTCCGGATCGGCAAGCGGTACCGGATCGCCAAGGAGGACCTCGCGGCGTTCACCGGCCGGCCGGTCGGCGCGCCCGCCCGGCCCCGGCGTGCCGAGGTGTCGAGCATCGTGCAGGTCGACGGCATCGCCAGGGCCGACCTGGACCGGGTCAGCACGATGGTCCTGGGCTCGCTGGCCGGCCGGCCGCACGGCCTGCGCGTGGAGTTCGTCTACGACGAGGAGCGCGAGCACCTCAAGGTCATCGTGCTGGGCGGGCTGGAGGACAGCGCCCAGGTCCTGCGCATCATCGACGCCCTGGTGAGGGACTGATGAGCGGGACCCACCCCTCGTCGGCGGGCGCGACAGCCTGCCCGACCCCCGCGACACCCGCCGCCGATGTACAGCTCCTGCTCCCCGCCCGGAGCCGACAGATCATGGACTTCCTGGAGACCCCGCATGCCTGACCACCGCATCCACCGCTACGACCCGCAAGATGGACCCCTGCGCGAGGTCCGCGACGTCCTCGACCTCATCGGCGAGGCGTGGTCGAGCAGCGCCACCTGGGTGGTCGTCCCGGCCGACAGCCTCCCGGACGGCTTCTTCACGCTGAGCACCGGCGTGGCGGGCGAGATCGCGCAGAAGTTCGTCAACTACGGCGTCGGCCTGGCCATCGTGGGCGACATCGCCCGCCACACCGAGGTCAGCTCCGCCCTGGCCGCCTGGGTGCTCGAATGCAACCGCGGCCGCCACATCGCGTTCCTGCGGGACGAGGCGGAGCTGGCGGCCCGCCACTGACGGCGGTCAGCCCGCCCGCACGGCCGCCTCGATGCCGTCCAGCAGCACGGCCAGGCCCACCGAGAACGTCTCGCTGACCCGATGCTCCAGGTAGGGCTCGCCCGCGCCGGGCCCGTCGTCGTCCGACTCGATCCACGTCACCATCGGGAACCGGTCGGCGAACCCCGGCGCCACCTCCTCCAGCAGGAACGAGCGCGCCTGCCACCACTCCTCGTCCGACACCCCGGTCTCGGACGGGGCCAGGCGCGACTCCGAGACGGTCTTCGCCGCCCCCCGTACGAAGTCGAACAGCAGCGCCACCACCCCGCGCAGCCGGCGCGGCCCGAGCCCGGTGGTGCGCAGGATCGCCACCACGCTCTCCAGCATCGCGAACTCGTTGGGCCCCAGCACCGGCCGCGCCTGCGACACCTGCAGCACCCACGGATGCCGCAGGTAGAAGGCCAGCGTGTGCTCGGCCCACGAGGCCACGGCGGGGCGCCAGCCGTCGCTCAGGTCGTAGCCGGCGGGCAGCTCGGCCAGGGCCCGGTCGTACATGAGGTCGACCAGCTCGCCCTTGCTCGGCACGTACGTGTACAGCGCCATCCCCGTGCGGCCCAGCCGCTCGCCGACCTTCCGCATGGACAGCGCCGCCATGCCCTCGCGGTCGGCCACCGCGATCGCGGCGTCGACGATGACGTCCACGCTCAGCCCGGGTTTGGGGCCCGGCCGGACCTCGCCCGGCTCGCCGCTGCGCCACAGCAGCGCCATCGACCGTCGCGCGTCACCCTGGCCTGCGTAGACGACCAACGCGGAAACTCCCCGTGCCGGACAATTCTTTACGGCATAAAGGCTATCAGCCTGCGGCTACTTCGCGGATCTACGGGCGGCCACGGCGGCGAGGTGCTCCCAGGCGGACTCGGGGCGGAGGGTCTCCTCCGGGTCGCCGAGGAACGGGTCGAGGACGACGGTCTCCGCGCCGAGCAGGCGGAGCTGTTCGAGGTCCTCCATGACCTGCCCGATGGTGCCCTCGCCGGCGAGCCGGTCCGGGCCCGTCACGGGCTCCGGAGTGATCCGCAGCACGATCCGCGGTGCCAGCGCCGGTGCGGGCCGCCCCTGCTCCTCGGCCAGGGCCGTCACCCGGGGCCACGTCTCGCGCAGCCACGACACGGTGTTCCTGAGCGGGTGCCACGCCTGGCCGAACCGCACCGCCCGGCGCAGGGCCGCGTCGCTGCCGCCGCCCACCCAGATCGGCACGCCGCCGGAGCGGTAGTCGCGCTCGTCGGCCCAGGCGGCGAGGATGGCGGCCAGGTGCTCGTCGGTCAGCCGGCCACGCCGCTCGTACGCGACGCCGAGCGCCTCGAACTCCTCCCGCGCCCAGCCCACGCCGACGCCCAGCACCAGCCGGCCGCCGCTGAGATCGTTGAGGTTGGCCGCCATGCGGGCGGTGAGCAGCGGGTGCCGGTAGGGGACGATCACCACCGTGGTGCCCAGCGAGATCGTGGAGGTGGCGCCGGCCAGCCAGGCGAGCGTGGTGAACGGCTCGTAGAACGGCGCGGGATATTTCGCGGCGACATCGGGGGTGATCACCACGTGGTCGGAGACCATGAGCAGGTCGAAGCCGAGCCCTTCGACCGTCAGGGCCCATTGCCGCAGGACGCCGGGGTCGGTGCCGGGGCCGAAGTTGGGGACGTTCACGCCTAGTCGCACCCGGCCAGGCTATCCAGCGATCACCCGGCGGGGGAAGCCCAGGCGTGGGCCGGACGCGCGCCGGTCCCGGCGCCCGTGCGGGCACCGGGACAGGTTCATGGCGTGAGGTCAGCCGCCGACGCCCACGCCGGCTCCCGGGCCGTACCCGTGGCCGACCCAGTTGCCGTTGCCGCTGTTGGGCCAGTTACCCCGCTCCCACCTCTCGACCTCGTTGCGCCCGTGATCGTGGTGTCCGCCCCACTTCCAGCCCCAGCCTGCGTGGTGGTTGCCCTTGCAGCCGTCGGCGTCGCGGGTGCCTGCGAAGACCCCGTGGTCGGTGACGTGGTGGTAGGTCGTGTCGTCGTTCACCCCGAGGGCGCAGTGCCTCGGGTAGGTGTGCGTCCAGTCGATCCAGATGTCGGCGGCCGCAGTGCCGGCTGTTCCGAACAGCGCGGCCGCGGTGAGCAGCGCACCGCCGGCGGCGATGAGGCTACTTCTCATGATCTCCCCCTGTAATCACGAAGTGACATCGGCCATCACTATACGTAGCGATCTTGTGGTGGCAAGACAGCGCCACGCCCGCTTTCGTCCAACAGGCGCCCGTTGACCGGCAAACTCGCAGCTGTCACCGGTCGCGGCCGTACGCGGAGACCGGCCGCATTGGCCCTGCTTGGTTCAGGGGGACTCGGGCAGGCTGCGGTGCCCGCCCCGGCCGCGTCCGCGGTGAAGGCGTGCCGGGTTCCGGGGACTCACGACGCGAGGAGCACCTCGGCACCCATGGGGACGTACCCGGCCGCGAGGAAGGCCCGTACGCTGGCCGCGTTCCCCGGCGCGACCTGCGCCCACACGGGTCCGGGGGCGACCTGCCTGGCCGCCCCGGCCAGCAGCCGGCCCAGCCCGCGCCCGCGGCGCGACGGGTCGACCTCGACCGCCGCCTCCCACCGCCCCGCCACCCCGCGCCCCACGGCCAGCAGGTCGCCGTCCCCGGTGGTCCACACGCGGACGGCGTCGCGGTAGCGGCGGGCCCGCGCCACCCGCGGATGGTCGCTGTCCGTGACCTCCTCCAGCCCGGCCGGGGGAGGGCCGGGCAGCGGCCCGGCCAGGGCGATGAGGTCGACACCGCCGGCCCGGCGCCCCGTCCGGCCGGCCAGGGCCTGGAGGAAGGGCGGGCAGAGGGGGGCGGACAGGTCGCCGGGCGGCAGCCGCTCGCGGACCCAGGCCGGCTCGACGTCGGCGAAGACCACCGTGTGCGCGGTGAAGGCGATGACGCCCACGTCGCGGGGTGAGGGCTGGGGCAGGATCGTCAGGCCGCCGTCCGCCGGGGGGAAGTGGCCGTGCTGGGCGTCGGTGAGGAGCTCCGTCAGGGATGTCATATAGATCTACATTGTAAAGGGCTCAGGTCCGCAGCGCGCGTACGGCGGCGAGGTAGGCGTGGATGGCGTCGCGGTTGCGTGCCAGGCAGTCGATGCGCTGCTGGATCCGGGCCGCCTCCGCCTCCAGCAGGTCGGCCAGCTCCGGCGTGAGGCACTGCGGGTGGAGGTGGATCTCGTCGGGCCGCTCCAGGAACGGCAGGATCCGGCGGATGATCTCCGTGGTGAGGCCCGAGTCGAGCAGGCCGCGGATCTGCTGGACCCGGTAGACCGCCGACTCGGGGTAGTGGCGATAGCCGTTGCCGGCGCGTTCGGGGTGCAGGAGGTCCTGCTCCTCGTAGTAGCGCAGCATGCGGGTGGGTACGCCCGTGCGCTGCGACAGCTGCCCGATCCTCATGGTGTGCCTCGGTCGTGCCGGGATTTGCCTTCACATTGATGTGAAGGTTTCAGCATGGTCGCATGTCTGATGTGGCGATCGCCAGTCCGGCCCGGGTGCGCGCGACGATGCCCTGGCCGGGGCTGCTGGCACTGTTCTCGGCGGCGTTCACGGCGGTGATGACGGAGTTGCTCCCGGCGGGGCTGCTGCCGCAGATCGCGGGCGCCCTGGGGGTGTCCGAGGGGCGGGCCGGGTTCCTGGTGACGGCGTACGCGGTGGCGTCGTTCCTGGCGGCCATCCCGGTGACGGCGGTGTTGCGCGGCCTCGACCGGCGGCCGGTGCTGGTCGGGGTGCTGGCCGGGTTCGCCGTGCTGAACGCGGTGACCGCGCTGTCATCGTCGTACGCGGTGACGTTCGGGGCGCGGGTGCTGGCCGGGGTCATGGGCGGGGTGCTGTGGGCCATGCTGGTCGGGTACGCGGCCCGGATGGTGCCGGCCGAGCGGCGGGGCCGGGCGATCGCGATCGTCTCGGCGGGCATCACGGTGGCGTTGTGCGCGGGGATCCCGGCGGGGGCGGCGCTGGCGTCGGTGTCCGGGTGGCGCTGGGCGTTCGGCGGGCTGGCGGGGGCGGCGCTCGTACTGATCGCGTGGGTGTGGTGGCAGGTGCCGAACTTTCCCGGCGAGAAGGCGGCGGCGCGGGTGCCGTTGCGGCGGGTGGTGGTCATGCCCGGGGTGCGCACCTCGCTCGGGGTGACGTCGCTGGTGCTGGTGGGGCACCAGGCGGTGTACACGTACCTGGCGCCGCTGGCGCGGGAGCGGACGAGCGTGGTGCTGCTGGTGTTCGGGGTCGGGACGGTGGCCGGGATCTGGGTGGTCGGGGCGGTGATCGACCGGTTCCTGAGAGGGGCGCTGGTGGTGGTGCTGGGTGTCGTGGCGGGGGCGATGGCCGTCCTGGGGGCCTTCGGGGGGACCGGGGGCGTGGTGGTCGGGGCGGCGGCGCTGTGGGGGATGGCGTTCGGGGGCGTGCCGACGTTGCTGCAGACGGCGCTGGTGAACGTCGCGGGCGCGGGGAACGCCGACGTGGCGACGTCCCTGCAGACGACCGTGTACAACGCCGGCATCGCGGCCGGGTCGCTGGCCGGCGGGGTGGTGCTGGAGGGCGCCGGGGCGGGGGCCCTGCCATGGACGGCGTTCCCCCTGGTCGCGGCGGCCCTGGTGATCGTGGTGGGGGCGCGGCGGCACGCGTTCCCGGTCAGAGGCCGTGCCTGGCCAGGGGCTCGACCAGCTCGCGCTCCTCGTACGACAGGTGGGACAGCAGGCTGTCGGTGAGCAGGTCCACGGCGGCGCGCAGGCCGGTCAGGCCGGCCGGGTCCGTGACGAAGGCGACCAGGGCGCGGTCGACCTGTTCGAGGACCTTGTGGATGGCGTGGTGCTCCTCCCGGAGGCGGTCGAGGACGGGGGCGAGGCCGGGCTCCGTGCGGCGCAGCTGGGGGAAGAGCATCGCGTCCTCGGCGGAGTGGTGCATCGTGACCAGGCGGCAGTAGGACTCGCAGTAGGCGCCCAGGGTCCAGTTGTTCTGGCGCATCGTCATGGTGCTGATGTGCGAGCGGGCCGCGCCCGGGTCGAGCACCCCGGCGGCGACCTGGTCGGCGAGGTCGCGCAGCTGGGCCAGCTCGGCGCGCAGGTGGTCGTGGACGTCGATGAGGTGCCGGCCGTTGGCCCGCTCCCTGGCGGTGTAGGGCCTGCCCGGGTCGGGGCGGGGGGCGGTGGGGCGGGTGCTCTCGTCCCAGACGCGGACGTCGGTCAGCCGTACGCCGTCGTCCGGCGTGGGGGTGATGCCCAGCGCGGCGCCCTCGGGGAGTGCGGAGTCCTGGAGGCCGCCGGCGGGCGTGCCCGCGGCGCGCGGGTGGGCCGGGGCGCGTCCGGGGGCGGCGGCGCCAGGGGTTGCCGGGGCGCGTTCGGCGGGAGCGGTGGGGACGGCCGAGGCGCGTTCGGCGGCGACGAGCTCGCGTACGGCGGGGGCGGTCTCCGCGGCGAAGCGCTCGATGCGGCGCGGATCGTCGGCCATCAGCGTGAAGACGCTGATCCCGTGCAGCAGGGCGAGCTCGGCGAGCTGCTCGGGCGGCAGCTCCTAGGACAGGTTGAGCAGGCGGCGGATGTCGGCGGGCGAGCGGCCCGCCTCCGCGGCGGCCTCGTCGACGATGGCGTTGCCCGCGGCGATCTCCTCGAAGCTCCGGAAGCGGGGCAGCGAGGGCAGCCACCCGTCGGCGAGCCGGCCGGTGAGGCGGAGCATGCGCGGCTTGTACGCGCCCAGCCAGATGCCGATGTCGTGGGCCGGCCGCGGGCCCCGTCCGGCGCCGTCCACCCGGTGGTGCTCGCCGTGGTGCCGGATGCCGCCGGGGGCGTCGGTGTCCCACGCGGCGCTGATGATCTGGATGCCCTCCTCGAGCGCGTCCACGGCCTGGCCCGGGCTCAGGCGGGGCGCGCCCATGGAGGCGATGGCGTCCCAGTAGCCACCGGCGCCCAGGGCCAGCTCGAAGCGCCCGTGGCTGAGCAGGTCCAGGCTGGCGGCGGCCTGCGCGAGCATCGCGGGCGGCCGCAGCGGCAGCGGGTGCACGTTGCCCGCCAGCCGGATCCTCTCGGTGGCGGCGGCGACGTAGCTGAGCAGCGTCCAGGCGTCCAGCAGGGCCGGCTGGTACGGGTGGTCCTGGAAGGTGACGAGGTCGAGCCCCGCGCGCTCGGCGAGCCGGGCCCGGGCCACGACGTCGTCCGCCTGCCGGGCGACGGGCACCAGGTTGGCGCTGAAGAGCAGATCGTGGCCGTAGTCGGGCACGGGTGGCTCCCATTAGTTTGTGTTGCGAACAGTTGGTTGTACGAAGAAATTAGTTCGTCTCGCGAACAACTGTCAACTAGACTCGGGCCCGTGGTCACCACGAAGGAACCGGTCCTGCCGCTCACCCACGCGCTCGTACGGCTGGCGCACCTGGTGCAGCAGGTGTTCGGGGAGGTCAGCCGCGAGCACGACCTGACGCCGCAGCAGGCGCAGCTGCTCTGCCTGCTGGTGGACGGGCCGGTGGGGATGGGCGAGCTGAGCCGCGCGCTGCACCTGGAGAAGTCGAGCCTGACCGGGCTCGTGGACCGGGCCGAGAAGCGGGGGCTGGTGGCGCGCACGCGTGACCCCGGAGACCGCCGCGTCTGCCTGATCGAGCTGACCCCGGAGGGGACGCGGGTCGGGGTGCTGGCGCACGAGGAGGTGGCGCGGCGGCTGGAGACGCTGGCGGGCGACCTGCCGGACGAGCACCGGGACCTGCTGGCCGCGGCCATCGGCGGCCTCCTGACCGCGCACGCCACGCGGGACGGCGGGGCGTCCTAGCCGCACTTAGCCGGAGGGTTCGACGGCCTCGGCGACCCTCCGCATCCTCCGTCCTGCACGCGGAGGGCCACCCACTGCGGTCAGGGACCGAAGACGTCCGCCAGGAAGCCCGTCAGCGCCCGCGTCACCTCGGCGGGACGCTCCACGGGCGGCAGGTGGCCGGTCTCCGGCAGATCGATCCGGCGGGCGCCCGGGATGCCCGCCGCGAGCAGGCCGGAGACCTCCTGGATGCCGGGCACGTCCGCCAGCCCGTTGATCACCAGCGTGGGGGCGGCGACCTCGTGCAGGCGGGTGGCGGCGGGCGGGTCGAGGAGGCGTTCGGCGGACCTGGGGCCGGTCCAGGAGCGTTCGAACACCAGCCGGCACATCTCCACCGCCGCCGCCCACACCTCGCCGGAGAGCGCCTCGCGGCCGCGATCGGGGCCCGCGACCTGCCACAGCGTGTGCGCCTCGGCCATCGCGCGCACGTCGCCGGGATCCACGTGCCCGGCCGTGCCCGCGCGGTAGCGGGCCAGGCGGTCGGCCGGCACCGAGGAGTGCACCCGCTCGGCGGCCTGCTCCAGCATCTCGCGCGGCCACTGGTGACCGGCCAGGCCGGAGCAGATCAGGGCGAGCCCGGCGACCCGCGACGGCGCGGCGAGGGCGGCCTCGACGGCGTAGGCCCCGCCCATCGAGCAACCTGCCAGCACCGCCCGCTCCACCCCCAGCGCGTCCATGACCGCCAGCAGGTCCTCGTGGTGGCACACCTCGCCCTCCGCGTCACCGGACAGGCCGTGGCCGCGCCAGTCGTAGCGGATCACGCGGTAACGCCGCGCCAGCGCCCTGAACTGGTGCTCCCACATGCGCATGTCGGCCACCCCGGCGTGCACGAACACGACGGTGCCCGGCGGTGTGCCGGGCCCCGCGTCCTCGTACGCGATCTTGATGTCGTCCACGATCGGCATGCCCCGAACGCTAGTGCGGCGGCGGGCCGCGCGGCCCGCCTGTTCGCCAGGGGCACAGCTCCGGCGGGGGAGGCGGCTCCCCCGCGTGGGGGAGCCGGGAGGGTGCGGGCCGGTGACAGGGTCGACGGGTGAAGATCGCGGACGCGGGCATCGCGTGGACCGGACTGTACGTGGCCTCGAAGGTCGTCTTCGCCCTGGAGGGGCGGCTGGGGGTGACCGGCGGGCCGAGGGTGTCGCCGGACGCCTACCTGGCCTACGGGCCGGGGGAGGTGGCGTTGGCCCAATGGGGCAACGCGGGTGCCGGGGTGCTGGTCATGGTGATTCTGCTGGCCGGGCGGCTCCGGATCCGGCGGCGGTGGCCGTACGCGGGGGTGCTGACCGCGCACTGGCTGTGCGCGGCCGTGGCCGCGGCCGGGGCGGCGGGCATGCTCGGCGGCGCGGCGCTCACGGACCGCGGGGGCGCGGCCTTCGGCGCGTACTGCGCCGGGTGGGCCGCGCTGCTCCTCCTCGCGGCCCGTGACCTGCGGCGCAGGGGTGTTACGCGTAGTCCGGCGTCATGACGGCGGCCAGGGTGAGGTGGGAGGCGGCCTCCTCGTGCCGGCCCTGCCGCTGCAGCGTGCGGCCCAGGAGGTGGCGGGCGTAGGAGTCGTCCGGCGACTCGGCCACCAGCGACTCCAGCGCCGCGCGCGCCCGGTTGAGCTGGGCCGAGGCGAAGTACGCCCGCGCCGCCAGCAGCCGCACGCCGCGGTCGTCCCCGTGCTCGGTCACCAGGGGCCGCAGCAGCGTGAGAGCGCCCAGGGGGTCGCGCTGGTCGAGCAGCGACTCGGCCCGGCGCAACCGCTCCACCTCCGCGGGCAGGCGGCGCGGAGCGTGCCGGCTCGCCTCCTCCAGGAACTCCCTGATCGTCTCCGGCGGCTGCGCGCCCTCCAGCGCCAGGTCACCGGCCACGATCGTGGGCGAGGTCCGCACGCCCTTGGCCTTGCCGACGAGCAGCAGCTCCCGCACCAGCTCGGCCCCGGGCAGCGTCTGGCGCGCGGGATCCGGCTCGCCGGTGTAGCCCGCCTCCTCCGCCAGATCCGCCTCGGCGGCGATCGCGGTCAGCACGGCGAGGTCGCTGATGTCCTGGAAGTCCACGAAATGGGCCCGCAGCACCCGCTCCACGACCCGGCCCTGCAGCTCGGCGCCGCCCTTCTCGTACGCCAGCGCGATCAGCCGGTGCGCCTCCAGCGTGCTCGCCCGCCACTCGGAGCCCCACTGCGGCCCCAGCCCCTCGGCGGCGGCCACCTCGGCCACGCGCTCCCGGTTCTCGGCCGGGGACAGCCCGGGCGAGCAGGTGCGCAGCGCCTCGTCGGCCACGGGGTCGAGCAGCACCTGCGCCATCGGCACGGCGCGCGCGGGCGCGGACGGGTCGATCTGGTACGGCCGCCAGACCACCTCGACCGGCTCCCCCTCCCAGGAGGCGAGCGCCTTCTCCAGCCGCCGCTTGCCGATGTGGGCCCACCCGCAGACGACATCCGCCCAGATCTCAATTCGCATGCCATCAAAGTATGCGACAAATGTCTATTAGTCAACACATGTCGTATATGCAATGAATGTCGTATAGTTGCGGTTGTGAACTCGGACGATCCGCGCGCGCAGCGCACCCGTACCCGGCTGAAGGCGGCGGTGCTGGAGCTGGCCGCGCAGCAGGAGCTCGCCACCATCACGGTGTCCGCGCTGGCCAAGCGCGCGGAGGTGAACCGGGCGACGGTCTACCTGCACTACCCCGACGTGGACTCGCTGATCACCGACGCGATGGAGGAGGCCGTCGCCGCGGTCGCCAGGGCGGCCGCCCTGTGCCCCCTCGACGCCCCCCGCGACCGGGCCCCCGACCCGCTGGGCGAGCTGTTCGAGCACGTGGCCGGCAACGCCACCATGTACGCGCGAATGCTCGGCCCCCACGGCAGCGCCCGCTTCGCCGCGCGCATGCGCGAACGCCTCACCGCCGAGCTGTCCGGCCGCTTCGCCGGCGGCAGCCGCCCCGCCGGGTGGGACGACGTCCCCGTCGACGTGCACGCCGCCTACCTGGCCGGGGCCCTCGTCGGCGTGCTCGCACACTGGGTGGCCGGGGAGCGGCCCGAGCGCACCGACGAAGCGGCGCTGGCGTTCTGGCGGCTCTTCCGCAACGGCTGCCAGGCCGTCCAGGGAGGATGACGGCCGGTCTGGCCTGGAGGGGGGCGGTAGTTCAGGGGGATGGCCGCGGTCCTACCATTTGTGCTGTCGAATGTCCGATAATGTCCCCGATTGACATCGCCATTGATGGGGGTTCGTATGCGCCTCGCCAAGGTCTGTGCCGCCGCTTCCGGGCGAGGGCGTACCACGTCGTAGCAGGTCGCCGTCGGGATCGTGCCGGCGGGCGAATGCTCCTCGCCTGAAGCGGTCGCTCGCATAACCGACCGTTTCTCCCCTTACTCCTGCGAGGAGCTCTTTTGCGTGCCTCCATGTCCGCGCGCCTCGGCGCGGACTTCTCCAAGCTGTGGACGGCCTCGGCCGTGTCCAACCTCGGCGACGGCATCACCATGGCCGCCGGGCCCCTGCTCGTCGCCTCCCTCACCGCCGACCCCGCGCTGGTGGCCGGCGCCGCGTTCGCGCAGCAGTTGCCGTGGCTGCTGTTCGCGCTGGTCAGCGGCGCGTACGTGGACCGGGTCGACCGCCGCCGGCTCATCGTGGCCGTCAACCTGCTGCGCGGACTGGTGCTCGGCGCCCTGGCCGTCTCCGTGGCCACCGGCTCGACCGGCATCCCGGTCATCTACCTGGCGTTCTTCCTGCTCGGCGTGGGCGAGACGCTGGCCGACACCGCCTCGGCGGCCCTGCTGCCCGCCATCGTGCCGCCGGAGCGGCTGGCCTCGGCCAACGCGCGGCTGATGGCCACGTTCACGGTCGTCAACCAGTTGCTGGCCAAGCCCGTGGGCGCCGGGCTGTTCGCCGCGTCGGCGGCGCTGCCGTTCGGGGTGGACGCGGTGTCCTTCGCGGTGGCCGCGGCGCTGGTGGCGACCGTACGGCCGGCGCCCGCGCGGCCGTACGAGCGGGGCGGCGGGCTGCGCGCCGAGATAGCGGCCGGGCTGCGCTGGTTGTGGCGGCACCGGCTCATGCGCACGCTGGCGCTCGCCATGGGGCTGGCCAACGTCGTGTTCTGCGCCGCGTTCGCCGTCTTCGTGCTCTACGCGCGCGAGCGGCTGGGACTGTCCGAGATCGGGTACGGGGTGCTGCTCACCACGTTCGGGGTGGGCGGGCTCGTCGGGACGGGGCTCGCGGCCCGGCTGGAGGACCGGCTCGGGGCGACGGCCCTGCTGCGGGCCGGGCTCGTCGTCGAGGCCGTCACCCACGGCGTGCTGGCCGCCACCACCGTGCCGCTCGTGGCCGGGGCGGTGCTGGTCGTGTTCGGGATCCACACCATGGTGTGGGGCGTGATCGTCACCACCCTGCGGCAGCGGATCGTGCCCGCCGGGCTGCTGGGGCGGGTGGCGAGCGTGAGCGCGCTGTTCGACTACGGTGGCGCGGCCATCGGGTCGCTGCTGGGCGGCCTGCTCGCGCGCACGTGGACGATCACGGCACCGTACTGGCTGGCCTGCGCCGCGACGGCGGCCATCGCGGCAGCCGCCTGGCGCCCGCTCGCCCTGGCCCGCCCGTCATGATCGCCTCCACCCACCCCGGCCCGCCCGGCACGGTCGCGCCCGCCCGCCGCGGCCGGCGCCGCGTGATCCCGCCTGCGCGCCACGGCCCGCGCCGGGCGGCCCCGTCCGCACGGTTCACCCGGCGCCGGGTGAACCCGTCCGCACAGGTCGCCCCGCGCCGGGTGACCCCGTCCGCGCGGTTAGCCCCGCGCGCCGGGTGATCGAGCCCGCCCCGCCCTACCTTCCCCTTTGTCCACGTCAAGGTGAATTCAGCCATGCTCCCCGATGCCCTCAGAACGGCCCTCGACCAGACCCTGGCCCGCTTCTCGCCGCAGGAACTGTCCGACTCCGCGGCCAAGCTCACCGAGCGCTACCGCACCGGCGCCGCCACCGGCCTGTCCACCGGCGGCAACCACCTGCGCTCGCGCGCCGACATCGCCGCCTACGCCGCCTACCGCATGCCCGCCACCTACGCCGCCGCCGCCACAGCCATGCGCCAGGCGGCCACGCTGACCCCCGGCTTCGAACCGCGCAGCCACCTCGACGCCGGCGGCGGCACCGGGGCGGCGATCTGGGTGGCGGGCCAGATATGGCCGTCCCTCGAGAAGGTGACGGTCATCGAACACGACCCCGACATCATCGACCTGGGCCGGCGCCTGGCCCGCGGCTCGGCGGCCCTGCGGGACACGACCTGGCGGCGCGCCTCCATCACCCCAGGACTCGACCGGCCTTCGGCCGACCTGGTCACCATGTCGTACGCCCTGGGCGAGCTCCCCGAGAACGAACGCCCCGACGTCGTACGCTGGCTGGCCGAGGACGCCGCCATGGTGATCATCATCGAGCCCGGCACCCCGGCCGGCTGGGCCACCGTCTCCGCCGCCCGCGACGTCCTGGCCGCCCGCGGCCTGACCATCGTCGCCCCCTGCCCCCACGACGGCCGCTGCCCGATCGAGCCGGGCCGCGACTGGTGCCACTTCTCCGTACGCCTGCCCAGAACCGCCCTGCACCGCCGCGTCAAGGCGGGCACCCTCAGCTTCGAGGACGAGAAGTTCTCGTACGTGGCCGCCACCACCACCGCCTGGCCCCGCCCCGCCGCACGGGTCCTGCGCCATCCGCAGAAGCGCAAGGGCCTGGTCTCCCTGCGCCTGTGCACGGAGGGCGACGGCATCCGCGACGTGCTCGTCTCCAAGCGGCAGGGCGACCTCTACCGCCGCGCCAGGGAGGTGGACTGGGGCGACGACTGGCCCGGCACCGCCTCGTAGCCGGCCCCCGCCTCGTAGCCGGCCCCCGCCTCGTAGCCGGCCCCCGCCTCGGCCGCCCGCAATTGTCGTCCCTTACCGCCGCGTCCGCCGCGCGTTTCCGGCCCGCAAACCTTAGGCCTGCACAAGACCAAGCAGGATTGTCCGTTTTATGGGCATATGCGTGTTTTGGTATGCCAGCCGAGGGCATGGACGAACCGGCTGAAGGGGCCGGTCAGAGGCGGGAGTCGACGGGGCCGGTAGGTAAGGAGCATGCCATGAAGGACACGGGCAAGGTGGCGTTGGCGGCCATCGGCGGCTACTGCCTGGGCAGGCAGCGCAAGCTGCGGATGGCGATCGCCCTGGCGAGCGCCGGCGCCGTGCGCAAGATCCGGCGGGACCGCGGCGGGCTGGTGGAGCAGGGGCGCACAGCACTCAGCTCCTCCCCAGAGCTCGCCGACCTGACCAGCCGGCTCAAGGGCGAGCTGCTGGACGTGGCGAAGGCCGCGGCCGTCGCGGCGGTCACCAAGCAGATCGAATCCCTCACCGCGAGGCTGAACGAGCAGACCGAGACGCTCGGCCAACCGGAGGCGGGGGAGCGGGCCCAAGAGGACGAGAACGCCGAGCAGGAGGCATCCGAGCAGAAGCCCAAGGCGCGGGTGCCGAAGCCGCGCGCGCCGAAGCTGCCCAGCCGGACGGTCGGGGAGCAGGCCCGGGCACGGATGCCGGGCGCCGGGCGCAAGCGGTCGTCCACATCGAGAGGGACAGGGGAGTGAAGGGCGATGACCCAGGCCACGAAACTGACGGACAAGGCCGTCAGCCAAGGGCAGCAGGCCGCAGAGAGCACACCAGCGGGTAAGGCGATGCCGGAGCTGCCGACCGGGCAGCTCACCTCCGCCCTGCAGGACCTCACGATGGCCCTGGCGCAGCGGGCGCTGACGGCGACGACCGGCAAGATCGAGGGGCTGACCGGGCGGCTCGGTGAGTACGCGGAGGGCAGCGGATCGAACCTCCTCGGCGCGATCACCGGCTCGGACAAGTCGATCGCGGGTTCGACGCTCGCCGGCGCGGCGAAGGGGGCGTTGAAGGGCATCTTCAGCAGGAAGGGCAAGGGGAAGAACAAGGGCGGCAAGAAGCTCAAGGTCACCAACATCGTCGAGACGATCGACATCGGGGCTCCGCGCCGGATCGTCTACAACCAGTGGACCGAGTTCCAGGACTTCGCCAACTTCATGAAGAAGGTCGAGAACGTCAACCAGGAGTCGGACGAGAAGCTGGCCTGGAAGGCGCAGATCTTTTGGTCGCACCGTACGTGGAAGTCGACCATCCGCGAGCAGATCCCCGACGAGCGGATCATGTGGCGCTCCGAAGGCGACAAGGGTTACGTCGACGGCGCGGTGAGTTTCCACGCGCTCACCCCTGACTTCACCCGCGTCATGGTGGTCCTGGAGTACCACCCGAAGGGGCTCTTCGAGTACACGGGCAACCTCTGGCGCGCCCAGGGCCGCCGGGCCCGGCTGGAGCTCAAGCACTTCGCCCGGCACGTCATGACGCAGGTCATGCTGAAGCCGGACGAGATGGACGAGAGCGGCTGGCGGGGCGAGATCCGCGAAGGCAAGGTCGTCAAGGACCACGAGACGGCCCTCGCCGAGGAACGCGAGGAGGCCGAACCGGGCGAGGAGGAAGAGCCCGAGGAAGGCGAGCAGGCCGAGTACGAGGAGGAGCCCGAAGAGGGCGAGGAAGCCGAGTACGAGGAGGCCGAGGAAGAGCCCGAGGAGGAGGAGCCCGAAGAGGGCGAGGAGGCCGAGTACGAGGAGGCCGAGGAGGCCGAACCGGGCGAGGAGGAGCCCGAGGAAGGCGAAGAGGCCGAGTACGAGGAGGAAGAGGAGGAGCCCGAGGAGGGCGAGGAAGCCGAGTACGAGGAAGAGGCCGAAGAGGAAGAGGAAGAGCCCGAGGAGGAGCCCGTGGAGGCGGCCCCGCGGAGCCGCACCCCCGCCCGGCCGAGGCGCGGCGAGCAGGGCGCACCGTCCCGCCGCCGCTCACCCGCCCGCAGGTGACCGGCGATCACCTCGTCCTTTGCCTGGCGGCCCGGCGAGTGTCGGGCCGCGCGAGGCCTGCCGGCTCCTCCAGCGGCTCCTCCAGTGGCGAGGTGCTCACTTCTTCCGGGTGGATTCGTGCAGCCCGCCGATCGGCGGAACGCCCCGGAAGCGTGCGATGGTGCCGGTTGCCGGTGCCCGCCGATCGTGGCCGGGCACCGGGTGTGGCGGTGCTCGCCGTGTTGTGGTCGCGCTCGGCACGTACGGCCGTCGTGGGCCGCGTGAGCTCTGCCGCGCCGCACCGAGCGGGACAGGCGCGCACCGGCCGCTGGGTGGGCGCGACGGGCTGGTCGTTGCGTGATCCCACGCGAGAAGGCCTTCGGCCACCGCCGGGGGTCAGGCGTCGGTCGAAGTCCTGAGGGCGCTGCCCGCCAGCCACTCCTCCCACGACTTGGTCCAGGGCGTCGGCCCGTTGCCGAACCTGAGCTTGCGCGACGTCCCCCTGACCTTGATGATGTCCCCCCGCTGGGTGAAGTTGTAGAACCAGCGGGCGTTGGACGTGCTGGCGTTCACGCATCCGTGGCTGACGTTGCGGTTGCCCTGCGCGCTGGTCGACCAGGGTGCGGCGTGGAAGAACATGCCGCTGTAGGTCATCCGGACGTTCCACTTGGTGTGGTGGAGATACTCGCCCGGGATGCCGACGGTGGCCGAGTCCATGAGGAAGTCCGCCGCCTTCTCCTGGGCGATCATGGTGCCGGAATAGCTCTCGTAGCCCGGCTTGCCCAGGCTGACCGGGATGGTTTTGACGACCTCGCCGTTCTTGCGCACGACGGCCCGGTGGGTCTTGTTGTGGATCGTGGTGATGTGCTCGGGGCCGACGGTGAAGGTCACGGTACGGTCCTTGGTGCCCCACAGGTTCCGGCCGATCCGGAGGCCGGCCAGGTGGGCGACCACCGTGACCTTCTCGCCGGTCGGCCAGTATTCGCGCGGCCGGAACTGCACCTCCCGGTCGCTCACCCAGCTCCACGTGCCCTCGACCGGCTTGGACATCTGGACCGTCAGCGACCGCTCGACCGCGGCCCGGTCCTTCTGCTCGGTCACCGGCTTCGACAGCAGGAGCTGGATCGGCATCCCGATGCCGACCTTCTCGCCGTCCAGCGGCGCCATGCCGCTCTCCAGCACCCGCTGCGGCTTCAGCGTGGTGAACGCGGCCCGCTTCGTGATCACCTGCGTGCCGTCGGGGCTGGTGGCCCGCGCGCTCACCGTGTACGCCGTGGCCGGCTTCAACGGCCACCTCGGCCGCCACGTCCCGTCCGCGCCCAGGCTCCCGCTGACCTCGCGCCCCTTGGCGTCGGCGACGGTCAGCTCGGTGACCTTGCCGTCGGTGACCCTGACGCCGATCCCGGTGTCCGGCGGGACCTTCTTCGTGCCGTCAGCCGGCGTGAGGGACAGTTGGGGCGGCGGGACGTGCGCCTGCGGCCTCTGCGGCGGGCTGCTGGAGCCGCCCGAGGTGCATCCCGCGGTCACGAGCAGCACCACCGTGAACGTGCTGACGAGTATGGTGCCGCCGTTCCGCATCGTCGATGCCTCCAATTCTCCTGACACATAGGCATATTTCGGACTAGGTAGCCCCTTGGTGAGACGAGGAGTGTTATCCCCGTAACTGACAGTAATCATGCCGAGATTCTCGGACCGGTGGCGCGATGGTCGGCGATCATGTGAAGAACCCCGAGATGCCCCGGCGCAGACTAAAACCAATCAAGATTGACATAGAAGGCGGGGGAGTGGTTGGGTGCCAGTGACAGCACTCCCGCCTCCTGAAAGGCCGCCGGCCGTGAGCATCGAGTTCCTGCTGACCTCGCTCGTCATCGTCGTCACCCCCGGCACCGGCGTGCTCTACACGCTGGCGGCCGGGCTGTCCCGCGGCGGGCGGGCGGGGGTCGTCGCCGCGTTCGGCTGCACGCTCGGCATCGTGCCGCACATGGCCGCCGCCGTCACCGGCCTGGCGGCGCTGCTGCACGCCAGCGCCGTCGCCTTCCAGGTCATCAAGTACGCGGGCGTGGCGTACCTGCTCTACATGGCCTGGAACACCCTGCGCGAGCGTGGCGCGCTCAGCGTGGAGGGGGAGTCCGAGCCGCGCCCGGCGGCCAGGGTGATCGCCGACGGTGTGCTCGTGAACATCCTCAACCCCAAGCTGTCGATCTTCTTCTTCGCGTTCCTGCCGCAGTTCGTCAGCGCCGGCGAGCCGGCCGCGCTGGCGCGCATGCTGGAGCTGAGCGGCGTGTTCATGCTGCTGACGTTCGTGGTCTTCGCCGGGTACGGCCTGTGCGCCGCCGCCGTCAGGAACCAGGTGATCTCCCGGCCCAAGGTGCTGACCTGGATGCGGCGCGGGTTCGGGGCGGCGTTCGTGGCGCTGGGGGCCAAGCTGGCGCTGACCGGGCGGTGAGCCGGGCCCGGAAATCGGGAAAGATCGCATTCCGGTCCGCCGCCCGCGCCATCCTTGGAGGGTGCAGACGACAAACCTCCTTCACTCCCTCTACGCCCGGCGCCTGCGGCGGCACGTCATGGCGGGCCCGCTGCCCCGGCACGTCGGCCTCATCATGGACGGCAACCGGCGCTGGGCCAGGCAGATGGGCATGGCCAACCCGAGCATCGGCCACAAGTACGGCGCCGAGCACATCGAGCACGTCCTGTCGTGGTGCGAGGGGCTCGGCATCCGGCACGTGACCGTCTTCCTGTGCTCGACGGAGAACCTGCAGCGCCGCGGCGACGAGGAGGTGGCCTTCCTGCTGCGGGTGATCGAGCAGATGGTCACCGACCGCTTCGACCGCCCCGACGCCCGCTGGCGCGTCCACGTCGCCGGAATGCTCGACATCCTGCCCGACACCACGGCCCGGGCGCTCAAGAGCGCCGTCGAGGCGACCCGCACCTGCGAGACGGGGTTCCACCTCACCCTGGCCATCGGGTACGGCGGCCGCCAGGAGGTCATCGAGGCCCTGCGCGAGCTGCTGTACGAGCGGGCCGAGGCCGGCCAGTCGATGCTGGAGCTGGCCTCCGACCTGTCCGTGGACGACATCGCCCCGCACCTCTACACGGCCGGGCAGCCCGACCCCGACCTGGTCATCCGGACCAGCGGCGAGCAGCGCATGTCCAACTTCCTGCTCTGGCAGTCCGCCTACTCCGAGCTGTACTTCTGCGAGGCGTACTGGCCGGCGTTCCGCGAGATCGACTTCCTGCGCGCGCTGCGCAGCTTCGCGGCCCGCCAGCGCCGTTACGGCGGCTGACCCGCGGTTAACCGGTTGCCCGGAGGCGGGTGCGACTGGTGGGGTGTGCGGGTGAATCGAGATAAAGTGCTCGCACTCTTCGACCGGGAGCTGCGGCGCGAGGCCGCCCCCGACGGCCCGGAGAGCAAGGTCGAGCGGGTCGGCGACGTGGTCCGCCAGGTGGGTCCCGAGCACGCCTGGAACGGCGTCATCTGGTCCGGCCTCGGCCCCGGTGACGCCGACGCGGCCATCGCCGAGCAGGTGCGGTTCTTCGGGGCCCTGGGACGGGCGTTCGAGTGGAAGCTGTACGACCACGACCGGCCCGCCGACCTCGACCGCCGCCTCCTGGCCGCCGGCTTCACCGCCGAGCCGGCCGAAACGCTCATGATCGCCGAAGCCGCCCCGATCGCCGGCGCGGGCGTGGTGGTGCCGGACGGCGTCCGGCTGGAGCCGGTGAGCGGCCGGGACGGCGTCGAGCGGCTGGCCGGCGTGCACGAGATCGCCTTCGGCGCCACCCACGACCACATCAGGGAACGCCTGCCCGCCCAGCTCGCCACCGGGACCGTCGTCGCCGTCCTCGCCCTGGCCGGCGACGTGCCCATCAGCGCGGCCCGGATGGACCTGCACCCCGGCACCCGGTTCGCCGGCCTGTGGGGCGGCGGCACCGTACCGGAATGGCGCGGGCGCGGCGTCTACCGCGCGCTCGTGGCCTACCGGGCCCGTGAGGCGGTCGCGCGCGGCTACGACTACCTGCAGGTGGACGCCTCCGACCAGAGCCGCCCCATCCTGGCGCGGCTCGGCTTCACGCCGCTCACCACGACGACGCCGTACGTCCATCCGTGAGTACCCTTGACTGACCTGCCACACCCCATCACCCACGAGGAGACCGGCACGTTGCCCGCGATGAACCCCCGGGAGCTCGGCCTGCTGGCCGACTGCGAGAGCTGTTTCGGGCTGTGCTGCGTCGCCCTGCCGTTCTCGGCCTCGGCCGACTTCGCGGTCGACAAGGACGCCGGGCAGCCCTGCCACAACCTGCGCGACGACTTCCGCTGCTCGATCCACGAGCGGCTCAGGGAGCGCGGGTTCACGGGATGCACGGTGTTCGACTGTTTCGGGGCCGGTCAGAAGGTCTCGCAGGTCACGTTCGAGGGCCGCGGCTGGCGGGAGGCGCCGGGGACGGCGCGGCAGATGTACGCGGTGTTCCCGGTCATGCGGCAGCTGCACGAGCTGCTGTGGTATCTGGCGGAGGCGCTGACGGTGGAGGCCGCCCGGCCGATCCACGCCTCGGTGGCCGAGGCCCTGGAGGAGACGGAGCGGCTCACCCGGGAGAGCGCCGACGTGCTGGAGAAACTGGACGTCGCGGCGCATCGGGCCCGGGTCAACGAGCTGCTCCTGCGTACGAGCGAGCTGGCGCGGGCCGGGCACGACGGCAAGGAGCGGCGCGGCGCGGACCTGATCGGGGCCCGGCTGAGGGGCGCCGACCTGCGGGCCGCCAACCTGCGCGGGGCCTATCTGATCGGGGCCGACCTGAGGGGCGCCGACCTGCGGCAGGCCGACCTGATCGGGGCGGACCTGCGGGGCGCCGACCTGTCCGGTGCCGACCTGACCGGCGCCGTCTTCCTCACCCAGGCCCAGGTCAACGCCGCCAAGGGCACCCCTGCCACCCGCCTGCCCGCCGCGCTCACCCGGCCCGCCCACTGGACGGCGGAGGGCCCGGGGGAGAAGCGGGGAAACGCCACACGCCCATCCCCGGCCACGCCCCGCCGCCCCCGGCGCCGCCGCTGACGCATCCGTCCGCCGCCCTCGCCCGCCGTCCCCGCTGACGCATCCCCCCGCCGCCGTCACCCGCCGCCGGTGGTGTCCCCCAGCGACTCCAGCAGGTCGCGCAGCGTGCGCGCGAGGTCCTCGCGGCGCTCCCCGGAGAGCGCGGCCAGCACCCGGTGCTCCGTCGCCAGGTGGTCGGGCAGCACCCGTTCGATCAGCGCGTAGCCCTCCTCGGTGAGCGTCACGTGGACGCCGCGCCCGTCGGACTCGCTCGGCGTGCGCTTCACCAGCCCGCGCGACTCCAGGCGGTCCAGCCGCTGGGTGACCGCCCCCGACGTGACCATGGACGCCCGCATCAGCTCGGCGGGCGTCAGCCGGTGCGGCGGTTCGCTGCGGCGCAGCGTGGCCAGCACGTCGAACGAGGCCCGGTCCAGCCCGTGCGCCGCGAACGTGCGGCACAGCTCCGCGTCGATCAGCCGGTGCAGCCGCGAGAGCCGCCCGATGATCCCCATCGGGGAGACATCCAGGTCGGGCCGCTGGGCGTGCCATTGCTCCAGGACGAGGTCGACGTGATCAGCCACCGCTCCAGCCTACCGATGTCTTAGCGCTGAGGTAAATCACGTGACAAGTCGCTTAGTGCTGAGATACTTTGTCTTAGTGCTAAGCAATCGCATGGGAATCGTCCTCGTGACCGCGCTGACCCCCGCCATCTGGGGGACCACCTACCTGGTCACCACCGAGCTGCTGCCGCCCGGCCGCCCCCTCCTGGCCGCCGTGATCCGGGCCCTGCCCGCCGGTCTCCTCCTCGTCGCCATCACCCGCCGGCTGCCGAAGGGCGTCTGGTGGTGGCGGGCCCTGGTGCTGGGCGCGCTGAACATCGGGGTGTTCTTCGCGTTGCTGTTCGTGGGGGCGTACCGGCTGCCCGGCGGGGTGGCGGCGACCGTCGGCGCCATCCAGCCGCTGCTGGTCGCCCTGCTGGCGGCCGGGCTGCTCGGCGAGCGGCTCACCCTGCGCACCACGCTGGCCGCCGTGGCGGGCGTGGCCGGGGTCAGCCTCCTCGTGCTGCGCGCCGACGCGCGGCTGGACGCGCTCGGGGTGGCCGCCGCGCTCGGGGGCGCCGCCGTCATGGCCGCCGGGGTCGTGCTCAGCAAGCGGTGGCAATCGCCCGCCCCGCTGCTGGCCTCCACCGGCTGGCAGCTCGTCGCGGGCGGCCTGCTGCTGCTCCCGGTGGCCCTGCTGGTCGAGGGCCCGCCGCCGGCCGCGCTGACCACCGCGAACCTCGCCGGGTACGCCTACCTCACCCTCATCGGGGCCGCCCTCGCCTACGCCCTGTGGTTCAGGGGGCTGCGGGTGCTGTCGGCCACCAAGGTCACGTTCCTCGGCCTGCTCAGCCCCGTCGTGGCCACCGCGCTCGGCTGGCTCGTGCTGGGCCAGGACCTCACCGCCGCCCAGGCGCTCGGCGCGCTCGTCGTGCTGGCCGCCCTCGTCGTCGCCCAGCTCCAGCCCTCCCGGCCGCGCGCGCTGCCTCGGGCGTCCTCGAACCCCGCCCCCGTGGTGGCCCGTCGCCCCGGCCTGGTTCACGGTGGCGTATCGGACGAATAGGGTCGTGGATCACCGATCGCGAGCATTGGAGGAGAGCGGCATGACCATCACCGCGTACACCGTGACAGACCCCGTCGCCGAGCACGGCGAGGGACCCGTGTGGTCCGGCCGGTGGGGTGGCCTGCGGTGGGTGGACATGCTGGCCGGCGACGTGCTCGCGCTGGGCCCGGGCGGCGAGGTGCGCCGCCGCCACGTCGGCGCGGTGGCCGCCGTCGTACGCCCCCGCGCCTCCGGCGGCTACCTCGTCGCCGCCGAGCGCGAGCTGCTGCTGTCCGATTCCGACGACCTGGACGCCCCGCTGCGCTCCCTGGGCGAGGCGTGGACCGACCCCGCGATCCGCATGAACGAGGGCGGCTGCGACCCCGACGGCCGCTTCTACATCGGCAGCATGGCCTACGACGCCGCCCCGGGGCGCGGCTCGTTCTACGTGGCCGGGTCCGGGGGCGGGCTGAGCGTGGTGCTGCCCGGGGTGACGATCTCCAACGGGTTCGGCTTCAGCCCGGACGGGCGGCTGGCCTACTACGCCGACACCGTGACCGGGCGCGTGGACGTGCTCGACTATGACCCCGAGGGCGGGCTGACGGGGCGGCGGCCGTTCGCCGTCGTGGACCCGGAGCGGGGCGCGCCCGACGGGCTGACGGTGGACGCCGAGGGCGGCGTGTGGGTGGCGCTGTGGGAGGGCGGGGCCGTGCACCGGTACGACGCCGGCGGGCGGCTCGACGCCGTCATCACCCTGCCGGTACGCAAGGTCACGGCGGTCACGTTCGGCGGCGAGGACCTCGACCGGCTGTTCGTCACCACCTCCGCGCTCGGCGTGGACCGCGCGGAGCAGCCCGAGGCGGGCGCCGTCTTCGCGGCCGACCCCGGCGTCCGCGGCCTCCCGGTGCTGCCGACCACCCTCTGACGAAGCTGGTGGGGGGCGACGTCCAGCGCGCGCCCGCGGACGGGAAGGGCCGTCTGCGGCGTCAGCCGGCTTTCCGGCGAGCGGCCGGGGTGCCGGCGTGGGCGTCGCCCATTGCTTGGACAGCTCATCCGGGCCCGGCGGTTCCATCGATTCGATGATCCATTGACAGAGCGGCGACGCGGGCGCGCGCACCGCCTGCTCGACCGGCCGGAGGGGCCGCGCCGCGCGCCTGGGAAAGGAGCCGCGTCGGTAGCGTGAGGGCATGACCTCCTTGGGCTTCGAACGCTGCTGCGACGAGATCGTCACCCAGACGGACCTGCTGAGATCACACGTCAAGAACGCCGACATGACGGCACCCGTGCCCACGTGCCCCGGCTGGAACCTGGGCCGGCTCCTGCGCCACCTCGGCGGCCACCACCGCTGGGCCGAGACCGTCGTGCGCACCCGGGCCACGGAGCCGGTCCCGGACGACGTGCTCAACGACGTGTCCGCGTACACCGACGAGGACGCCGCCGTGCTGGACTCCTGGCTGGCGGAGGGGGCCGAGCGGCTGGCGGAGACGCTGCGCGAGGCCGGGCCCGACGTGCGCGTGTGGTCGCCGGCGGACGAGCAGGCGACGGACCGGTCGCCGCGGTTCTGGGCACGGCGGACCACCCACGAGACCGTGGTGCACCGGGCCGAAGCGGCGCTGGCCGTGGGCGCCGACTAAGTGGTGGCCGAGGAGGTGGCGCGCGACGGGCTGGAGGAGTGGCTGCACTTCTCCACGGTGCCGGAGGCGTACGAGGGGGTGCCCGGGCTGCTCGGGCCCGGCCACACGCTGCACTTCCACGCCGACGGGGCGGCGGGGGAGTGGCTGGTGGACCTCACCGGCGAGGCGCCCTCCTGGCGGCACGCGCACGAGAAGGCCGCCGTCGCGGCGCGCGGCCCGATCACGGACCTGCTCCTGTACGTCTACAACCGGCCCGCCCCCGGCATCGAGCTCATCGGCGACACCGCGCTGCTGGAGCTGTGGCGGCAGAGCGCCGGCTTCTGGCTGGAGGCGTAGGGGACGGGGCCGGTGAAACGGGGACAGCGTCAGTGACGGACGGACGCGGCGGCGTGGCACGCGCCGAAACCCTCGGCACGCAGGGCGATCCGCCCGGACTCCACCCGGATCGCCACCTCCGTCATGTCCCGCGGTGCCGCCACTCCCGCAGCCGCCGCCAGCGCCCCCGACTCGTCGAACACCACCCGCAACCGCGGCCACGCCGCCCGCGGGAACGCCTGCCGCAGGCACGTGACCACCTCGGCGAGCACCAGCCGGGCCAGCGGCAGCAGCTCGCCGGGCGCGCTCGTCACCACGACGGCGGTGACCTCGGCCCCGGGGGGCGCCGCGCGTACGGCCTCCTCGGCGGCCGACAGCCGGTGCAGCCCCAGCACCGCCACCACCCCGTCGCGCTCCAGCCGGGCCGGCCCGCCGCTGACCGCGTCCACCGCCCCGCCCGGCGGCGACCAGGCCCCGGCACCCTCCCGCACCTGCGGGAGCATGGGCGCCACCGTCCACCGGTCGCCCAGGTCGAGGTCGGCGAGCTGCTCGCACACCCGGATCAGGTCGAACGGCTCCACGAACCCGGGCGCCGCGCCCGCGAGCTGCCCCGCCCCCTGCAGCACCGTGAGCACAGACTCGGCCAGCCGCACCTGCCGCCCGTCCGGCTCCCCGGGCGCCCGCAGCCGCTCCACGGCCAGCCCGAGCAGGATCGCGTTCAGCCTCATGAGCTGCGCGAACGGCTTCCACGTGGCCTCGTCGGCGAGGATCTCGGGCAGCAGGCCCATGCCCAGCCTGCTCGGGGCGTGCTCGTCGTCGCCCATCAGCGGCAGCCGGGTCGCCCACACCCGTGCCACAGCGGCCAGCGCCTCGCGCACGCTGCGCGCCGGCTCGACGCGGGCCGTCACGGGGGCGCGCTCGGCCAGGTCGGCCAGGACGGCGAAATAGAGCGCGCGCTTGCCGGGAAAGTTGGAGTAGACCGCCCCCCGGGTGAGGTCGGCGCGCTCGGCGATGCCATCGATCTTCGCGTCCCGGAATCCGCGCTCAGCGAACTCCTGCCTGGCCGCAGCCAGCACTTTCGCGCGATTGCGCTCCTGGGCCTCCGCTCTGGTGAGCCGGACCAAGCGTCCTCCTCGTTGCCGTACGCTCTCGGCTCAAGATACCGTGAACATCCAGATGATGGGATCATGCGAAATGCGGAGCGGGGCCATGAACGACGTGCTGGAGATCGACGTGACCGATCCGCGCCGGGCCGGCTGAGGCGCCCGATGGCACGAATCGGCAAGAACGGCGACGCGGTGGGCTGCTCGTTCTGCGGCAAGAGCCAAACCGAGGTGCGCAAGCTCATCGCGGGCCCGCCGACCGTCTACATCTGTGACGAGTGCGTCGGCCTGTGCAACGAGCTCATCACCGAGGAACGCGCGGCGGAGGGCCGCGGCGAGGCCAGGGAGCTGCCCCGGCCGCGCGAGATCCACGACTTCCTCGACCAGTACGTCGTCGGCCAGGACCAGGCCAAGCGCGCCCTGTCCGTCGCCGTCTACAACCACTACAAGCGCGTGCACCGCTCCTCCTCTCCGGGCGGGACCGCGGAGCCGGAGCCGATCGAGCTCGGCAAGTCGAACATCCTGCTCGCCGGGCCCACCGGCAGCGGCAAGACGCACCTCGTACAGACGCTGGCGCGGCTGCTCGACGTGCCGTTCGCGATCGCCGACGCCACCGCGCTCACCGAGGCCGGCTACGTCGGTGAGGACGTCGAGAACATCCTGCTCAAGCTCCTCCAGGCGGCCGGCCACGACGTCGCGCGAGCGCAGACCGGCATCGTCTACATCGACGAGATCGACAAGATCGCCCGCAAGAGTGAGAACCCGTCGATCACGCGTGACGTCTCCGGCGAGGGCGTGCAGCAGGCGCTGCTGAAGCTGCTGGAAGGCACGGTCGCCGGGGTGCCGCCGCAGGGCGGCCGCAAGCACCCGCACCAGGACCTCGTCCAGATCGACACGACGAACGTGCTGTTCATCGCGGGCGGCGCGTTCGCCGGGCTGGAGGAGATCATCGAGCGGCGGGTCGCCCGGCGGGGCGCCGGCTTCAACGCCGTCCTGCGCGACGGGGACGACGACGTGCTGTCCCAGGTGATGCCGCAGGACCTGCTGAAGTACGGGCTCATCCCGGAGTTCGTCGGCCGCCTGCCCGTGATCGCGCCGCTGCGCCCGCTGGACCGCACGGCGCTGATGCGAATCCTGACGGAGCCGCGCAACGCGCTGATCAAGCAGTACCGGCGGCTGTTCGAGCTCGACGGGGTGGAGCTCGAGTTCGACGAGGGCGCCGTGGCCGCCGTCGCCGAGCAGGCGCTGCTGCGCCGCACCGGCGCCCGGGCGGCCCGCGCGATCCTCGAGGAGGTGCTGCTCAACGTGATGTACGAGGTGCCGAGCCGCGACGACGTGGCCCGCGTCGTGGTCACGCGCGACACGGTGCTCGACAACGTCAACCCGACCCTGGTGCCCCGCGGCCACCGCGGCCCGGAACGCCGCGAGAGGTCGGCCTGACGCGATCCGGACGAGGGCCCCGACGACCACCCTGCTCAGGCCGTACTGGCAGCAGGGGCGCGCCGGAGGGTCGGAAGGGCGGTGGGCTCGGGTGGCGTGGAGCCGCACCGCCCGCGGATCCGGGGCGGGGCCTATCCGGCGAGCTTCTCCAGCGGGCGTCCCGCCCCCGGCTCGCCGTCGTCGCCCCACGTCCCCGCCCCGAGCACCACGCCCCGCCGCACGATCTCCACCGTGACGAACTGCGCCCGCCCCGGGTGCCGCCGTACCCGTACGGAAGCCGCGCAGCAGGCCGCCGCTATTTCCCCCGCGAACGCCTCGAAGTCCTCGGCGCAAATGCCGGCCCGGAGCAGAATGAAAGCCCTTTCCCCCAAGTCGGTCGGCGTTATCCAGAGGATCAGCGGAATTCTGTTCTTTCGGGTGTGCATGGACGTCTCCAGGCACACCCGCTGCAGCCGGTGCCGGGAAAACAGGCACCAGAAGTGGCGCCGAATCCATTTGCGGCCGACCGGCACCGTGGCGGGGACCGAGACGCTGCCGGCGAGCGCGATCGGCGCCCACCACAGCCCCTGGCCCACGGCCGCCGCGATCACGAACCCCGCGGCGGCCACCAGCGCGGCCAGCGCCAGCTCCGTACGCCACCGCCACAGCACCACCAGCGACCCGGCCCCCGGCACCGGGTACGCCCCCTCGGCCGGCGCGTACGGGTTGCGGCGCATATTACGCATGGACATGTCGATCAACTCCTGACAGCGGAACGTACTGGTGCTTCCCCGGCCGCGCGGAGCTCCGCGACCCGGGCCGCCTTGAGCGCGTCGAAGCGCGGATCGCGATATTTCCGGGAGCCGAAGCCCGTCTTGGTGACCGTCCACCCGTACCGGCGGGCCCGCTCGTCGTGCTTCGCGTACAGCGCCCGGTCGACGCGGACCAGCCACGCGCTGATCCGGGACCTGATTCGCGATACTCCCTCGGCGACGTCCAGCATTTCGGCCCCCACTTCCCCTCCGTCTCGGCCCTAGCTGAAACCCCTGATATTCGCTCGCAGGTTCACTGCCGTTGTGCCAAGTTTCCCGCGCCCCCGCTAATTCGGCGATAAAGGTGGCTTCCGAGTCCGTGGTTCGGTTTTCCGCACCCGTTGAGCATTCGGGGTGCGGCGGACTACGTTGACGGGGTGACCTCCTTACGGATGGTGATCGCCGAGGACAATTTGCTGGTCCGGACCGGCATCCAGGCGCTGGTCGCGACCGAGGCCGATGTGGCGGTCGTCGGCGCCTGCTCGGGCTACGACGCGCTCATGGCCTGCGTCGACGAGGAGAAGCCGGACGTCGTGGTCTCCGACATCCGCATGCCGCCGACCATGAGCGACGAGGGCATCAGGGCCGCCACGGCGCTGCGCGACACCCATCCGGAGGTGGCCGTGCTGGTGCTGTCGCAGTTCCTCGACCCGAGCTACCTGCTGACTCTGATCGCGCAGGGCAGCAGCAGGCGCGGATACCTGCTCAAGGAGCGCATCGCGGCGCCGGGCGAGCTGATCTCGGCGATCCGCACGGTGGCCTCCGGCGGCTCGTTCATCGATCCGGTGGTCGTGGAGTCGCTGGTCTCGGCCAAGGCCCGCAACGACGCGGGCCCGCTGCGGCAGCTCACGCCCCGCGAGCGCCAGACGCTCGCCGAGGTCGCCGCCGGCCGGTCGAACCTCGCCATCGCGTCCGCGTTCAACGTCTCGGAGCGGGCGGTGGAGAAGTACATCAACTCCATCTTCCTGAAGCTGGGCCTGCGCGGCGACCGTGACACCAACCGGCGGGTCAAGGCGGTCCTGATGTTCCTGGACTCCCCGCCCGGGTGACCGCGACAAAGCCGAAGATAGTGATGGTGGCACCACCGACACGGCGGCGATCCGATGCGACGATCAGGTCTGTGGAGCAACATCTCGTGCGCGTGCTGGTGGTGGACGACCTGCCGTCGTTCCGCCGGGCCGTGGCCGGCGTGATCGCCGTGGCGGACGGGTTCGTGCTGGCGGGGGAGGCGGTCAGCGGCGAGGAGGCCCTGGACTTCATCGAGGACGAGGCCGTCGGGATGGTGCTGATGGACGTGAACATGCCCGGCATGGGCGGCCTGGAGGCGGCGCGCCGGATCCGGTGCCGCCATCCGGACATCACGGTGGTCCTGCTGTCGGTCAACAACACAGAGGATCTGCCTCGTGACGCGATGGTGATGGGGGCTCATTATCGGCACAAGGACCGCTTCGGCCCCGACGAACTGGAGGCGCTGTGGAGCGACGGGGGGCGCGTGAACTCTTAGCCGGCCTGCGGGGGCACGAGATCATCGAGATAGGCGCGCCCGAGTGGGAGCGGCTGCGCACGTACATCCAGGCGGATCTGGCCGGCGTCCTGGTGGCCGTCGGCTGGCTGATCGTCCTGCGGCTCCTGGTGGTGGACGACCCCTGGCTCGTCGTGATCGTGTCGTTGCTGCTGGTCATGGCGGGGTTCCTGGTCCGGGCCGTCCAGCTGATCCACCGGTTCCGGCGCTTCGCCGCGGTCGTGGTGTTCGCGCTGGCGAACTGGATCGTGGCCGTCGCGGTCACCTCGATGGTGCCGTTCGCGCTGTCCACGTTGGCGCTGGCGGTGCTGCTGCCGGTGCTGGTGGCCGTACAGCACATGAACCACGCGCGGCTGGCCGCGATGCTCGGCGCGACCATGCTGGTCGGTACGGCGCTGGTGGTCGTGGGCACCGTGCACGGCGGGGTGGGGCTCGAAGGCCAGGTGCCGCCGGGGGTCACCCACGCGCTGGCGATCACGTTCATCCCGTTCATCACGATCCTGGTGTCGCTGGCCGCCTGGCAGAACCACGGGATGCTGGTCGCCAGGACCGAGGCGCTGCAGGAGTCGCGGGCCCGGCTGGTGGCGGCGGCCGACCGCGAGCGCTGCCAGATCGAGCGGAACCTGCACGAGGGCGCCCAGCGGCGCCTGATGGCCGCCGCCGAGCAGACGCGGGAGGCCCGGCTGCTGCTGGACACCGACCCCGCCCAGGTGGCCCCGCTGCTGGCCCGGCTGTCGGACGACCTGCAGGAGGCCAGCGCCGAGCTGCGCGGTCTGGCGCACGGGATCTACCCGCCCCAGCTCGGCCAGTACGGCCTGGAGACGGCTCTGCGCGCGGTCGCCCAGCACGCCCCGCTGCCCACCACGGTCCGGGCCTTCGGCATCGGCCGCTACCCGCCCGAGATCGAGATCAACATCTACTTCTGCCTCCTGGAGGCCCTGCGGAACGCGAGCCGGCACGCCGGGGACGGCGCCACCGTCACCATCACCCTCCAGGACCGCAACGGCCTGTCCTTCGACTTCCGCGACACCGGCGCCGGCTGCTTCCCCGACGCGATCCACCAGGGCACCGGCATGATCAACATGACCGACCGCCTCGGCGCCATCGGCGGCACCCTCACCATCGACACCCGGCCGGGCGGCGGGATGCGCCTGCACGGGCACCTGCCCCGCGCCGTGCTGGAGAGCGCGGGCGTGCAGCGTGCCGCCGAGGAGCGCGGCGGCGCCGTACGGGCCGCGCTGGAGGCGATCTGGTACGTCGTCGCCCGTCTCTACACCGACCTCCAGCGCAGCACCCACCCGCATCCCCACCAGTACATCGCCACCGGCCTGTGGGCCATCCTCGGCGTCGCGCTGGGAGCCGGCGCGCTCTCCGTCGCGATGTTCCCCGGCGCCCGCATCCCCTGGCTGCCGGCCCTGGCCGCCGGCTGCGGGACGGTGGCCCTGCTGATCGTCCTGGCGCTGCGCGTGGTCAGGCGCGACCGCATCGAGCGGGCCATCGGCGTCTCGGCGGGCATCACCTGGTGCTACGCGCTCGCGCTGACCGCGATGATCCCGTCCGCCCTGCCGTACGCGACGCTGGTGACGGTGTCGCCGGTGCTGCTGTCCGTGGCGTACCTGCCGCGCCGGCGCTTCAAGGTCATCATGGGCTGTACGATCGCCACGGCCGTCGCCGTCACCCTGGCGGGCCGGTTCCTGCCCGGCGTCGGGTTCGAGCGCAACGCCCCCGGCTGGGTCGTCTCCGCGACCGTCATCGTCCTGGTCGTCCTGGGCCTGACCAGGGCCTCCTACCTCGCCTGGCACAACCACGTGATGCTGGTGGCCAGGGCGGAGGCGCTGCAGGAGTCGCGAGGCCGCCTGGTGGCCGCGGCCGACCGCGAACGCCGCCAGATCGAGCGCGACCTGCACGACGGCGCCCAGCAGCGCCTCGTGGCCGCGGCCGTGCAGTCGCGCGTCGCGCAGCGGCTGCTGGCCACCCAGCCCGCCGACGTGAGCCCGCTGCTGGCACAGCTGTCCGAGGACCTGCGCGAGGCCGGGGCGGAGCTGCGCGACCTCGCGCACGGGATCTACCCGCCGCAACTGGCCGAGTCGGGGCTGGAGGCGGCGCTGCGCGCGGCGGTCCGGCACTCCCCGCTGCCGGCCGAGATCCACGCCCACGGCATCGGCCGCTACCCGCCCGAGATCGAGATCAACATCTACTTCTGCCTCCTGGAGGCGCTGCAGAACGCCGGCAAGCACGCGGGCGAGCACGCCACGGTGACCATCGACCTGCGGGACAAGGACGGGCTGTCCTTCGACTTCCGCGACACCGGCGACGGCGCCAGCCCCGACCTGCTCAGGTCCGGGCACGGGATCACCAACATGTACGACCGCCTCGGCGCCATCGGCGGCACCCTCACCATCGACACCGGTCGCGGGGCCGGTCTGCACCTGCACGGGGTCATCCCGGACGCGGCCGCTCCGGTGGCGGGGGACGGGAAGACGTGAAAAGCGCTCTGGTACTGTGACGGTCTCGAAGCGATCGTCCCTGGGAGGTGAGACCCATTACCGCTGTGTCAGGCTGGGTGCTCCCTTCCACCGGCCGCGCGCGGCCCACCGGGATCAGGTGACCGCGGGAGCGCCCATCGGCATCCCGAAAGGCTCCCATGTCGGTTTTTTCATCATCTATCCCTACTTCTGTGATCGTCGCCCGGCTCCGGGCGGCCGGCTGCGTGTTCGCCGAGGACGAGGCCGAGCTGCTCGTCTCCACCGCGCCCACCGCCGGCGACCTGGCCGCCATGGTGGAGCGCCGCGTCGCCGGTGAGCCCCTCGAACACGTGCTGGGCTGGGCGGAGTTCTGCGGCCTGCGGGTGGCCGTGGAGCCCGGGGTGTTCGTGCCCCGGCCGCGTACCGGCTTCCTCATCGAACGCGCCGTCGCCGTGGCGCGGGAGCTTCCCGGAACGCCGGTGATCCTGGACATGTGCTGCGGGACCGGCGCGATGGGCGCGGCGGTGGCGGCGGGTCTGGAGCGGTCCGAGCTGCACGCCGCCGACCTCGATCCGGCCGCGGTGCGCTGCGCCCGGCGCAACCTGGCCGGGGCGCACGTCCACGAGGGCGACCTGTACGACCCGCTGCCCGCCACGTTGCGGGGCCGGGTGGACGTGCTGATCGCCAGCCCGCCGTACGTGCCGTCGGAGTCGGTCGGGTTGCTGCCTCCCGAGGCGCGGCTGCACGAGCCGCTGATGTCGCTGGACGGCGGCGCCGACGGGCTCGACGTCGTGCGACGGGTGATCGCGCAGGCGCCCGGCTGGCTCGCCCCCGGCGGCCACCTGCTGGTGGAGACGAGCTCCCGCCAGGCGGCGGCCACGGCCGAAGCGGTGACGGCCGCCGGCCTGACGGCCCGGGTGGCGACCTCCGACGAACTGGACGCCACCGCGATCATCGGCACCCATCCCGCCTGATCCCCGACCACCGCCCCGACCACCGCCCCTGGCTGGTCACGGCCGCCCGCCCGGGGTGCAGCCCGATTCCCGGGCGAGGAGCTTAGCGGTGTTAAGGTGGGCCGCGATGGCACAGAAGGGACTGGCGCGCGACACGGTCGTGCGCGCGGCGCTCGAACTGCTCGACGAGGTCGGCCTGGAGCGCCTGTCCGTGCGCCGCCTGGCCGCCCGCCTGGGCGTGCAGAACCCGGCCCTCTACTGGCACTTCCGCGACAAGCAGGAGCTCCTCGACGAGATGGCCCGCGAGCTGCTGGCCCCCGACATGGGCGGACCCGGCGAGGGCGAGTCGTGGCGGGAGTGGCTGACCCGCCGCGCGCACGCCTACCGGCGCATGCTGCTGAGCCACCGCGACGGCGCGCGGCTGGTCACCGGCAGCGACCCCGGACCCGGCGTGGCCCGCCGCTTCGAGGACGAGCTCGCGATCCTGGCCGGGCTCGGGTTCACGCCGGAGCAGGGGCTGCACGCGATCGCGTCCATCAGCCACTACACCCTCGGTTTCGTCCTGAACGAGCAGGCCCGGCGCGAGCGCCAGGAGCGCGGCGAGACGCGGGAGCTCGCCTCCTACGCCGACTTCCCGCTCACCGTCGCGGCCGTCAGGGCCGGCGGCGCGCCCACCAGCGACGAGGCGTTCGCCCGTGGCGTGCGGCTCATCGTCGACGGCGTGGCGGCCTCCCTCCGCCCCCAGTAAACCGCCCAATAGCAGGACGAACCCGGTCCCGGGTCTCCATAATCGACGATCATCCGTCGGTGGAGGAGGAGACAGCGGGTGCGCAAATCAGCGATGGTCGCCGTCATGCTGGTGAGCATGGGACTTCCCGCGGGGAAGGCGGTCGCGGCCCCGGGGGACTACTGGGTGGCGGGAGGGGACCAGACGGGCCGGCGGCTGATCGCGTTCGATCCGGCGGTGGCCGACTGGAACAGCCCCTCCGCCGTGAAATGGACGTGGCAGCCCAGCGTGACGACCGGCCGGTTCACCGCGGACGAGGTCTCGGCGTTCGGGCTCATCGCCGACTTCAAGCTGCGCGAGCGCCCGTCGGGCGAGCGGAGCGTCGTGGTCGCGGCCGGCGGCAGCCGGGGCATCGCGGCGATCGTCTCCTACCCGGGCGGCGTGCGGCAGTGGGCGCGGATCCTGCCGGGCAACCTGCACGCCGCCGAGCTGCTGCCCGACGGCAACATCGCGGTGGCCGCCTCCACCGGGGGCTGGGTCAGGGTGTACGCGTCCTCTCAGGGCCCGAACGCGGCCGCGTACGCCGAGTTCCCGCTCGCCGACGCGCACGCCGCCCTCTGGGACCCCGCCATCAGGCGCCTGTGGGTCATCGGCCAGGACCCCGTCACCAGGCAGCACATCCTGACCGCGCTCGCGGTCGAGGGCACCCCGGCGCGCCCGGCGCTGCGCGAGGACACCCAGCGCCGCAGGGCCCTGGAGACCCCCGGCGGCCACGACGTGTACGCCTACGCCCACGACACCGGCAAGCTCTGGGTCACCACCGGCTCGGCCGCCTACCTGTACGACAAGGCGACCAGGATCTTCACCGCCGCACCCGCCGGGGCGAACCGGGGCGCGGTCAAGTCCATCGGCAACCAGCCCTCGGGCCAGATCGTCCAGACGAGGGCCGACGCCGCCAAGACGCCGCCCGGGTCGTGTACCGCGAGCACGTGGTGCACCGACACCGTGGACTTCTTCTCGCCCTCCATGACCCGCAAGCGCACCGGCGCGGCCTTCTACAAGGCGCGGGTGTGGAGCCCGTACTACAGCGTCGTCGACCGGCCGCTGCGCGGCACCGTCCGGGACCGGGTCCGCGCCGCCTCCGGCGCGTGGGACGCGGGCACGGCCGAGGTCGACGGCAACGGCGGCATCTCCGGTGCGGCGGTGGCGGCGCTGCCCGACGGCGGCCTGCAGGTGCTGACCGTGGTGCCGGGCAGCGGGGTGTGGAGCCGGGGCCGCAGCCCCGCGGGCGTGTGGGACGAGCACGCCGTCAGGATCGACGGCAACGGCGACATCACGGACGTGGCCGCCGCCGCCCTGCCCGGCGGCGGCCTGCAGGTGCTGACCGTCGTGCCGGGGTCGGGGGTGTGGAGCCGGGGGCGCGGCGCCTCGGGCGCGTGGGACGCGAGCGCGGTGAAGATCGACGACAACGGGCTGGTCTCCCGGGTGTCGGCCGCCGCGCTGCCGGACGGCTCCGTGCACGCGCAGACCGTGGTGCCTGGGGCGGGGGTCTGGAACCGTACCCGTGACCAGGCCGGGACCTGGGCCGCGAGCTCGGTGCGGATCGACGGCGAGGCGGCGGTGGCCGCGATCTCGGCCGCGGGCCTGCCGGACGGCACCCTGCACGTGCAGACCGTCGTGCCGGGATCGGGAGTGTGGAACCTGCGCCGCGCCGCGGCCGGGACGTGGGACGCGAGCGCGGCCAGGATCGACGCCAACGGGTCGGTGAGCGCCGTGTCGGCGGCCGGCCTGCCGGACGGCGGCCTGCGCGTGCAGACGGTCGTGCCCGGCTCCGGGGTCTGGGACCGCGGCCGCACCGCCTCGGGCGTTTGGGAAGCGAGCGCGACGAGGATCGACGCCAACGGCAGCGTCCTGGACGTCTCGGCGGCGGGGCTGCGGGAGGGGTCGCTGCACCTGCTCACGCTGCCCGACATCGCCCAATGATTTGCCCCTTTTGCAGTGCGGCATGCGGGTTCTTTGCTCGTGGACTTCGCCGGTGATTCGCGCTTTTATTTGCTCCGTCGATTTTCCTGACGGAGGAACAAATGACTCGTACGCGGAGAACAATGGAAATCGCCGTCGCATTCGCGTTGGTGGTGAGCGCCGCTCCACCGGCGGTGGCGGCGCCGCGGGAGCCGGTGCGGATCACGCGGTTCCTCGGGGAGCAGCGGATCCCGTACATGACGAGGTTCGAGGGGACCGTCGTGGGCGGCCTGTCCGGGATCGACCGGGATCCGCGCACCGGGACCTGGTATTTCATCTCCGACGACCGCGCCCGCTACAACCCGGCCCGCTTCTACACCGGCCGGCTGGACATCGACCGGGTGACGGGCGGCTTCACCGGGGTTCGGCTGACCGGCGTCAAGACGCTGACCAGGCCCGACGGGACACCGTTCCCCGGCTACGGCCAGGCGGAGTCCGCCGACCCCGAGTCGATCAGGCTCGACCGGTGGAGCGGGCGGCTGCTGTGGGGCGACGAGGGCGACCGGCCGGACACCCGAAACCCGAATATTCCGATTTCCGGCGCCGCGGTGCGCGGAATGGATATGAACGGGCGCCAGGTGGGTGAATTCCCGATCCCGCAGAATTTGCGCCTGACGGGCGAGGAGACCGGGCCGCGGCGCAATTCCGGATTCGAGGGGCTGGCCGTCTCGGCCCGGGCCATCACCGCCGTGACCGAGGGGCCGCGCTTCGAGGACGGCCCGGTGCCGACGGCGGAGCGCGGCTCGGCGACGCGGCTGACCGTGTGGAACCGCCAGGGCCGCCCCCGCGCCCAGTACGCCTACCCGCTCGACCGCCTGCCCGCCCCGCCGAACCCGCCGACCGGGCAGGCCGACAGCGGGGTGTCGGAGCTGCTGCCCATCGACGAGTTCCGCTACCTGGCGCTGGAACGCTCCTGGATCGAGGGCGTGAACTACCGCGTCAAGCTGTACGAGATCGACCTGCGCGGCGCCACCAACGTCCTGGACCGCGGCTCCCTGGCACACGGCGGCGCCTACCGGCCGGTGACCAAGCGCCTGGTCCACGACCTGGGCGACTTCCGGCCCCCGGTGCAGAACCTGGAGAGCATGTCCTGGGGCCCGCGCCTGGCGAGCGGTGAGTGCACCCTGGTGATCGGCTCGGACGACAACTTCGACGAGCGCGAGGTGACGCAGTTCATGGCGTTCGCCACCACGGGCTGCAGCTGACGCCCCTCACATGCCGTGGATGCGGCGGCCGGTGATCTGGTGGGGGACGATGCGGATGTAGAGGTGCCGCTCGCCCCCCGCCCATGGGGTGACCCCCGCCTCGGCCAGGTCGCCCGCCTCCTCCGGCGACACGTGGTGCGCCGCCCCCTGCACCAGCACGCTCCACCCCTCCCGGTTGGCCTCGTCGATCATGTCGATCTCGAAGGCGATCATGATGTCGACGCCTTCCAGCCCGGTACGCAGGTCCTTGTCCATGGCCCCGCCCACGGCGGTGCGGAAGACGATGGCCCCTTCGTGCATCTTGTAGTTGACGGGCATCACGGTCGGCCCGTGCGAGCCGTTGAACGCCACCCGCCCGATCCCGCCCGGCTCGATCAGCCGCCGGCACTCCGTGTCCTCCAGCGTCTCCAGCGTGGGATGCGCCATGGCGGGGCCGTGCCCGGGCGGGCGGTCCTGGCCACCGCCCAGCAGGTCGTCCACCGTCGTCCCGAGGGCGTCCGCCAGCCGGTAGAGAGCCCCGGTGTCGGGGGTGTCGGCGTTCTCCTCGAGATATTTCAGGTAGCCCGGCGACATCTCCGCCCGCGCGGCGACCTGCTCGCGGGTCAGGCCGAGCCGCTCGCGGTGGTGGATGACGCGGCGGCCGAGATCACCGGTGCGTGTCATGATCTTTTCTCCTCGCATATAGGTACGGCACGGGGTGCCGTTGACTCGTGCCTCGTCGCGTTCGGCGTCGATGAAGATCCGGCGCCCCCGGTAGTGGATGGGCATCGACACGACCCCGAGCGCCCCGGGCAGCAGCGGGTCCAGCCGCAGCCCGTCCCGCCGCAGCTCCAGGCCCAGATAGCAGCGCTGCAGCAGGTCCAGCGTGCCGCCCATGGCGCCCAGGTGGATCCCCTCCGCCGTGGTGCCGCCCTGGACGTCCTTCATGTCGCTGTACAGGGCCTCGATGAAGAACTCCCAGGACCGCGGCCGGTTGGAGCGGGCCAGCACCCAGGCGTGCACGACCGCGCTGAGCGTGGAGCCGTGGCTGGTGCGCGCCAGGTAGTACGAGATCGTCCGGGAGACCAGGCCGGGATCGACGGGGTAGCCGAGCCGCTCCAGGATGGTGGCCAGCCCGTCGCCCGGCAGCAGGTAGCACAGCATGAGGGTGTCGGCCTGCTTGGAGGCCTTGTACTTGTTGACGTCGTCGCCGTCGGCCTCCAGCGCCCGGTCCAGGCGGCGCACCCCGCGATAGCGCTCCCAGTCGAGCTCCAGCAGGTCCCCGTAGCCGGTGAACTGGCTGATCACGCCGTCGTGGAAGTCGACCCGCAGGCGGCGGCCGACGTCGTCCCAGCGGGCCAGCTCCTCCGCCCCGGGCGCCAGGTGGGGGACCAGGGCCGCGGTGTCGGCGGCCCGCGCCATCAGCCACGCGGTCATGACGTTGGTGTAGGCGTTGTTGTCCACGCCCGGCAGGGCCGCGCCCGGGTAGGCGTCGTGGTACTCGTCGGGCCCCATGACCCCGCGGATCTCGTAACGGCCGGCCACCTCCTCGGCCAGCGAGGCGAAGAACCGGGCGATGTCCAGCAGCAGCTCGCCGCACCACGACGGCATCGAGCCGGTGGCCAGGTAGTGCTGCCACACGTTGTAGGCGATGGCCAGGCCGACGTGGCGCTGCAGGCGGGAGTGGTCCGGCAGCCAGCGCCCCGAGGCCGGGTTGAGGTGCAGGGTCTGGGTCTCCTCGCGGCCGTCGCTGCCGCTCTGCCACGGGAACATCGCCCCCTCGTGGCCGAGCTCCCTGGCGGCGTCCCTGGCCTCCGGCAGCCGCCGCCAGCGGTAGCGCAACAGGCCGCGCGAGATCTCCGGGAAGCGCAGGTCCAGCCACGGCTGCACGAACAGCTCGTCCCAGAACACGTGCCCCCGGTACGCCTCCCCGTGCAGGCCGCGGGCCGGCACCCCGGCGTCGAGGTCGGCGGTGTGCGGGGAGAGCGTCTGCAGCAGGTGGAAGATGTGCAGGTGGACGACCTGCGACAGGTCCGGGCCGTCCACGTCGAGCCGGGCCTGGCGCCACAGCCGCTCCCAGGCGGCCTCGTGGCGGGCCAGCAGCTCCTCGAAGGGCGGCGCCCGGCGTACGTGCCGCAGCGCCGACGAGCGGGGGTCGTGGGTGGCGGGGTCGCGCGAGGACGTCAGCGCCACGATCTTCGTGAACCTGGCCGGTGCGCCCTCGGCCAGGTCGAGCACGTGGTCGGAGGCGATGTGGTCGGTGCCCAGCGACGGGCGGGCGGCAGGGGCGTCGGCGTCGACCCTGGCCGCCAGCGCCACGACGACGTGGGAGGAGCACGTGCGCGCCGTCAGCCAGGCCAGGTCGTCCTCCGAGCCGGTGGCGTGCCCGGTGAGGTGGTCGCCGCGCAGGTCGCGGTAGCGGGCCACGCCGTCGTTCGCCACCCGGCCCTCCAGCGTGGCGCGCACGCGCAGCGGGCCCGACCAGTTCTCGGCGGTGAAGGTGGTCTCGAGCGCCGCCAGGTAGGGGTCGGCCATCGACACCAGGCGGCGCTGGCGTACCCGCGTGACCCGGCCGTCGCCGTCGCGCCAGCGCAGGTCGCGCACCAGCACGCCGCGCCGCAGGTCCAGCTCGTGCCGGTAGAGCGGCAGGTCGGCCCGCTCGGGCCGGAACCAGCCGGACCCCGGCGTGGCGAACGTCAGCGGCAGCCAGTCCGGCAGGTTGACGATGTCCTCGTTCGTCACCGTACGGCCGGCGACCACCGTGTCCAGCCGGTCGTAGCAGCCCGCCAGGTACGTGCCCGGCGTGCGCGGCTCGCCGTCCGGGGTGGCGCCGCGCGTGGCGAACCGGCCGTTGCCCAGCGTGCACAGCGCCTCGCGCAGCCCCTCGCCGGCCGGGTCGAAGCCCTCGTAGACCAGCGTCCAGGCGTTCATCGCCGCCCCACGGGCACCCGCCCGGCGACGTCGGCGTCGGCCAGGTCGGTGACCACCGCGTCGGCCCCGGCGGCCAGCATCGCGGCGGCCTGGGTGCCGCTCCGGTCCACGGCGACCACCGCCCCGAAGCCGCCCCGGTGCCCGGCCTGCACGCCCGGCAGCGCGTCCTCCACGATCGCCACCTGCGCGGCCGGCAGCTCCAGCCGGCGCGCGGCCTCCAGGAACAGCGCCGGCTCCGGCTTGCCCGGCAGCCCCAGCGCGGCCGCGTCGTTGCCGTCCACCAGCACGTCGAACAGGTGCATCAGCCCCGCCGACTGCACGACCGCGCGGCAGTGGCGGCTGGCCGAGACCACCCCGGTACGGCAGCCGCGCCGGTGCAGCTCGTGCAGCAGCACGACCGTGGAGGGGAAGGCGGCCACGCCGTGCGCCTCGATCTGCTCGACGAACAGCGCGTCCTTGGCCAGCCCCAGCCCGCGCACGGTCGGCGCGCCCGGCTCGTCGTCCGGGCCGCCCTCGGGCAGCGAGATGTCGCGCGAGGCCAGGAACGTGCGCACGCCGTCCAGCCGCGGCCGGCCGTCCACGTGGGCCAGGTAGTCGGCGCGGATGTCGAACGGCGCCGAGCGTCCCCGCAGGAACGCGTCGAAGACGTGCTTCCACGCCGCGGCGTGCACCCGGGCCGTGTCGGTGACCACGCCGTCGGTGTCGAAGACGACGGCGCGCAGGCTGGTCAGGTCGAAGGTGGCCATGTCTGGACGCTACCCGCGCAGACGCCACCCAGCCATGGTGCCCGGCCCCCGCCGCGCCGGGGACCTCCGGTCCGCCCGCCGCCCCACGGGGTACGTCTTCATCGTCAGGCCGCCCCACCCCGGGAGGATGCGCATGAGAGTCCTCGTACGAGCCCTGTCTCTGCTGGCCGTCCTCGGAGCCGGCCTGGCGGGCTGCGGGGAGGCGGACACGCCCCGGGCACGAGCCACCCCGCCGGCCGCACCCTCCGCCGCCGCCCCGAGCACGCCGCAGGCGCCGCCCACCCCGCGCGAGACCCTGATCGCCGGCCACTACCGGCCGCTGTGGCCGTTCTCCGGCCCCGGCGAGGTCGCCGCCTGGCAGCGCGCCTACCAGGCGGACGGCCGCGAGGCGTGGCACCTGGACGCCGCCCGCACCGCGATCGCCTTCACCCGCGACTTCCTCGGCTTCACCGAGATCGACCAGGCCGTCAAGACGGTGCGGGACGGCGAGCACGCCCGGGTGCACGTCGGCTTCCGCAGCGAGGAGGGCCCCCGCCCGCTGGTGGCCGCGGTCGTGCACCTCATGCGGTACGGCAGCGGCAGGAACGCCCCCTGGGAGGTGGTCGGCACCGACGACACCACCCTCACCCTGACGAAGCCCGGCTACGGCGCCACCGTCGGCTCCCCGCTGACCGTCGGCGGCCGGATCACCGGCGTCGACGAGAGCATCCGGATCGAGGTACGCCACCCCGGCTCGGCCACGCCGGTGGGGGAGCGGTGCTGCCTGGGCGCCGGAGGCGAGAACGCGGCCTGGTCGGCGAAGGTCTCCTTCACCGCCGAGCCGGGCAGGACGCTGACCGTCGTGGCCTCCACCGGCGGTCACGTGGCCGCCGTCGAGCGCTTCGCGGTGACGGGCGTGAGCCTTCCGTCGTAGCGGCTGGCTAGCATTCCTGGGCATGGAACTGCGGCAGCTCGAATACCTCGTGGCCGTGGCCGAGGAGGGCGGCTTCACCAGGGCCGCCGCCCGGCTGCACGTCGCCCAGCCGGGCGTCAGCGCGCAGATCCGCCAGCTGGAGCGGGAGCTGGGCGAGCCGCTGTTCGACCGGTCCGGGCGCGCGGTGCGGCTGACGGCGGTGGGCGAGGCCGTGCTGCCGTACGCGCGGGCCGCGCTGGCGGCGGTGTCCGGGATGCGGCTGGTCGCCGACGAGTTCACCGGGCTGCTGCGCGGGCGCGTGGTGATGGGCGGGGTCTCCGCACCCTCGGTGCTCGACCTGCCGGGCATGCTCGCCGGCTTCCACGAGCGCCATCCGGCCGTGGAGATCTCGCTCGTGGAGAGCGACCCCGAGGCGCTGCTCGACGGCATCGTGACCGGGCGGCTCGACCTCGCCCTGCTCGGGCTCGGGGCTCCGCTGCCACCGGGCGTCGAGGTGCAGATCGTCGTGGACCAGCGGCTGGTCGCCGTCGTGCACCGCGGGCACGAGCTGGCCGGCGCGGAGTCGATCGCGGTGCCGGAGCTGAAGGGCCTGCCGCTGATCAGCCTGCCGACCGGCACCGGCCTGCGGGCGGCGCTGGAGGAGGCGTGCGGGCGGGCGGGGTTCGCGCCGCACGTGGCGTTCGAGGCCGGCGAGCCCTACGTGCTGGGGCAGCTGGCCGCGCGCGGGCTCGGCGTGGCCGTCCTGCCCGAATCGGCGGTCGCCGCCGCCGCGTCCGAGCTGCACGTGCTGGCGGTGACGGAGCCGAGCATGCGCGGCCGGATGGGCGTGGTGTGGCGGGAGGGTGGCCGGCAGAGCCCGGCGGCCAGGGCGTTCATCGAGCATGCCCGCCGCCACCTGCCCGACCTGGCCACCGGCGGGCCGTGCGGCTCTCTCCCCTGACGGACTCCCCTGACGGACTCCGCTGCCACGAGGCGCCGCCTGCCGGGCCGGGCTGCTAGTTTGTGAACGCGCATTCGGTAAACCGTCCCGCGGGAGGGCGAGCATGGGCAGGCCGCGCACGACCAGCGACGAGGCGATCCTCGGTGCCACCGCCCGCGCGATCGGGCGGCACGGGCCGCAGGGCCTCACGCTGGCCGCGGTCGCCCAGGAGGCCGGGCTGTCCCCGGCCACGCTGGTGCAGCGGTTCGGGTCGAAGCGGGGGCTGCTGCTGGCGTTCGCCGCCCACGCCGCCCGGACGGCCGGGGAGCCGTTCGAGCGGGCGCGGCAGGAGCACGGCTCGCCGCTGGCGGCCCTGAG
>NZ_JBQQCB010000060.1:0-63499 GCF_052246675.1 Nonomuraea sp. KM90 | reverse complement strand
GTTCACCCTGAAGGTGCATCCGTTCTCTGCGATTTCGTGATCTAGGCAATCCGATCATCGCAGGTCGGAGGCACCTTCCTTGCATCTACCGATCTTCAAAGCGCTTCAGCGGTGAATACCCGAGGTTGATCATCTTGGCTGTGCCCGGCGACCTTGCGGGCGCGCCTCACCGGGCCGGAGGATGGGTGCCCATGATCAGAGAACCTCAGATCCTGGCCTGCTCCGGCGTCCTGTACCCCCCTGAAGGGTTCCGGCACCCGGGCGTGCAGATCTGGCAGGCGATGCGGCTGGCCGACGTACGCAGGCCGCGCGTGTGCCTCATCGCCACGGCGGCCGGTGACTCGCGGGAGCTCATCGAGGGCTGGTACGCGCGGGCCGGCTCGTTCGGCGAGGCGGAGCTGTCCCACCTGCGGCTGTTCACGCAGCCGAACGTGCCCGACGTGCGGGCCCACCTGCTGGCCCAGGACGTGATCTTCGTGTCCGGCGGCAGCGTGATCAACCTGCTGGCGGTGTGGCGCGCGCATCGGCTCGACGCGATCCTGCGTGAGTGCTGGGAGAGGGGCGTGGTGCTGGCCGGCCAGAGCGCGGGCAGCCTGTGCTGGCACGTGGGCGGGGTGACCGACTCCTACGGCGACGACCTCGACGCCGTCGACGACGGCCTGGGCTTCCTGCCGTTCAGCAACGGGGTCCACGACGACCTGGCCGACCAGCCCCGGCGGTCCAGTTTCCGCCGGTTCGTCGGCGAGGGGACGCTCCCCGCCGGGTACGCCACCGAGGACGGCGTCGCCCTGCACTTCGTCGGCACCCGCTGCCACGAGGCGCTCGCCGTCCTGCCCGGCAGGAACGCGTGGTTCGTCGAGCCCGACGGCGACGGCAAGCACCGCGAGACGGCCCTGCCCGCCCGCCTCTGGACGCCCCCGCCGGCCTGACCCCGGGCCGGATGAGACCCCGGGTCCGCGTCGGGACCGGGGCCTCGGAGGACGCGCCTCGGCGGGTGGCGGTGCGGGCGGCGCAGGCGGCGCAGGCGGTGCAGGCGGTGCAGGCGGTGTGCAGGCGGTGCTGGCGGTGCAGGTGTGCGGATCCGCCGGTCAGCCGGGCCCTGCCCGGGTCAGCAGGTCGCGGAGGAGGGCGGCCACCTCGTCGGGGGTGAACTCCATGGCGTTCTCGCCGACGCTGACCTCGAAGCTGCACCGCGAGGGATCCGGGACGGTCCGCACCCGGCCCCACAGCTGGATGCCGTGCTCGGCCAGGAGCTCCGCGCCGGCCCGCTCCACGGCCCGCTTGGGGGCCGGCAGGTGAATGTGGAACATCGGGGTCTGCGGCGGGTCGGGGTGGGCTCGGGCGGCGCCGTCGGCGTTGATCGCGGCCGCGATGGCGATCGCGTGCTCGCGGTAGGCGGGCATGCGCTCGGCCAGGGTGTCCAGGTGGACCAGGGCGGCCAGGGCGAGCGGCCAGGCGTCGCGGATGCCGCCGCCGAGCCGCTGGCGCCACACCTGAGCGGCCTGGACGGTCTCAGTGTCGGCGGCGAGCACGGCGCCGCGCACTCCCTGGAGGCTCTTGTAGAGCGAGACGTACACCGTGTCGAACAGGGCCGCGATCTCGTCGAAGGGCCGCCGGTAGTAGGTCTGGGCCTCCCACAGCCGGGCGCCGTCCAGGTGCGCGGCGGCGCCGGTGGCCCGTACGAGCCCGACCTGCTCGCACAGCTCCGCCCAGTCCGGGAGCAGGCCGCCGAGGTCGCGTTGCGGCAGCTCCCAGACGGCCGCCGCGAGCGGCTCGCCGGCGGCTGCCGCGAGGTCGCCGGCCGTCATCAGCTCGTGCGGGTCGCCGGTGCGGCGCAGCCACAGCCCGTGCACGGCGTTGTAGCCCTGCTCCTCCCACACGTCCAGATGCGACTGCGGGTGGGCGGCGAAGGCGCGGCGCCCCCGCCGGTCGGCGTGTACGCGCAGCGCCACCTGCTGGGCCATCGTCCCGCTGGGGAAGAACAGCGCCGCCTGCTTACCGAGCAGGTGCGCCAGCCGCCGCTCCAGCACGGCGACGGGACCGTCGGGGCCGTCCGGCGGGGTGTCGTCGTCGACGAGCTCCAGCATCTGCCGCAGCACCACGCGCGGGCCACGCCGGATCGGCGCATGCAGGAACAACGACCGCCGAATGGACGAGGGGGTGTCCGACATCCGCATCCTCTGCTGTTGCAAGTGGTTCGCAGTAACCTGCCGGAACCCTACAGGACGGGAACGCCAGAGGGCGGCGTCGAGCGTTCAGACATCGCGCTCACGCCGCCCTCTGGCCACGTCGTACTGTTCGATTGTGGTCGGGTCACAGCTGTCAGCGGCGGCGCCTCCGTCGGCGCGAGCTGCGACTGCTGTCAGAACCACCACTGGGCGACCGGGGATCGGGGTACGGCTGCCGGAATCCCAGCAATCCGAGGTACTGCTTGATCATCATGGTTCCCTCCCATGAATAGTGACCTCTCTTATTAGGCCAATATGTAGAGGAACCACTCGGGTATAACGATCCTTCCCCGGATTTCACGATTTTAGGGACATCGCCTAGGCTTTACTTTTCCGAGCGTCAAAACCGGAGCCGCAGCTTGTCCGGGGCGCGTACGAAGTCGACCCGATGGACCAGCCCGCCGGCGACCGTGAACGAGACGACCGTGTCGAGCCTGCCGTGAACATGCCCGGCCACGCCGAGAACGCCGTTGACGGCGACCGGGGTGAGGACGTGGCCGGGTCCGGCCTTGCCCATGAGGCCGAGCACGAAGCGGGCGACCTGTTCGGCGCCGTGGACGGGCCGGCGGGCGGCGTTGACCTTGCCGCCGCCGTCGCTGGTGAGCACGGCGCCGGGGTCGAGGATCGCGACGAGGGCGCTCAGGTGGCCGCCCGACGCGGCGGCCAGGAACCGCTCGACCACCTGGCGGTGATGGTCACGGTCGACGTCCACGCGCGGCGCGCCCTCGCCGACGTGCTTGCGGGCGCGGGCGGCGAGCTGGCGTACCGCCGCCGGGGTGCGGCCGACGGTCGCGGCGACGTCCTCGAAGGTCAGGCCGAAGAGGTCGTGGAGCACCCAGGCGGTGCGCTCCGCCGGGGTGAGCGACTCCAGGACGACGAGCAGCGCGAAGCTGACGGACTCGTCGAGCGTGACCCGGTCGGCGGGGTCCGCCACGGGAGCCAGGAGGGGCTCGGGCAGCCAGGGACCGGTGTAGGTCTCACGGCGTACCCGTGCGGACCGGAGCACGTCCATCGCCTCCCGCGCGACGACCACGGTCGCCCAGGCCTCGACGTCCTGGACGCGATCCTCCCGGTCGGCGCGGACGAGCTTGAACCAGCATTCGGAGACCACGTCCTCGGCCTCGGACACCGTCCCCAGGATCGCGTACGCCACCCGGGTCAGGTGGGAGCGGGCCGCGGCGTAGCCGACCGACAGCTCGGCTTCCCGGTCGCCGCTCAGCCCGGCCATGCCCCGAAGATCCGCTCGCCGCGGTCGCCGTCCGGCGAGACCTTCCTGGGCCCCCAGGAGCGCGGGACGTTGACCGTCCGAGTGTGACATCACGGCGCCGTCGTCTCCGTGGTCGCGAGTATGAGCCGCGAGACCGCCTCAGGGGCGTCGCTCACCAGCTGATGACCGGCGTCCGGCAGGACCAGCTGCCGGGTGTGCGGCGGGAGCTGGTCGGTGAACCGGGACTGCCGGGCGAGGAGCAGGCGGTCCGAGGCCCCGAAGACGAGCGTCACCGGCGCGACCACGTCCCGCCTCGCCCGGTAGCGGATCTTCCGGACGGCCCACAAGGTCGGCAGGAAACCCGGAGCCCGCCCCAAGGCGGTGACGTCGCGGACCACGTCCTGGTGGCTGAGCCTCTCGGGATGGGCGAAGAGCTGCCAGAACAGCAGCCTGCGGGCCCAGGCGCGGCGGGCCAGCGCGGTGAGCGGCCGCGCGGCGAAGCGGCAGCCGGCCCAGGTCAGGAACAAGCTGACGAGGCAGTACGTCGGCTGGCCCTTCTTCCACAGACCGGCCGGGGCCAGCAGGGTCAGCGAGGCGACCGGCCTGAGGTTCGCCAGCTCCAGCGCCGTCCACCCGCCGACCGAGTGCCCGGCGACGTGCGGCGTGCCGACACCCCATTCGTCCAGGGCCGTGGCCACGACCTCGGCGAGCCGGCGCGGCGTCGACGCGTGGCCGCCGCTCAGCGGCTCGGACTCGCCGTGGCCCGGCAGGTCCACCGCGTACACCGTGTGCGAGCCCGCCAGGCGGTCGAGCACCGGCTCCCAGGACGAGCGCGCGGACCCGGCACCGTGCAGCAGCACCAGCGGCGGCCCGGCACCGGCCTTGGTGACCGCCGGCCCGCGCGGGCCGGGCCGGCCGGTTCGAGGGTGCGCGTCGGTGGGCGCGGGATCGCCTTTCCGGTTACGACTCATGCCCCAAGGACGAGACGGACGCCTCGGACTGTGACATACGGCACCTCACCGCCGGGAGCCGCCGTAAGCAACTTGAGTTGACTATTCCGGAATTAGTCAACTAAGGTTGCTTGCATGCCGGCAGAAGACCTATCCGTTCCCGAGGACCCGGCCGACGCGCTGGCGGCCGTCGTCGCGCTGCGGCGCCTGGCCGACCGGCTGGAGGACGCGGCGGTGGAGCAGGCCATGCGCGCGGGCTGGAGCTGGCCCGACGTCGCCGAGTCCCTCGGTGTCACCCGTCAGGCGGTCCACAAGAAGCACGCCAAGCGGCTCATCGCCGCCGGCGTCACGCTGAGGAGGCGCCAGTGAGCGCGATCGACCACTACATCAACGCGATCCTGGAGGAGGGTGCGGCGCAGGCGCGGGAGGACGGCTCCGCGGCGACCGAGGCCCACCACCTCCTGTTGGCGATCGCCGCCCACGAGGGCACCGCCGCCCACCGCGTGCTGGCCGGCGCGGGGCTCGGGCGGCAGGCGATCAGCGACGCGCTCGCCCGGGAGTTCGAGCGCAGCCTGAACGCGGTCGGCGTGTCCCTCTCGTCCTTCACCCTTCCGGCGCCCAGCCGCGACCCCAAGCCACCCAAGATCGGCGCCTCGGCCCGGCTCGCGATCGAACGCGGATTCGCCGCCGCCACCGGCAAGAAGGACCTCCGCCCCGCGCATCTGCTGCTCGGCATCCTGGACACCGAGCACGGCACGGTCCCGCGGGCGCTCGCCCTGGCCGGTGTCGACCGCGTGGACCTCATGGCACGCGCCCGGCGGACGCTCGCCCACGACAGCTGGTGAATCCGGCCCACCGCGGCCGCGCCTGATCCCCTGCTCGCCGTCCCCTCGTGTGATCCCCGGGCGGCGACATGTCATGCCCTCGCGCCGGATCCCACCGGCATGTCTCCCCCTCGCGAGGGCGTCCGATCACGAAGAGAGGTCATCTCATGACGAGCAGCGAGCAGGTCGCGCTCGACGTCGACGGGCTGCGCATGCGCTACGGCTCGGTCGACGTGCTGCACGATGTCACCTTCCGGGCCCACCATGGCGAGGTGCTGGCCCTGCTCGGGCCGAACGGAGCGGGCAAGACCACCACGATCGAGATCCTGGAGGGCTTCCGCACCCGCTCGCAGGGCCGGGTGGAGGTGCCCGGCACCGACCCCGAGCACGGGGACGAGCGGTGGCGGGCCCGGCTCGGGGTCGTGCTGCAGTCCTGGCGCGACCATGGCAAATGGCGCGTACGCGAGTTCCTCGCCCACCTCGGCACCTACTACGCCCCCTTCGCCACCCCGGAGATCCCGCGGCCCTGGAACCCGGACGAGCTGATCGAGACGGTCGGCCTCACCGAGCACGCCGGGAAGAAGCTCAGGACCCTCTCGGGCGGCCAGCGGCGCCGGCTGGACGTGGCGATCGGCCTCGTGGGCCGGCCCGAGCTGCTGTTCCTCGACGAGCCGACCGCGGCGTTCGACCCTCAGGCCAGGCGCGAGTTCCACGACCTGATGCGCCGCCTGGTGGGCGCCGGGCAGACCACCGTCCTGCTCACCACGCACGACCTGGACGAGGCCGAGAAGCTCGCCGACCGCATCCTCGTCCTCGACGGCGGCCGGATCATCGCCGACGGCACCGCCGCCGAGCTGGCTCGGCGGATCGCCGGCCCGGACGAGGTGCGCTGGTCGCGGGGCGGTCAGCGCTTCGTCGAGACGACCGGCGACTCCACCCGCTTCGCCCGCGACCTGTTCGCCCGCTTCGGCGACGACATCCAGGAGCTGGAGATCCACCGGGCCTCCCTGGAACAGACCTACCTCACCCTGGTCCGCCAGGCCGAGACCCCCGAGGACGCCCTCCGATGAACCCCGCCACGGCCACACTGCGCGCGGGCTGGTCCCGCGGCCTGATCGAGCTGCGCCAGTCGTTCACCAACGGCGCCGAGCTGTTCTCCCACTTCCTCTGGCCGGGACTGATGCTGGCCGTCATGTTCTTCATCCGCGACATGTCGTTCGGAACCAGTGGGCTGCTGCTCGGCGCGCTGGCCCTGCCCAGCATCCTCGGCATGAACGCCGCGACCGTCGTGATCAGCATGAGCCAGCAGCTGACCGCCGACCGCGAGGACGGCACCCTGCTGCGTGCCAAGGCGACCCCGCACGGCATGCCCGCCTACCTCGTCGGCAAGGTGATCTCGGTCTCCGGCGGCCTGGTCGCCGATCTGGCCATCTTCCTCGTGCCCGGCCTGCTCATCGTCGAAGGGCTGGCGATCGGGCTGGGCTCCTGGCCGGCCCTGGCCTGGGTGCTGGCGCTGGGCCTGCTCGCGACCCTGCCCCTCGGCGCGGTCCTGGGCTCGGTGTTCACCGGCGCACGCGCCCAGGGGCTCATCCAGCTGCCGTTCCTCGCCGTGATCAGCATCTCCGGCATCTTCTACCCGATCACCGTCCTGCCCGAATGGCTGCAGGCGATCGCCCAGATCTTCCCGATCTACTGGATGGGCCTCGGTGTGCGCTCGGCCCTGCTGCCGGACTCGGCGGCCGCGGTGGAGATCGGCGAGTCCTGGCGGCACCTGGAGACCGTCGGCGTGCTGGGCGTCTGGGCGGTGCTCGGCCTCCTGCTGGCGCCGGTGCTGCTGCGCCGGATGGCGCGCGGGGAGTCCGGCTCCGGCGTGGCGGCCCGCCGCGAGCGGGCCCTCCAGCGGATCGGGTGACGCCACCACCCCCGGCCGGGTTTATCCCGTTGCGTGCCGAAGGTCGGACATGTCAGCGTCAACCCTGCTGGACGGTGATGACGGTGCAGGTGGTGTGGGATGAGGTATGCGGGGCTCGCGCTCGCGTTCATGTCTTCGTCGTGTTTCGCGTTCTCGGGGCCGATGGCCAAATACCTCATCACCGCCGGGCTGACGCCGTTCGAGGCCGTGTGGGCGCGGATGGCGGGGGCGGGGCTGCTCCTGGTGGCCGTGCTGGCCGTGACCAGGCCGCGGGCGTTGCGGATCTCCCGCTCCAGGTTGCCGTTCTTCGGGCTCTACGCGGTGATGGCGGTGGCCGGGGTGCAGTCGCTGTACTTCGTGGCGATCACGCGGTTGCCGGTGGGGATCGCGTTGCTGCTGGTGTACATGGCGCCCGTGATGGTGGTGGCGTGGGTCCGGCTCGTACGCAAGATACGGCTCGCGCCGGCCGCGTACGTCGGGGCGGTCGTCGCGGTCGTGGGCCTCGGGATCGTCGCCGAGGTGTGGCAGGAGGTACGGCTGGACGCGCTGGGCCTGGTGCTGGGGCTGCTGGCGGGGGCGTGCTCGGCCGGATATTTCCTGATGAACGATAGCTTCGGGGCCGACGTGGACCCGCTGGGGCTCATCGCCTGGGGGATGACGGGGGCGGCCGTGGTGCTGATCCCGTTCGCGCGGCCCTGGGACGTCAGGTGGGAGGCGTTCACGGTGTCCGTCGCCCCCGCCGCGGATGGTCAGCGGCTGCCCGTGCTGGTGGCGTACCTGTGGATGGTGCTGGTCGCGACCGTGGTGGCGTACATCCTGGGGGTGCACGCCGTGCGGCGGCTGTCGGCCGCCGTGGGGGCCACCGTGGCGTCGCTGGAGGTCGTCGGCGGGGCGCTGGTGGCCTGGGGGCTGCTCGGGGAGACGCTGAGCGGGTTCCAGATCGTCGGCGGGTCGATCCTGCTGTCCGGCGCGCTCCTGGCCCAGACCGCGACCCGCTCCGCCTCGCGCCGCCCGGTCGTCGCCGCTTCCTGATCAGCGGTCGATGCGCGCGGCTCCGGCGGCCGGTCCCGTCTGCGTGACGGAGGCGAGGAGGGCCAGTTTGTCGGCGGTGTCGGTGCCGGGGTCCGGATGGAGGACGACGAGCGTCTGGCCGGCCGTGCCGTTGACGCCCAGCCTCTCCCGGTTCAGCCGCAGGCCGCCGACCTGGGGGTGGTCGATGTGCTTGGATGCGCCCTCGCACGTGTTCACGTCGTGGCGGGCCCAGAGCCGGCTGAAGCGGGGGCTGGCGAGGGAGAGCTCGCCGACGAGCTCGATGAATCGGGGGTCGTCCGTGTCGGTGCCGACGGACTTGCGGAAGCCGGCGACCATGCCCGCCGCGGCGTCCTCCCAGTCCGGGAAGAGGGCCTGCTCGGCGGGGTCGAGGAACACGTCCCGCAGGCGGTTGCCCCCCACCGCGAGGCGCGGTGACAGCGCGGTCGCCAGGGCGTTGGCGGCCAGGACGTCGAAGTAGCGGCCCTCGACGTACGCGGGCAGCGGGAGCGTGGCGACGAGCTTGGCGGTGCCCGGAGGGACGGTCTCCCTCCCGGGCCGGCGCCGCGGCCGCCGTGGCCGGCCGGCGCCGAGCCGCAGCAGGTACGCCGTCGCGTCGTCGTCGAGCCGCAGCACGCGGGCGAGGGACTCGAGGACCTGCGCGGAGGGGTTGCGGTCGCGGCCCTGCTCCAGGCGCAGGTAGTAGTCGGCGCTGATGCCGGCGAGCATCGCGACCTCCTCCCGGCGCAGGCCCGGCACGCGTCGCGCTCCGTGGACGGGGATTCCGGCCTGTTCAGGGGTGACGAGCTCGCGGCGGGCGCGTACGTAATCACCCAAAAGGTGGGATTCGTCCCTCATGTCTCCACTGTAGGTCGCGCGACCTCGTACGTGCCTGGTCCTGTCACCCCCAGGATCGCGGGGGCTCTGGCTCCGGCCGAACGCGAGCGGAAACCTCACCTTCAGCACGATTACCCCACCAAGGAGCTACACCATGTCAACATATTTGCTGGTACACGGCGCCTGGCACAGCGGACAGTGCTGGGAGCGGGTGGTCCCGTTGCTGGCGTCGGCCGGGCATCGGGTGCTCGCCCCGTCGCTGACCGGTTACGGCGACAAGGCCCACCTGCTCGGCCCCGACGTCGGGCTCGACACCCACGTCGGTGACATCGCCGGGCTGGTCACCGCGGAAGACCTCACCGACGTGATCCTCGTGGGACACAGCTACGCCGGGCTGGTGATCTCGTCGGTGGCCGACCAGGTCCCGGATCGCTTCGCCCACCTGGTCTACCTCGACGCGATGGTGCCGGAGGACGGCGAGAGCGCGGTCGACGTCCAGCCCATGACGCAGGCGCTGATCGACCGCGCCGCCGGATCCGGGGCCGGCTGGCGGATCCCGCCGCTGCCCGAGCTGCCGCCGCCCATGGGCCTGTTCGGGGTCACCGACCCGGCGGACGCCGCCTGGCTGCGCACGCTGTTGTCGGATCAGCCGGTGCGCTGCCTCCAGCAACCGGTCCGGCTGGACAACCCGGCGGCGAACGCGATCCCGCGGACGCACATCCACTGCGTGGCCGGCGTACCGGAGGGCATCACCCGGCGGCCCGTCCCGCCGATCCAGCCGAACGGCAGCCCGGCGCAGGTGTGGGAGCTGGAGACCGGCCACGACTGCATGATCACCATGCCGGACGAGCTCTCCGGCCTGCTGCTCAAGCTCGGCTGACCCGCTCCCCGACCCGGCCCCGGCGGCGCCCGGGCCGGTCGACGCCGACCACCGGCCGGTCCCGCCGGGCGAGCTGTCGCACACGGCCCTGGTGAGCAACCTGGTCAACCGGGTGCAGCCGATCCTGCGCCACGACCTCGGCGACCGGGTCCTGACCCGTCCCGACCCCTGCCCGTGCGGCAGCCCCCTGCCCGCGATCCGGGTCCAGGGCCGCGCCGCCGACGTGCTCACCTTCCCCGGCGGCCACGACGAGGGCGGGCCCGTGAGCCGGCCTGCTCACCGAGCACAAGGCCGAGCACGTCACGACCGCCTCGGGCCCCGCGCGTCAGTCCGCCGTCCAGGGGCGGAGCTTGTCGGGGTTCGACACCGCCCACACGTGCGTGATCCGGTCGTCCGCGAGGTCGAAGGCCATCACCCCCACGGTGACGCCGTCCTGCTGGACCACCAGGCCGGGCTGACCGTTGACCGTGCGCTCCAGGAGCGCCAGTCCGGGCACCTTCTCGAAGCCCTTGACCAGGAAGCGAGCGAGCCGCGCAGCGCCGACGATCGGGCGGCGAATGGTCCCGCCCACGCCGCCGCCGTCGGCGATCCCCGTGACGTCGGGGGCGAGCAGGCCGACGAGGGCGTCGATGTCCTTGCTCTCCCAGGCCCGCTTGAAGTCCCGGACGATGCCGGCCTGCCGGGCGTTCGGCGTCGCGGGGGCCTGGGCCTCCCGGATGCGGCGGCGGGCCACCGAGGCCAGCCGGCGGCAGGCGCCCGGCGTACGGCCGACGATCTCGGACACCTCGTCGAAGGAGTAGCGGAAGACGTCGTGCAGGATGAACGCGACGCGTTCGGCCGGGTTCATCGATTCGAGCACGACCAGGAAGGCCATGTTGATCGACTCGTCGAGGGTGACGCGGTCGGCGGGGTCCCCCTCGGGGCTCGTCCACTCCATACGGTCCGGCACCGGCTCCGGGACCCACTCGCCCACATAGCGCTCCCGGCGGACCCGGGCCGAGCCGAGCAGGTCGAGGCAGATCCGGCTGGCGACCGTCGTCAGCCAGGCGCCGGGGGTCTCGATGGCCTCCTGCTGCTGCCGCGACATGGCGTACCAGCGGGCGTACGTCTCCTGCACGACGTCCTCGGCCTCCGCCAGGGAGCCCAGGAGCCGGTACGCCAGGTTGATCAGCTGCCGGCGCTCGCTCATGATCGCGCTCAGAGCCGGATCGACCTGGCCGTCCCCTGGCTCGGTTCTCGTGGTCATGCTTGTCGCCGGCCTTCCTTCTGCACGTGGCTGCCCTCATCACACCCGACGAGACAGCGCCCCGGAATGTGATGCGACGCGGGAAGCTGACATTCTGCCGGGTCACGTCGTCGTACTCGCAGCGGGACCGCGTAACCCCCTTCCCTTCCAGGAGCGAGTAAGCCATGACGACCACGACCCCTCTCAGCGCGCTGACCGGCGACTACGTCCTCGACACCGCCCGCACCCGGATCGGCTTCGTCGCCCGGCACACGATGGCCACCAGGGTGCGCGGGCAGTTCGACGCGTTCGAGGGCCGCGTCCATCTGGACGGCGACGACCCGTCGCGGTCGAGCGCCGAGCTGACGGTCCAGGCGAGGAGCGTCCAGACGCGCAACCGGCGGCGCGACGAGCACCTGCGCCGCCGGTTCCTGGGCCTGGCCGACCACGCGACCGTGACCTTCGTCTCGGCCGGGGTGGAGCGGGTCGGCGACACCCGCTTCAGGATGACCGGTGACCTGACCATCCGCGGCGTGACCAGGCCGGTCACCGTCGACGTCGAGCTGACCGGCGCGCGGGGCGACCAGGTCGCCTTCCGGGGCGGCGTCACGGTCAACCGCATGGACTGGGGCGTGAACTGGAACGCCGCGACCGCGGTCATGGTCGGCCCCGAGGTGGCGCTGGAGTTCGACGTCGTCGCGATCCGGCGTTCCTGACCCGCCCCGCCGGGCACCCGCCGCGTACCGGAAGACGTTGCCGGCGCCGACGGTCAGCTTCGCGGCGCCCTGCTGGAGCGGCACTGTCCACGAGAGCGACCCGGCCGGGTTCTCCGCGATCGTCCGCGAGTTCCTCACCGGCTGAGCGTCGGAGGCGTTCGCCGAGACCCGGTGGCTCACCATGTGCGGAGGATCGGCTACTTCGTTTCGGCCTTTACCGTAATGCCCTCTTGACGCGACATGGCGCGCGTTTCAAGATTTCGGTCATGACCTTAATCAAACGATCGTTAGCGACCGGGCTGGCGGCCGTGCTCGCCGCGTTCACCGTCGCGGCTCCGGCGGACGCCTCCGCCCGCCGGATCGAGGACCTGGGGATCCCCCTCGAGGACGTGCTGCTGATCGGCGGCGTCGTGGCGGCGGGGCCGGGCGGCGAGACCGTCCTGTGGGGCGCCTCCTCCGGCGATCCCGCTCACCTCAACGCCGTCGACCCCGCCACGGGCGCCGAGAAGGCCAGGTACGACCTGCCGGGCGCAGGCGGTTCGTGGGCCCTGGAGGCCACCCCCGACGGCAGCGTGTACGCGGGCACGTACGGCGACGGCCGCCTCTACCGCTGGACGGACGGCGGCGGGATCACGGATCTCGGCCGGCCCCTGGCCTCGGAGAACTTCATCTGGTCCGTGGCCGCGGGCGAAGGCGCCACGGTCTACGGGGGCACCTCCCCCGGCGGCCGCCTGTTCGCCTACGATCCCGCGACGGGGGTGCGCGACTACGGCCGGCTCTCCTCGTCCCACGCCTACGTCCGCAGCGTCGCCTATGCCGACGGGAAGATCTACGCGGGCACCGAGGCCCCCGCCGCCGTCTTCGAGATCGACGCGGTCTCCGGCGCGGCCAGGCAACTCCCCGTGCCCGACGGCCTGGATCCCGCGGGCAAGTGGGCCTACGACGTGAACGTGGCCGCCGGTCACCTCTACGTGCGCTACGGCGGCGCGTCCCCCGGGCCGCTGCACGTGTGGGACATCGCCGCCGGACGGTGGAGCGACGTCCTGGAGTCCGCGCACGGCCTGGACGTCTCGCCCCCCGACCAGGACGGCGCCGTCTACCTGGTCAGGGGTGGCGAGCTCGTCCGCTACGACGCGAGGACGAAGACCACCACGGGGACGGGGGTGCCGATCACGGGCCGCGTCGCCAACACGCGCGGCATCGGCTGGGCGGAGCTGGGCCTGCCGGACTATCCGGGCAAGAGCGTCGTCGGCCTGCTCTGGCGCGGCCTGATGTTCCGCTACAACCCGCAGACCGGGGCCAAGTCGTTCGTGCAGACGGGCGTCAGGGGTGAGCCCATCGACGTGACCGCCCTCGCGGAGGGCCCCGACCGGCGCATGTACGCCGGAGGGTTCCTCAACGGCGGCTTCGCCGCGCTGGACCCGGAGACCGGCGAGCGGTCCGAGTTCCACACGTTCTCCCAGAGCGAGGACATGACCGCGCACGACGGCAAGCTCTACGTCGGCGCCTACCCCGAGGCCAGGGTCTACGCCTACGACCCCGAGCTGCCGTGGCACAGCACCGAGTACTCCCCCAGCCCGGAGCCGGGCCCCGCGCCGAACCCCGCCCGGCTGTTCGACTTCGCCTCCGACCACCAGATCCGCCCGCGGGCGCTGGCCTCGGCGGGCCGCTATCTCGCCGCCGGCACCATGCCCGACCTGGGCCATCTGGGCGGCGTGCTGGCGATCTGGGACCCGCGTACGGGGGCGCTCAAGCACGCCGAGCGTAACGTGGTCAAGGACCAGAGCATCGTCTCGCTCGCCTACCGCGACGGCGTGCTGTACGGCGGCACCTCCATCTACAGCGGCCAGTCGGCCACGCCGCCGACGCAGCCGGAAGCCAAGGTGTTCGCCTGGTCGGTGAAGGAGGACCGGCTGCTGTGGGAGATCGTCCCCGCCCCCGGCAAGCCGGCCGTCCCGGCGCTGACGTTCGACGCGCTGGGCCGGCTGTGGGGCATCGCGGGCGGCGAGGTGTTCTCCATCAGCACGACGGCCCGCAAGGTGACCCAGCGCGTCACGCTGTCGGACAGCAAGAGCGCGAGCGGGCAGCTCACCTTCAACCGGCGTGACCTGACCCTGTACGGAGCGCTCGCCGGCCAGTACGTCTTCTCCCTGAACCCGCTGACCGGACGGCACGCCGTGGTGAAGGAGGGACCCGTGCACCAGCTCGCGGTGCACGGGTCCGGAGACGTCTACTTCGCCGAGGGGCCACGCCTGTTCCGGCTGACCCGTCAGCAGATCCGGTAGGTGTAGAAGTTCTCGAAGCGTGACAGGTAGAGGTGGCCGTCAGGGCCGAGGAGGAGGTTGGAGATCGGGCGGGCGATGAGCGTGAACGCCATCGTCCCCGGATCTATCCGGTACGCCTTCCCCTGCACCTTGCCCCAGAGGAACCCCTGGTGGAACACCAGGTTGGTGTCGAGCCAGACCTGCGTGGCGGTGGCCCACGGGTAGGTCTGGTGCTTGACCGACCGGACCGTCCGCCCGGTCGCCGGGTCGAGCTCGAACAGCGTGTCGGGGGTCAGCCCCCACAGCCGCCCCTCGCCGTCGAAGGCGATCGAGCCGAGTGCCAGGTCGCCGACGACCGGGGTGGTCCGCCACAGCACGGCGTCCGTGGCGACGTCGTACGCGAACGCCGCCGCCTCGCCCTGCGGAGTGGCGGTGCCGCCGAAGGCGGAGGTGGCGCCGTAGATCACGCCGTCGCGGTAGGCCAGGCCCACGACGCTGTGGCCGGGGACGATGTTCCGCCTGATCACCGACCGGCCGGTGGCGGGATCGAGCAGGCCGAGCGCGCCGCCCAGCGTGCCCGACTTGGGCACCGTGCCGAAGGCGAGCCAGTCGCCGGCCGAGATCATCGCGAACGGGCGGTCCTGTTCCTGCCCGCCGAGGTCGAGCAGCAGCCGGGGCGCGTTCCCGTCGAACTCGTAGATGCGGGCTCCCGGATAGACGCCGAGGTAGAGCTTGCCCTTGTGGGTGACGATGCCCTCGCTCTGGCCGACGTCCGGCCAGTTCTGCGTCTGCCCGCCGGCGGGGTCGTAGGCCGCCAGGCCGCCGGTGAAGAAGCCGCCGGCGTAGACGCGGCCGTCGGGCCCCGTGCCGAGGGAACGGATGCTGACGTGCTGGCCGGTCAGGGTCGCGTCGAGCAGCTCGCCCTGGCCCTTCTTGCGGTCGAAGTGCCAGATGCGGCCCGTCGAGCTGGTGCCGACGAGCGTGTGACCGACCCAGCCGAGGGGGCGGGCCGCGCCGTCACCATAGTCCTTGAAGCCCAGCTTCGTGATCTTTTCGGACTTGAGGTCGTACTTGACGAGCTCGTCGTTCTGGAACAGGTAGAGGTCGGCGCCGAGGCGGCCGCCTCCGACGGTCAGGCTGTCGACGTCCTCGACGACGTCCTTCCACCTGCTCGTGACCAGGTCGTACACGCCCATCGGGTTGGCGCCCGTGGAGGTGACGAAGCGGACCAGCAGGTAACGGCCCGCCACGTCCACGTCGTAGGCGTAGCCGTTGCCCTGGACGGGCGGGTCGATCACCCGCTCGACCGTCCCTTCGCGGGTCAGCACCGCGACCTTCATGCTGAGCGCGCCGACGCCGGCGTACACGGTGCCGTCCTCGCCGACGGCGAGGTCTCGCACGAACTGGTCGCCGGGCACGGGGCTGCCGAGGTCGGTGCTGCGGCCGGTCGCGGTGTCGTACCGGAAGAGCTTGCCCGACGGCGAGGTGCCGCCGTAGACGGCAGATCCGTCGGGGGTGGCGGCCACCGTCCAGACGAACGTCTCGGTCGCGATGGGAATGCCCAGCTCGCTCACCTGGTCGGTGGCCGGGCTGTAGCGGAAGAGGCGGCCCATGGCGCCGGCCGTGGCGTTGTAGCTCCCCACGTAGACGGAGTGGTCGGGGGCCACGGTCACGGCCCACGAGCCCAGCGCCAGGGGCAGCGGCCGCTCGCCGATCAAGCGGCCGTCCCGTGCGTCCCGGATCCCCAGCAGCGCCGGGCCGGAGGCGCTGGAGGTGACGGAGTAGACGCGGGGGCCCTGCGGGTACCGGGCGTCCAGGGCGGTGCCCGCGGTGGTGGCGCCGGTGAGGGGCAGCGTGCCGAGGGTGTGGAAGCCGCATCCCGTGGGTGGGGACGCGGTCGATTCGGCCCGGGCCGGAGAGGAGATGGATAAGGCGACGAGCAGCGCCACCAGGATGACCCGCATGGAGACCTCCGCGATCGGTAGATAACGGACCCGACCGTAATTCGCTCAGCGGATCCTGGCAAGAGGGTGTCCCCACTCCCGTCGCCCGGCGCCCGGCGGCAGGTGGCTCAGCGGAGCGCGAGTGCGGCTCGGGCGGCCAGGGCGGCCTGGGCGGCGACGCCCGGGATGCTCGCGGTGATGAACGAGCCGCCGCCGGCCAGGTCGCCGACAACGTGCAGGCGCGGATCGGCCGGCACCAGCCCGCCGGCGGGGTGCGGCGCCGCCAGGCCGCCCGCCACCAGGGAGCCGGCCAGGGACGCGGCCGCGGGCGGCACCGACCGGGGCGGCGGGTTCACGGCGTTGACGACGACGTCCGCGTCCCACGTACCGTCGTCCCACGTACCGTCGTCGCAGCGCACCCGGAACCGCCCCCGCGCCGCTTCGATCTCGCGCACGCCCCTGGCCACGGTGAGCTGCCCGCTGTCGAACAACCCCATCAGGATGGACGCGTTCACCGGCACCATGGGCGAGGCCAGGCTGGTCGCCAGCCGGAAGTGGCGCCGCAGCCGGACGCGGTCGGCCTCGGGCAGCAGCCGCCAGGCGTACGGTCCGACGCTGTGCGCGGCCGACTGCAGGACGCGGCGGCCGATCTCGGGATCGCCGACGGCGGCGAGCTCCCGCCGCAACCGCCGGACGGGATCCTCCGACGGGGCCGCCAGCACGCCGGCCGCGAAGTCGTCGAAGTCCTCACCCGCCTCGGCCAGCTCGGCGCGCAGCAGCCGGACGAGGTCGTCCAGCGTGACGGCGCCGTGTTCGCGGTGCAGGGCCGCCACCCGCTCGGCGGTCACGTGCCGCGGCTGGTGGCCGAGGGGGCGCTGCCAGACGTACGGCAGGAGGCCGCTGCGCGACACCAGCCGGATCGGGCCGGTGTGGCCGCGCGCGGCGAGCGAGACGACGACGTCGACCGCGGTCAGCCCGCTGCCGATGACCGCCACGGCGCTCCCCGCGGCCACCCCCTCCAGCGTGCGCGCCAGCGGGTACGGGTCGGCCACGAAACCCGGGGCCCCGCCGAGGCCGTAGAGGTCCTCGGGTGTCCCGGCGCCCACGCACAGGACCACGTGATCGGCTTCGCGCGCCTGCCCGTCCTCGGTGCGCAGCGCCGGCCGTTCCCCCGAGCCGGCCAGCGCGGTGACGCGGGCCGGGACCACGTCCACGTGCCACCCGCGGCCGCGCAGCGTGGCCAGAGCCGTCTCGGCGGTCCGCGCCAGGTACCCGCCGTAGACCGCGCGGGGGACCAGCGGCTGTCCCAGCAGTGCGTCGAGGTGAGCCGGCCCACGCTCGCCCAGCCAGGCCGCGTAGTGGCCGAAGTCCCCCGGGCGGATCGACATGAGGGCGGGCGGGGAGTTGACCAGCACCGAGTCCAGGTCGGGCGCGTACGGCCGGCCTCGCCACAGGTGCGCCGACGGCTCGAACACCGTGACGCCCCCGGACCCCGGGGCGGTGGCGGCCAGCTGGTCCAGCAGCGCGACGGCGGCGGCGCCCCCGCCGACGATGGCGATGTCCATGTCTGTCCTCTCGTAGCGTCTCCTGAGGTCCTGAGCCTTCCGGTCACCGCCGCCGACCCCCATCCCCCGCCTCGGGCGACCGCCGGGCGGTGATCCCCCCAAACGGGGGGTTGGCGCCGGGCGGAGGATCGGGCAGGCTTCACCGGCGTACACAGCACAGGAGGGAGCCCTGGTGACCGAGCGGCGCCGCCATGCCGAGGTGATGTCCGCCGCCGAGCGCGCCGGCGACGCGCTGGAGCTGTTCAGCCGCGCCTCGGACAGGCTGCGGCGGCTCGTTCCGTACGACGCGGCCGTGTGGACCGCCACGGATCCCGAGACCGGCCTCGTCACCGCGCCCATGCTGGTGGACAACCTCGGCTCCGGCGAACGCTGCGGCGCCTACTGGGAGAGCGAGCTCCTGGAGGAGAACGTCCTGGCGTTCCGGGACCTGGCCCGGGCCGCCGTTCCCGCGGCCGGTCTGCGCTCGGCCACCGGCGACCTGCCCGCGCGCAGTGCCCGCTTCCGCCGCCTGCTGGGAGCCCAGGGCGTGGACGACGAGCTGCGTGCCGTGCTGCGGACCGGCGATCGGCCGTGGGGTGTGGTCAGCCTCTTCCGGATGCGGCCGGGCGCGGCGTTCGGCCCGGACGAGGTCGCGCTGCTCGCCGATCTGTCCGCGCCGCTGGCCGACCGGCTCCGCCGGTTCGCCCGTCCCGCCGCGCCAGGCGGCGCGACCCGCGCGTCCGCTCCCGGGCTGCTGCTGTTCGACGAGTACGGCGAGGCCACGTCCATCAACGAGGAGGCGCGCCACTATCTCGCGCTGCTGCCTGACGGCCCCTCCGTGCCGTCGGCCCTGGGGCTGAGCCTGCCCATCTGGGTGGTCGGCACGGCCCTGCAGGCGCGGGCCATCTCCCGCGGCCGCGACCGCGGCACCGCCCGGGTACGCATCCGCACCGTCGACGGCCGGTGGCTGACCTGCCACGCCTCCTGCCTCACCGGCCCGGGCGGGCGGCCGGGCCCGGCGGCGCTCGTCATCGAGCCGGCGGCCCCCGCCGACCTGGCGGTCATCGTCACGCAGGCGTACGGGCTGACGCCGCGCGAGCTCGAGATCGCCCGGCTCGTCGCGCAAGGGCTGCCCACCGCCGGGATCGCCGCGGCGCTGTTCCTGTCCCCGCACACCGTCCGCGGTCACCTCAAGGCCGTCTTCGGCAAGACGGGGGTCTCCAGCCGGGGCGAGCTCGTCGCGCGGCTGTTCGCCGAGCGGTAGGTCCGGGCTCCCCGCACACCCCGGACTCCGATCGGTGGATTGGCGCGGCTGGTACGTGAGCCGGGATCTGCGGCACGGCGGTGGAACGGGATGGCACGCCCATGGGATGTAGGCCCACTGATCGAGCCACGAGGAGATCCCATGACCTACCGGATGAAGAAGCTGCTGGTCGCGCTGGCGGCGGTCACGCTGACCGGTGCCGGCGCCGCCGTCGCCGCGCTGCCCGCCTCCGCCGGCGCGACCGTGCAGGCCGGCGCCCTGTTCAACGGGTTCGCCAAGAACCTGGACGAGGACGTCGCGCTCGCCGACGCCGAGAGCGCCGCCAGGCTGAACGCGCTGAAGCACGGGTTCACCGAGTGCGACGTGTTCGAGTCGGTGGTCTCCCAGGATCCGCGCACGCTGGTGTTCTTCGCGGTGGTCACGGTCCGCTGCGTGGACGCGGGCTAGTCAGGCAGCGCCGGGACCCGCCGAAAACCGGTGGAGTCACCGGCGCCCGCCGCTGCCGTCCGCCGACGTGACGCCACCCGGTCCCTGCCGTCCCGCCGCCCTTTCGCACGCCGGATGAATAGGGTTGTCACATGCCTGACGCACCCGATTCGAGCGCCCGGCGCAATGCCGAGGTGGTCCGTCGCTATCTCCGGATCTTCGAGACACGCCAGGTAGCCGACCTTGAGGAGCTTGTAGCGGAGGATGTGCTCATCCACGGCGCGGGACAGCACGTGCGAGGACGGCACCACCCCGAAGGGGCGATTCTGACCCCCGGATTGTCGAACTGCCGCGTACGCATCGACGATCTCTTCGCGGCCGAGGACCGGGTGACCGTGGCCTTCACGTTGACCTACACGCACGACCGCACGGGGAGGGACCTGACCATGACGGGGATCAAGTCATACCGACTTCGAAGTGGCAAGATTGTCGAGTTCTGGGGTGAGACCGACGTGTACGGTCTGTTGCGCCAGGCGAACCTCGTCCCTGACGAGATCCCGGCCTTCTGAAGGTTCGCGTAACGTCACCGCCCCGCCACCTGGGACCACGCCTCCTCAGATGACCTTGCCGGGGTTGAGTATCCCGGCCGGGTCGAGGGCCGACTTGATCGCGCGGTGCAGTGCCAGCACGTCCTCGCCCAGCTCGGCGTGCATGCCGCGCTTCTTCAGCAGGCCCACGCCGTGCTCGCCGGTGACGGTGCCGCCGAGCGCGATCGCGTCGTCCAGGATCGCCTCGAACGTGAAGTCGGGGTCGCGCCGCGCGTCCACCGCCGCCCTGATCTTCTGGATCATGTCCTCCTCGGCGATGACATGGCGGCCCAGCATGTGCCCGCAGCGCTTGGGGAAGGTCTGGTCCTCGATGTGCATCGCCGCCGCGCCGGCCGCCTCGTACTCGCGTACCGCGCGCCGTACGTTGAGCGGGTTGCCGTAACCGGTGTCGGCGTCGGCGATCAGCGGCAGGTCCACGGCCTCGGCGAAGGCGGCGACCCGTGCCACCATCTGCGTCAGCGTCAGATAGCCGACGTCGGGCCGGCCCAGCACGCTGGCCGAGGTCTGGAAACCGCTGAGGTAGATCGCCCGGAAGCCCAGCTCCTGGGCCAGCCGGGCGCCGGTCCCGTCGTACGCGCCGGGCGCCACCAGGATCTCGGGAGCGCCGATCAGCTCCCGCAACCTGGTCGTGTGTCGTGTCATGTGCCCTGTCCCCCGTCCCCTCGTCCCGCGCCCCCTACCCGGCGCCCGCCACCGGTCACGTGAGCCTCGACGAGCCCCGGATGCGCCCCTCCCGGAACCCCGTCACGGCGATATGAGGAACCCACTGGACGGCCCCGCGCGCAGGCGCTTCGGTGTGAACCATGCGCGTCGTCGGATTCTGGCTCTTCTTGCTGATCGTCGTCGTGGCGACGCTGGCCAAGCTGGAGCGCGGCCTGGCGATGGGCGTGCTCGCCACGATCGTCGCCGTCGCCGCGTGCGTGACGGTGGCCGTGCTCTGGTCGAGGTGGGGCCGGCGGCTGAGCGCCGGGGGACGCAAGCGCAGGCGGCGGACGCTGTACGCGGTCGTGATCCTGCTCAGCGTCGGCTGGGCGGCGGCCAACGGCCTGGGATCCGTCCTGGCGCAGTGGGGGAACGGCGGGAGCACCGAGGAGGTCCGGCTGGGGTTCACCACCATGCTGTGGTGGGGGCGGATCGGCAAAGGGCTGCAGTTCGCCGCCGGCCTGGTCGTCCTGATCGACCTTGCCGACCCGGACAGGCTGCGCGAGGCGGGCAAGCGGGCCCGGCTCCGGCAGCGCGGCATCGACCCGAGGATCGCCGAGCGCCGGAGCACCGACACCAACCTCCGGATGGCCGCCTGGCTGCACGAGCACATCGTCACCCGCCCGCTGCTGCTGGGGCCGCCCATCGGTGGCGTCCAGCACGCGCAACACGGTGATCCCGTCCTGGTCGACGCCGAGAGCGTGGTGGACGTGCCGGACGAGGCGCCGTTCAGCCTGCTCGACCACCGCGTCCTCCATGCCCGGTTCAGCGGCGAGGTCGACGGGCGGGCGATCGCCTCCGAGGACGAGAAGCGGCTGTACGCCATGGTGTGGGAGCTCATGACCGAGCGCCTCACCGCCGGGGAGGCCGCACGGCTGCACCGGACCCGCAGATGGCGGTCGATGGGACGCACGGCCCTGCTCGCCGGATTCTTCCTCTTCTTCGGAGCGGTGCTGGTGTCGGCCTACGCCCAGGTGTACTTGGGTGACTGGTTCACCCTCGCGTCCGGCGTGATCGCGGTGGCCATCGTGGCGGTGTTGTCCCAGGGTGAGGGCGAGCTCTACGAGCGCTGGCTGCACGCCGTCCACCTGCCCGCGAGGGTCGTCACCGAAGGGCTCGCGAGGCTGCTCGACCGCGAACGCCCGGCCCACCCGCTGCGGTGGTTCGGCCTGTTCCTGTTCGTCTACGGCTTCGCCCTGGACCTGCTCGCTTCCTAGGCCGTGCGCACCGACGCCCGCCCGGACCGGCGACGGCGGGACGGCCGGGCAGTCCGTACTTACCTGCGCACGCGAGACGAGACGTACCGTCTCGTGTTATGGTGAAGCCCTCCTGAACCCGGACCGATGAGGATGACGCCATGCCCCGATTGACCGACCCCCTACGCCGCGACGAGACCTTCGTGGCGGTCACGGACGGCAACCGCCTGTGGGTGGAGACGGCCGGCGACCCGGAGCGTCCCGCCCTGTTGCTGGTGATGGGCGCCAACGCGAGCGGGCTGGGCTGGCCCGACGAGCTGGTCGAGCTGCTGGCCCGCGACCACTTCGTCGTCCGCTACGACCACCGCGACACCGGACGCTCCACCCATGCCTTCGACGAGCGCCCCTACCCGATCCGGGCGCTGGCGGACGACGCGATCGCGGTCCTCGACGCGCTGCGGATCGCGCGTGCCCATGTGGTCGGGATGTCTCTGGGCGGCACGCTGGTGCAGTTGCTGCTCCTGGACCACCCGGACCGGCTGCTGAGCGCCACGATCTTCGGCTCCGCCCTGCTCGGCGGCGCGGCCCCCGATCCGGCCATCGCCGACGACGACCTGCCCGGGCCGGACCCCCGGCTGCTCGCCCTGTGGGCGGAGCTCGGTCAGGAGCGCGACCAGGAGGCGGAGCTGCGCTGGCGCGTCGAGCACTGGCGGGTGCTGAACGGCGACGTCCTGCCGTTCGACGCCGAGGAGTTCGCCGGGCTCGAACGCCGGATCGCCGCCCACAGCGGCACCTGGCGCGGTCCCGTCGCCCATGCCCTGGCCGACCAGTCGGGCATGGCCCGCGGGGCCGAGCTCGCGCACGTCACGGTGCCCACCCTGGTGATCGACGCGCCGGAGGACCCCATCACCCCGCCGCCGCACGCCGCCCGGCTGGCCCGCGCCATCCCCAGCGCCACCCTCGTCACCGTGCCCGGCCTCGGCCACGCCCTGCCCCGCGCGGTCGTACCGTCCCTCGCCGCGGCGATCACCGCACACACCGGCCGCCCTTCGTGACACGGTCGAGGCACCACCCACACAGCAGCACGCCGACCTGACCGAGCGGGCTAGAGCGGACCGGCGTCACGGGTCGTCGGCATCCGCTCGGGCGGGGCACCGTCGAGCCGGTTCCCGGTCCGTACGCTGTGCAGGACGTCCCGGACCGCGGCGATCACCAGCTCGGGATCGTCGTGCCGGTGGCGCGCGGCCTCCTGGCCGCCGGTGCCCGGAACGCTCCGTACCCGACCTTGGCGTGCTCTATCGTCTGCTGAGCGACCGCTGATCGGAAAGGACCCCCCCTTGCGTATCGAGCACAAGCCCGCCACCGGCGGCGACGAGCTGGTCGAGCGGGTGCATGCCCTGCTGGCGGCGCCCCGGCCCTGGTCCGTCACCCAGGTGGGCGACCCCGTGCTGCGCCGCCCGGCCCAGCCGTACGACGGCCAGCTCCCCGACGGCCTGCTGCGCAAGCTGCTCGACGCGATGTTCCTGCACCTGCCGGGCGTCGGGGTGGGGCTCGCCGCGCCGCAGGTGGGCATCCCGCTGGCGCTGGCCGTCATCGAGGACCCCGCCGACGTGCCGCCGGAGATCGCCGCGGAGCGCGAGCGCGTGCGCCAGCCGCCGCTGGAGCTCGTCAATCCCGTCGTCACCCCCTTGGGGTCCCGCTATCACGCCTTCTACGAGGGGTGCCTCAGCGTCGAAGGGCTTACCGCCGTCGTCCCGCGCCATGCGGAGGTGCGGCTGTCGGCGCTCGACGGGAGCGGGCACGCGTACGAGATGGAGCTGTCCGGCTGGCCGGCCCGGATCGCCCAGCACGAGACCGACCACCTCAAGGGCATGCTCTACCTCGACCGCGCGGAGCCGCGCTCCCTGTCGACCACCGCCAACTACGAGCGCTTCTGGGCTCCCCCGCAGGCCCAGGGCTGACGACCGGCCCGGCGATCCACCGGCCGCTCAAGGAGGAGGCGCGGCGATCCGTACGCGGTCGCCGTCGCCGTCGGACAGGAACGCCGCCAGCGCCCGCCCCTGCTCGGCCACGGCCTCGCGGTCGGCCGGGGAGAAGGGGCGCAGCGGGAGGACGGTCACGGTGCCGGCCTCGGCGCTCCAGGTCGCGGCGACCCGGCCGTCGACGAGGACGACGCGGGCGCCGGCGACCGACAGGCCGCGGTGGGCGTCGTCGATGATCCGGCCGCGGTCGTGGTAGCCGAGGATCGCGTTGTCGAAGGCCGGCAGGAACCGTACCGGGGCGGGGGTGTCGGGGTCGGGGCGCTGCGCGCCGGGCAGGTCCAGCAGCTCGCGGCCCCGCTCGTCACGGCAGGCGACCAGCTCCCCGCGCATCGCGGCCACCGCGCCCGGCAGCCCGGCCAGGCCGCACCAGGCGCGCAGGTCGGCCGTGGCGGCGGGACCGAACGCGGCCAGGTAGCGCCGTACGAGCGCCTGGCCCACCGGGTCGCCGCCGTCCGGGGGCAGGGGGTCGATCTCGCGGCCCAGCCAGGACGAGAGCAGCGCGTTGCGCACTCCCGCCCGCGCCCGCCACACCCCGCGCGGCGGCAACTGCACCATCGGCAGGAGCGCGGCCACCAGCATCTCCCCCAGCGCCCGCGCCCCCGGCTCGGGCCACCGCCCGGCCAGCGCCCGGGCGAGCTCGCCCATCGAGCGGGGCTCGCCGTCGGCCATCACCGCCCGGCCCGCCGCGGCGAGCTCGCCGAGGTCCACCCCGGCGAGCTCGCGGCGGTAGGTCCCCAGCACCCGCTGACGCAGCATGGCGTCGTGGCGGGCCCGCCAGGCCAGGACGTCGTCGGCGGCGAGGAGGTGGACGGTGCGCCGCATGAGGTGGGTACGCACCACGCGCCGCCCGGTCAGCAGGTCGGAGAGCACCGCCGGGTGGAACGCGCGCAGCCGCGACCAGAGCCCGACGAACGGTTCCTGCGGTTCCTGCGCCTGCAGTCCGCCGAGGTGCGCGACGGCGTCCAGGGCCGGCATGTCGGAGCGGTCGAGCAGCAGTTGCCGGGCGAGCGTCGCGCGGTTGAGCGCCCGGGTTCCGAGAACGGTCATGCCGCGACGCGCTCGCCGGCCGGCCGCCGCCGCAGCGCCGCCCGGGTCAGGGCCGGCGGCCGGTAGGCGACGTCGAGCGGGCCGATGTCGGTGCCGGGCGGCACGATCTCGTCGATCCTGTCGAGGAGGTCGTCGCCGAGGACGGTGCCGGCGCCGGCCAGCAGGTCGTCGAGCTGCTCCATGGTGCGCGGACCGATGATCGCCGAGGTGACGCCCGGGTGGGCGACCGCGAACGCCATCGCCAGGTGGGTCAAGGGGATCGCGGCCTCCTCGGCCAGCAGGGCGAGTCGCTCGACGGTGTCGAGGGTGCGCTGGTCGGTCATGTGCCTGGGCACCCAGGCCATCCGGTTCCCGGAGGTCCGCGCCTCGCGGCCCTTGCGGTAGCGGCCGGTGAGCAGGCCCATGGCGAGCGGGCTCCACACGAGCGCGCCCATGCCGTAGCGCTCGCAGACCGGCAGCACCTCGCGCTCGACGCCGCGGTTGACCAGCGAGTACGGCGGCTGCTCGGTGCGGAAGCGCGCCAGGCCGCGCCGCTCGGCCACCCACTGGGCCTCGACGATGTCCGCGGCCGGGAAGTTGGAGGTGCCGATGGCGCGCACCTTGCCGCTGCGCATGAGGTCGGTCAGCGCGGAGAGGGTCTCCTCGATGTCGGTCCGCGGGTCCGGGTGGTGGATCTGGTAGAGGTCGATGTGGTCGGTACGCAGGCGGCGCAGCGAGTGCTCGACCTCGGTGACGATCCAGCGCCGGGAGTTGCCGGCCCGGTTGGGGTCGTCGCCCATCGGGCCGTTCACCTTGGTGGCCAGGACGATGTCGTCGCGGCGGCCCTTGAGCGCCTTGCCGACGATCTCCTCGGTCTCGCTGTAGGAGTAGACGTCGGCGGTGTCGATGAAGTTGATCCCGGCGTCGACGGCCCGGTGGATGATGCGGGCGCAGTCGTCGTGGTCGGGATTGCCGACCCGGCCGAACAGCATGGTGCCCAGGCAATAGGGGCTGACCTGTATTCCGGTGCGTCCCAAAGGCCGCATTCTCATGTGGTTGTCCCTTCGATCTTCCTCTGGGGGCGTGGTGCGGCGTCCCGCACCACGCCGGACGCTCAGCCGTTGTATTCGCTCGCGACGTCCACGACCCAGACGACACCGAAGCGGTCCCTGAGCATCCCGTAGAGCGGGGACCACTGCGCGGGCTCCAGCGTCCGCACGACGGTCGCCCCGGCGGAGAGCTTCTCCCAGTACGCGGTGACCTCCTCCGCGGTGTCGCCGCGCAGGGAGACGAAGAACGCGTTCTCACCCTGGTCCCACGGCATCCCCGCGGGCACGTCGTACGCCATCACGTGGAAACCGCTGTCCGCGGCCACCTGGCCCCACATCACCTGGTCCGCCGCGGCGGGGTCGTCAACGTTCCCGGCGTCCTTGTAGGTGACGACGGCGAGGTGACCGCCGAACACGGACCGGTAGAACTCGAGCGCCGCGCGGGCGTCGCCCCGGAAGTTCAGGTGGGTGACGGACTTGACGGACATTCTTGGCTCCTGACTTCGATCATTCGTCGTGCACGCCGTCGTCCGGCGCGGGACAAACAGTCGCAGGAGTAGCGGTCAGGGTGTGGCCGCTACTTGCGGCAACATGGAGGGCATGCCGAAAACTTCAGCGCGGCTGCTGGCGTTGCTCTCGCTGCTCCAGACGCGCCGGGACTGGCCGGGAGCGCTGCTGGCCGAGCGGCTGGACATCAGCCCGCGCACCGTGCGCCGCGACGTCGACCGCCTGCGCGAGCTCGGCTATCCGATCATGACCTTCAAGGGGCCCGACGGCGGATACCGGCTGGAGGCCGGCGCGGAGCTGCCCCCGTTGCTGTTCGACGACGAGCAGGCCGTCGCCCTGGCCGTCGCGCTCCAGATCGCGGCCACGTCCGGGGCCGGCATCGAGGAGGCCGCGTCGCGCGCGCTGAACACCGTCCGCCAGGTCATGCCCACACGGCTGCGCCACCGGATCGACACCCTCCGGGTCACCGCCGTCGAGCCGCCCGCGACCCGGCCGGAGCCGCCGGTCGGCGGCGGCGTGCTCACCGCGCTCGGCGCCGCCGTCCACGCCCGCGAGGTGCTGCGCTTCGACTACGCCCAGCCGGGAGCCCACGACGGCGGCGGGCAGGCCCCGCCGCGCCGGGTGCAGCCGCACCATCTCGTCACCTGGGGCGGGCGCTGGTACCTCGTCGCCTGGGACCTCGACCGCGAGGACTGGCGCACCTTCCGCGCCGATCGGATCACCCCGCGCACGCCCACCGGGCCCCGCTTCACCCCGCGCGAGCTGCCCGGAGGTGACGTGGCCGGCTTCGTGAGCGGCCGGTTCCGCGGCTCCGACGGCTCGGGCGACTGGCCCTGCCGCGGCGAGGTGATCCTCGACCTGCCCGCCGACATGGTGTCCGGCTACACCCGCGACGGCGTCGTCGAGGCGCTCGGCCCGGACCGCTGCCGGCTCGTCCTGGGCTCGTGGTCCTGGCCCGGCCTGGCCGCCGCCGTCGGCAGGTTCGACGCCGACATCGAGGTCGTCGGGCCGGCCGAGCTCAAGGACGCCTTCGCGCTCCTGGCCCGCCGTTACTCCGCCGCCGCGACCGGCGCGCCCGCCCCGCCCCGCCGCCCGCGAGCCCGTGAGCCCGTGAGCCCGTGAGCCCGTGAGCCCGTGAGCCCGTGAGCCCGTGAGCCCGTGAGCCCGTGAGCCCGTGAGCCCGTGAGCCCGTGAGCCACTTCCGGGACCGGCCACCCCCGGGCGTATCTTCGATTTGAAGATACTCCGGAGTGGAGGAAATATGGACGTCCTTGTCATAGGCGCCGGCGTCGGCGGCCTGGCCGTGGCCCGCGTGCTGCTGGCGGCCGGTCACCAGGTGCGGGTCTTCGAGCAGGCCCCGGCGCCCCGGACGGGCGGCAAGGCCTTACTTGTCTGGAGCAACGGCAACGCCGTGCTGGAGGATCTGGGCGTGAGCCTGGCCGGCGCCGGGGCCCGGATCGACCGGATCGACGGGCTGGCCTCCGACGGCCGGCTGCGTACCACCATGGACATCGCCCACGCGGCCGACCGGTACGGCTTCCCCACCCAGGCCGTCCCCCGAAGCCTCCTGCAGGATCGCCTGACCGACGGGCTGCCCGGCGACCTCGTCCGCTACGGCGTCGCCTGCCGGGACGTCACCCAGGACGGCGACCGGGTCACCGCGGCCTTCGCCGACGGGTCGACCGCCACGGGAGACCTGCTCATCGGGGCCGACGGCCACCACTCGGTCGTACGGCGGCAGCTGTGGGGCGACGGCACCGTCCGACCGGCCACGTTCGGCACGTGGCAGGGGCTGAGCCCGATCGGGATCGACATCACCGACACGACCCGGCACCTCATGATCTCGGGCCGGGAGGGCGCCTGCGGGCTCATGCCGGCCGGGAAGGGCCTGCTGCAGTGGTGGTTCGACGTACGCTGGTCACCCGACGACCCGCGGCCGGCCGCGCCGCTGGCCGAGCTCAGGCGCCGGTTCGGCCACTGGGCCTCGCCCGTTCCCGAGGTGCTCGCCGCCGCCACCGAGCAGGACCTGGAGTTCTTCGGCCACCACTGGAACAGGGTCCGCAAGGTCTGGGGCGAGGGCCGCGTCACGCTGGCCGGCGACGCCGCCCACACGATGCCGCCCACCCTGGGGCAGGGCGCCAACCAGACGCTCGAGGACGCGTGGGTGCTCGGGCGCGAGCTCGCCAAGGGCGGCGACCCGTCGGTACGGCTGCGCGCCTACGAAAGGGCCCGCTACCCGCGCATCTCCCTGGTCTCCCGGCTGGCCAGGCGCAATCCCGCCAACTGGCGCATCCCGCCGATGATCGCCCGGCTGTTCCCCGAGACGATGCAGACCGCCATGCTGGCCCGCTTCAGCAACCGCCTCTCCGATCTTCCGGGGCGGGTGACGCAGGGGTAGGCTCGGGCCCGTCCCGCGTGCAGAGGGGGTCGTGACGTGACCGTGACGGAAGACGATCATGACGGCCGGTCGTCGGCCTGGCACGCGGCCTGGGAAGTGCTGGCCCCCGTGACAGACCTGGTCACGCCGATGGCGGTGCGGGTCGCGGCCTCGCTGGGGCTCACCGATCTGATGGCCGGCGACGCGGTGCCCGTCGAGGAGCTGGCCCGCCGGTCCGGCACCGACGCCGACGCGCTGGCCCGGCTGCTGCGGCTCCTGGCCTGCCGGGGCGTGTTCACCGAACGGGAGCCGGGCAGGTTCGCCGTCAACGGGCCCGCCGCGCTGCTGGCGTCCGGCCACCCGTCCGGCATGCGGGAGCGGCTCGACCTGGGCGGCTTCGGGGGGCAGATGGACCTGGCCTTCACCGGCCTGCTGCACACGGTCCGCACGGGGCAGCCGGCGTGGGAGACGGTCTTCGGCGCCCCGATCTGGCGCTATCTCGCCACGAACCCGCAGATGGGCGCGTCCTTCGACGCGATGATGGCCTCCGTGGCCGACGAGGTCGCCGACGCGGTGCAGGCGTACGACTGGTCCGGCGTGCGGCACGTGGTCGACGTCGGCGGCGGCACCGGGGCCCTGCTCGCCGGCCTGCTGCGCGCCGACCCGGACCTGCGGGCCACGCTCGTGGACCTGCCGGACACCGTGGAGCGGGGCCGGCGGCACCTGGCCGAGAGCGGCCTGGAGGCGCGGTGCGAGTTCGCCGGCCAGAGCTTCTTCGATCCGCTGCCCGCCGGGGGCGACGTGTACGTGGTCAGGCGGGTGGTGCACGACTGGGGCGACGACGAGGCCGTACTGATCCTGCGCCGGTGCGCCGAGGCGGCCGGACCGCACGGACGGGTCGTGGTGATCGACACACCGGGCGACGCCGACGCGGCCATGTTCGCCGAGATGAGCCTGCGCATGCTGGTGCTCAACGGCGGACGCGAGCGCACTGCCGACGACTACGCCGCCATCACCGCCGAGGCCGGGCTCCACCTCGCCGGAGTCCGCAGCACCCCGCTCGGCCACCTCCTCCTCGACTGCGTCCCCCTGGTCAGCCGAAGCTGATGACCGACCGCCTGCCGGAGTGTCCCTCGGCCATGGCGTCGAGCGCCGTGTCGGCGTCGCGCAGGTCGATCGGGGTGAACTGGGGCAGGATGCCGTGCGCCACCGAGAACGCGAGGGTGTCCCGCGCGTCGTGCGGGGAGCCGGACGGATTGATCAGGGTGTGCAACCGGTTGAGCGCCATTGCGCACATCAGCGGGGCCGCGGCGACCGGGTCGAGCCCTTCCGCGGGGTCACGAAGTCGGCCACGACACGCCGGGACCGGCGGCGGCCACCACGCCGGTGATCTCGTGGCCGGGCACGACCGGGAAGCGGGCGATGGGCCAGTGACCCTGGAGCACGTCCAGGTCCGTGTAGCAGACCCCGCACGCGGTGATCTCGACCAGAACCTCGCCCGGGCCGGGTTCGGGCACGTCGCGTTCGGTGACCGTGAGCGGCGCATCGGCCGCGGTGGCAATGGCCGTGAGCATGGGTGGACCTCGGTTTCGGGTTGTCTCCGTAACGTTCTACAACGGTCGCCGCACCGGCCACCGTCGCCACACCGCGACGTGCAGGATCACCACGGTGCTCAGCGCGTTCAACGTGACGTGCGTGGTCCAGCTCCATTCGCGCTCCTGCGGCACGCCGAGGGCGTGGGCGAGCATCGGCAGCGACCAGACCAGTAGCGCGGTGAGGAGTGCCGCGACCGACACGGCGATGGCGCGACCCGGCGCGAGCCTGGTCACCCGGATCGCCGGCCAGGCCTCGAACAGCATGGACACCAGCAGGATGCCGCCGATTCCGGCACCCGCGACCGCGATGATCCGGGTTCCAGGCCAGGTGAGGCCGTCGGCGAGCAGGTAACTGCCCCACCCGCAGGCGATCACGACCGCGTTGCCGAGCAGCAGCCGCAGCCACTCACGGCCGATCCGCGCGAACGGCCAGCCGCGCAAGGCGGTGTAGAAGATCATCTGCCACAGGCCGATCGACGTGCACCAGGCACCGTAGTCCTCCCCCGGAATCGCGTGCGAGCGCACCGCGACCGCCCAGGCGATCAGGCCGAGCAGCCAGCACAGCGCCAGGGCGGCGAGACCGGCCGGGACCCGGCCGAGGCCCCTGAGTGGCCGGCGTTCGCAGACCAGGGTCAGTTGCAGCATGATCGTGAAGATGCCGCCGGCCAGCTGCACCGTGGCCGGATGGGCGCCGGGGTGGGCAGGGCCCGGCGCGAACACGCCGACCAGGTCGGGCCCGTTGACCACGAGCTGGCCGAGCATGGTCAGCAGTACGCCGCCGGCCGCGACGATCGCGGTGTCGTACAGGCCGGACCAGGGGCGCGGGAGCAGCGTGCCGGGCCAGTCCTCCCACCAGAACGCGATCATCGCCATGACCGGCAGCGCGAACGTGATGATCGGCCCGAGCAGGATCAACGAGTGGTGGGCACCGCCCGCGCCGACGGACAGCAGCACGGTGACGGGGACGACGAAGCCCAGGCCGATCAGGCCGCGCAGCGGCTGGTGCCGTCTGGCGGCGGCCAGCGCGGCCGGGCCGAGCGCGTCCGGCCGGCTGACCGACGGGCGGTTGTCGAGGGCGCCGGCAGAGGGTGCGGCCGTCGGCGCCGCCAGCTGCTCAGAGGACATTTTCCAACCGGATCGGCAGCCGGTGCATGCGCCGGCCGGTCGCGTGGTGCACGGCGTTGGCGACCGCCGCGGCCACCCCGACCATGCCGACCTCGCCGACGCCCTTCACGCCGAGGGGGTTGAACAGCAGGTCGGGTTCGTCGATGAACTCGACCTCGATCCGGTGGATGTCGGCGTTGACCGGCACCGGGTACTCCTCCAGCGTGGTGTTGAGGAACCCGCCGAAGCGCTCGTCCACGTCGCTCTCCTCGCGCAGTGCGGCGCTGATCCCCCACACCACGGCGCCCCGCACCTGGCTCGCCGCGGTGACCGGGCTGGCCACCCGGCCGCAGTCGGCGACGCTGACCACCCGCGGCACCCGGATGCGCCGCGTGGTGGGTTCGATCCGCACTTCGACGAAGTGCGCGATCCAGCTGAAGGTGACGAACTCGGGGTAGACCGGGCCGGCGTAGGCGAGGAAGCCGCCGTCGAGCCGCTTGAGGATCTCCGGGGTCTGGCCGGGCGCGAGCGTGGTGGCCTCGGCCGTCACCACCGATCTGCCCTGGGCGCGGACCGCGGCCGCGATGTCCACGCCGCCGGGGCCGGTGACATCCAGGGCTTTGCGCAGCTCCTCGATGGCGGCCCGCACGGCGGGCAGCGCGGTCGCGGTGCCCCAGGAGCCCGCGGTGAGATGCTGCGGCACCAGGCGGGTGTCGCCGACCTGCACGATCACCTTGTTCACCGGCACGCCGAGGTCGCGGGCGACGAGCAGCGCGATGGCCGAGCGGATGCCCTGGCCCATCTCGTGCCCGCCGACGGCCACGGTGACGGTGCCGTCCTGCGCTGCCGTGATGTGCGCGACGGCGGGCACCATGCCGCCCGGATAGCAGCCTGCCGCCACGCCCCAGCCGAGGATCGTACCGTCCTCGGCGATCATCGATCCTGGCCGCGGATCGCGCCGGTCCCAGCCGAACCGGGCCGCGCCGCGACGCAGGCACTCGGCCAGGTGCCGGCCGGAGAACGGCAGACCGGTGACCGGGTCGGCCGCGGCGTCGTTGGCCAGCCGCAGTTCCACCGGGTCGCGGCCGGTCGCGTGGGCGAGCTCGTCCATCGCGGACTCGAACGCGAACATGGCCGGGCTCTCCCACGGCGCGCGCATGAAACCGGGGGTCTGCACATCGGTCCGCACCAGGCGCTGCCGGCCGCGGAACGCGGGCACCGCGTAGAGCCGGGAGGAGACCGTGGTGACCTCGCACGGGAACAGGTCGTGTCTCGAGGTCTGCTGGTCGACCTCGTGGATCGCGGCGAGCAGGTTGCCGTTCTCGTCCGCGCCGAGCCGTACGGTGTGCACCGAGTTCGGGCGGAAGCTGCCGAGGTGGAAGGTCTGCGGCCGGGGCAGCACCATCTTGACCGGCCGGCCGAGCCGGCGGGAGGCGATGGCGATCGGCCCGAGGTGCCCGTACAGGGAGTTCTTGTTGCCGAACCCGCCGCCGATGTAGGGCGAGCTGACCTCGACGTCGGCCGGGTCCAGGCCGAGCTGGGTGGCCAGGCCGAAGCGCACCGCGTTCGCGTTCTGCGTGCTGTCGTCGACGATGAGCCTGTCGCCGTCCCAGCGCACGACGCTCGCGTGCGGTTCCATCGGCACCGCGTGCTGCGCGGGGTGTTCGTAGGTGCCGGTGATCCGCACCGGGCTGGCCTCGAACGCCGCGTCCGCGTCGCCGATGCTGATGTCGGCCAGCGGTGGCAGCGGGATCGCCCGCTCCTGCAGCAGGGTGTCGGCGCCCGCGGCGTCGATCTTCACCGTGAACGGTTCCGGCCGGTACTCGGCCGTGATCAGCCGCGCTGCCTCGGTCGCGGCGACCAGGTTGTCGGCGACGATGAGGGCGATCGGCTGGCCTCGGTAGGCGACGTGGTCGCCGCGCTGTGGTTGCAGGCTCTGCACCGCGTGCCCGCCGGCCATGACGAAGCCGACGTCGCGCAGTTCGTCCGGGCCGAACGTGGTCTCCACCAGCACCACGCCGGGCACGGCCGCGGCGGCCGAGGTGTCGATCGCCACGATGCGGCCCTTGCCGATCCGCGCGGTGGCGAACGCCGCGTACGCGACGCCCTCCGGTACGCGGTCCGCGCTGTAACGAGCCGTGCCGGTGACCTTCTCGTAGGCATCGACGCGGCGGGTGTCCAGCGGTGGCATACCTGTGGCGGGGGTGTCGGTGACGGTCATCGGGTGGCTCGCTCTCCTGCCGCGCGCAGCGCGTCGGCGACCGTGCGAATGCCCAGTTCGACGCGGAATCCGTTGGAGGTGCCGGGGCGGGCCGCGGCGAAGGCGGCCTCTCCGGCCTGGCGGGCGGTCCGCGGGGTCAGCCGCTGACCGAGCAGGCTCCGTTCGGCCTCCGTCGCCCGCCACGGGCGGGTGGCGACACCGCCGAGCGCGATCCGGCACTCGCCGACCACGCCGTCGCCGTCGAGGGTCAGGGCGACGGCGGCCGAGGTGAGGGCGAACGCGTAGGACTCGCGATCGCGAATCTTCAGGTACGTGGATCCACGTCCGGCCGGAGTCGCCGGCACCCTGATGCGGACGATGAGTTCGTCCGGGGCGAGCACGTGTTCGCGGGCCGGGTCGTCGCCGGGTTCGACGTGGAGTTCGGCGATCGGCACGCCGCGTTCGCCGTCAGGTCCGGCAACGTCCACGACGGCGTCGAACGCTATCAGCGCGATGGCGAAGTCGCCGGCGTAGGTGGCGATGCACGAGTCGCTGCCGCCGAGCAGGGCGTGGCCACGGTCGTGGCCGCCGATGGCGGCGCAGCCGCTGCCCGGTTCGCGCTTGTTGCAGGGGAATTCCGAACCGCCGCGGAAGTAGGTACAGCGGGTGCGCTGCAACAGGTTCCCGCCGACGGTCGCCATGTTGCGCAACTGCTGCGACGCGGCGCGCCACAGCGACTCCGACAGGCACGGGTAGCCGGCCTTGATCGCCGGGTGGTCGGCCACGTCGGCCATGCGCGCGCCGGACCCGAGGACCAGCTCCCGCTCGCCGACGTCGATGGTGTTCAGCTCGGCGAGCCGGTGCACGTCGATGACCGCAGGCGGTGCCTCGATGCCCAGCTTCATCAGGTCGTACAGGGTGGTGCCGCCGGCCAGGATCCTGGTGCCGGGCTGGGCGGTGCGCAGCGCGTCCAGGGCGGCGTCCACGGTTTCCGGCGCGAGATAGGTGAAGGCGCGCATGACCTCAGGCCCCGTTCCGCGTCGCGTCCGCGGTCTGCCGGACCGCCGCGACGATGCCCGCGTACGCGCCGCACCGGCAGATGTTGCCGCTGAGGTATTCGCGGATCTCGTCGTCGGTCCCGGTGTGGCCCTCGGCGATGCAGGCGATGCCGGACATGATCTGGCCGGGCGTGCAGTAGCCGCACTGCAACGCGTCGTTGTCGATGAATGCCTGCTGCAACGGGTGCAGGCCGCCGCCGTCACCCGCGACGCCCTCGATGGTGGTGACGGCCTGACCGGCGACCTGAACCGCGGGCGTCAGGCAGGACACCACCCGCCGGCCGTCCACGTGCACCGTACAGGCGCCGCAATGGCCCTGGTCGCAGCCCTTCTTCGAGCCGGTCGACGCGAGCCGCTCGCGCAGCACGTCGAGCAGCGATTCCCTCGGGTCCAACCTGAGCCGGACCTGCTCGCCGTTCACCGTGCAGGCGAGCTCCACCGTCAAGTCATTCATCGACATGCCGCAACCCTTCGTAGGCCATCCAGGTTGCTCCGGCCGTGCGTCGTTACCCAGACCCCCGCTCCGCGTACGTCCCGTGTGCCTACCACCAGCAGGGTCAGGCCGGCGGTATCGACCCTGCCCACCTGGCGTGATACTGGAGGCATGGCTACCCGTCCCGGCCTCCGCACCGACCCGGCAGCGGTGCCGGGCCCCGGCCCGGAACCGGGGCATGAGCGGCACCTGGACCCGCGCGCCGAGCTGAGCGCGTTCCTGCGCACCCGCCGGGCCCGGCTGAAGCCGGGCGACGTGGGGCTGGCCGAGCACGGCCGGTCACGCCGGGTGCCGGGCCTGAGGCGGGAGGAGCTGGCCCAGCTCGCCGGGGTCTCGGTGGCCTATTACACCCGCCTCGAACAGGGCAACGCCCGCAACGTCTCGGTCGAGGTGCTGGACGCGATCTCCGGTGCGCTCAAGCTCTCCGACGCCGAGCACGCCCACCTGCTGCACCTCGCCAAGCCGAAGGAGCGCAGGCGGCGGCCCGCGCCGCAGCGCCAGCCGGTGCGGCCCGCGTTGCTGGACCTGCTGACGGCGATGGAGGGCGTGCCCGCGTACGTGTGGGGCCGCCGAACCGACGTGCTGGCGTGGAACCGCACTGCCTCGGCGCTCTTCGGCGACTGGGCGGCGCGGGCCCCGCAGGAGCGGAACTGGGCCAGGATCGCCTTCCTCGACCCGGCGGCCCGGCGGCTCTTCGCCGACTGGGAGGCCAAGGCTTCCGACGTGGTGGGGAACCTGCGGCTGGACGCCGGGCTGCACGCGGACGATCCGCTGCTCGCGGCGCTGATCGGGGAGTTGTCCAGGAAGAGCGGGGACTTCCGCAGGCTGTGGGCGGCCCACGACGTCAAGAGGAAGGCGTACGGCAGCGTACGGATCAGGCACCCGCTGGCGGGTGAGCTGACGCTCCGCTACGAGAACTTCACGCTTCCCGGCGATCAGGAGCAGTCGGTGTCGACCTACCACGCCGAGCCCGGTTCGGCGTCGGAGGAGGCGCTGCGCCTGCTGGGGCGCGGACGCGTCCCGTGACCGGTCGGCCGGCGGCCGCTGAGCCCGCTCAGGCCCGCCCGCCGGGCCCCTCGGGTCGCCGGCAGGCCGCCGTCCATGTGCAGGTCGTGGGAGGTTGATCCCGGTGGCGGGGCGCGGTCAGGCGCGGAAGACCTTCCGGAGGAGCTCGGCGAACTCGGCGGGGTGCGTGGTCAGGCCGGTGTGCCCGCCGGGGAAGTGCACGAGCTCCGTGCCGAAGCGCTCGGCCAGGAACGCCGCCGGTCGGTAGGGCAGCTCGCCGGCCGAGTCCTGGCCGCACGCCAGCACCAGCCGGTCCGAGAGCCGCTCCAGCCGGTGGACGTCCGGGGTGTAGGACATGAACGCGGGGACGATGCGCCCGACGAAGTAGGGCAGGTTGGCCATCGTCTGCTCGGCCCGTGCCGCCGCCTGCGGCGGAAGCCTGACCTCGGCCCCGGCCCCGGCGTCGGCATCGGCGTCGGCCTCGCCGCCGTCCCCGTCCCCGTCCTTCTTCAGCCCCGCCGCGAACACGGCCATCGCCGGCATGAGCCCCTCCGCGCGGAACGTCTCGCGTACGCGGGCGATGAGGGCACGATGCTCGTCGGCGTCCGGCAGGACCTCCACCACGGGCGGCTCGTGCGCGACGACGCGTTCGAGGCGTTCGGGGTGGGTGGCGAGCAGGTGCAGGGAGACGATCGCGCCCGAGCTGGCGCCGAACACGCGGGCGGGCTCGCCCGGCGACAGCAGCTCCAGCAGCCGATACGCGTCGTCGGCGTGCTCGGCCACGTGCTGCTCGGCGTCCGGATCGTCCAGCGTGCTGCGGGACATGCCGCGCGGGTCGTAGGTCACGACCGTGTGGTCGGCGGCCAGATCGCCGGCGACGCCGTCGAAGGACGCCGCCCCGCCCGACCCTCCGGGGATCAGCAGCAGCAGGGGCCCTTCGCCGCGTACCTCGTAGTGCAGGGTGGCGCCGCTCACGCGCAGGCTGCCGGCGGTCGGGGTGGTCATTTCTGGTCTCCTTCTCGGGACGGGGGCCAACGCTCCAGAAGGGTGTGCAGGGCGTCGAGGGCACGGACCCAGGTCTGCTGCGGCGAGCGCTCGTGGGCGAACCCGCCCGCCGCCTCCAACGCGACGAACCCGTGGAACGTGCTGCGCAGCACGCGCACCGCGTCGGTCAGGTCGGGCTCGGCCAGCCCGTAGGCGCGCAGCATGCTGTAGGTCAGCTCGATCGCGCGCCGCGGTCCCGGCGCCTTCGCGACCAGCTCCGGGTCGATCTGGATCGGGGTCTGCGTCGCGGTGTAGCGGCCCGGATGCTCGCGGGCGTAGTCGCGCCAGGCGTTCGCGAACGCGACCAGCGCGTCCCTGCCCGCGCGGCCGGCGGTCGCCTCGGCGATGCGGACGGTCTTCTCGTCCGCGGCCAGCAGCGCGATCCGCCCGCGCAGGTCCTCCACGTTACGGACGTGGGTGTAGAGGCTCGCGTCCTTCACGCCCAGCCGCCGCGCCACCTCCGACATGGTCACCTGTTCGAACCCGACCTCGTCCGCCAGCTCGGCGCCCGCGATCGTCACCCGCTCCACCGTCAGCCCCGCCCGCACCATGCGCTGTCCTTCCTAGGCTCTCTAGGTATAGCCTAGAGGGCCTAGGTTGCAAAACGGATTTCCGGCGGACGCACCCTCGCCCGGGAAGGCGGCGGCCCGGCTCAGCCGATGACGAGCCGGGCCGTCCGCCGGAACGCCGGGCTAGTCGCAGGCCTTCGGCGTGGTGCCGCTGCCCCTGTTGACCCGGCCGATCCCGGCCGTCACGGTCCCCGAAGCCTTGGCGCAGACGCCGCTGGGGGCGTAGACCATGTCGCCCCAGTGGTGCCCGCCGTTCCCCGGGCGGTAGCTGAAGGATCTGCTCGTCCTGCTGGTGAACACGGTGATGCTCCCGGAAGCGCTCTTGGGGACCGTCACCTCGCCCCAGTTGGTGCCGCAGCGGCGGGAGTAGTACAACCGGATCGTGCCCAGGACGTCGCCGATCTCGTTCTTCAGCGCGGCCTTCTTCCCGGTGTTCACCTTGCTGTTGGCACACCCGCTCCGGTACGGGTCCTTTCCGTCGTACGGGTGGGCGCTCGCGGGTCCCGCGGCCATCCCGAGCGACGCGATCGCCGTCACGGACACCGCCACCGCTGCTACGCGGATCCTCATGTCGAACCGACTCCTTTCCGAGGGAAGGTCAGATCGTGTTCCAGCTGGGCCCGATCTCTCCGCCAGGAATGCAATCGGCCTTCCGCCCGGGCGACAAGAAAGAATCGGCGGATATTCGTCCGAACATTGTCCAGAGACGCCGTTGGACAATCCCGGAGAGCAGGACGTGGACCTGAGGTAAAGTACAACGTGCATGGTAATGGATAAAACGATCGTTGCAAGAGATGCGGAGAACCCGGGCTATGACCAGCACGAACAGCACGCCGTCACGGCCACGCGGAGGGCTGGCCGACAAGCGCCGGGCGATCCTCGCCGGGGCGCTCACGGTGTTCGCCCGTGACGGCTACACCCGGGCCAGCATCGACGCCATCGCCTCCACCGCGGGGGTCTCCACCCGTACCATCTACAACCACTTCACCGACAAGACCGAGCTGTTCCGCACCGTCATCCAGGAGAGCGCCGGACGGGCCGCCGAGGCGCAGATCGCCGTCATCGACCGCCACCTGCGCAAGATCACCGACCTGGAGTCCGACCTCGTGGAGTTCGGCCGCGACTTCGCCCGGCCGATGACCGCCGAGCACGCGGAGCACTTCGCCCTCGTACGCCAGATCAACGCCGAGGCCGGGCACGTCCCCCAGGCCGTCATCGACGCCTGGCAGGAGACCGGGCCGCTACGGGTCCGCCGCGAGCTCGCCGGCCACCTGCGGCGGTGGGCGGAGCAGGGGCTGCTGCGCACCGACGACCCCGACCGGGCCGCCCTCCACCTCATGCTGCTGATCGCCGCGGGCACCCCGCCCTATCTCGTAGCCGCTCCCGACGAGCGGGAGGTGGACGAGATGGTCACCTCCGGCGTCCGCGCCTTCCTGCACGGCTACCTCGCCTGACGGCGGCCACGAGCCACCGGTGCGCCCCCGGCGCCGAGACTCAGCGCGGCCACCGGCAGGACGAAGGCGTGCGATCTGCCGAAAATATGACACTTGACGCGGAAATGACCGTTTCCGGCAGGGAGCTTGACGGTCGATTCACCGGGCGGACACGACCGCTTCATAGCCTCGGTCGAATGGCAAAGCTGACATGGATCGCGGGAATCGTCGCTCTGACCCTGGCCGCCTGCGCGGCCGGTCTGAGCGGAGCCGTGATACTCACCCGCGAGGACGTGCCGCAGAGCCCGCCCGTCATGAAATCGATCTACGCCTCCGGATCCAGCGCGCAGAAGGGCGCGATGGACGCCTGGCGGGCCGAGTTCCACCGGGACCACCCCGGGCTGCGCGTGCACTACCAGGACAACGGATCTGGGGCGGGGATCCGTGACTTCGTCGCGGGCACCACCGCGTTCGCCGGCTCCGACGTCGCGATGCGGCCCTGCGAGCAGGTGCGGGCCGACCGGCGCTGCGGCAACCGCGCCGTACACCTGCCCATGGTCGTGGGGCCCATCGCCCTGGCCTACAACGTGCCGTCCGTACCGGATCTCAAGCTCTCACCGACCACCATGACCGGCATCTTCAGCGGGCGGATCACCAGGTGGGACGCCCCGCAGATCGTCGCCGACAACCCCGGCAGGCGCCTGCCGCGCACCGACATCCGGGTCTTCCACCGCGCCGACGACTCGGGCACGACCCACAACTTCACCAGTTACCTCAAGGCGGCGGGCCACTGGCCGCACCAGCCGTCCAGGAAGTGGAACGGCGCCGGGCAGAGCGTCACCGGCTCCACCGGGGTCACCAAGGCCGTCCAGCACACCGTGGACTCCATCGGATACGTGGAGTACGGCTTCGCCAGCGAGGCCCGCCTGCGGACCGCCCGGGTCCGCAACGCCTCCGGCCAGTTCGTCGCGCTCTCGCCCCAGAGCGCCTCCAAGGCCCTCGAAGGCGCCAAGATCGTCGGCAGGGACGACGACCTGGTGGTGCGCTTCGACTACCGGACCAAGGTCCGGGCCGCCTACCCGATCGTCCTGGTCACGTACGAGATCGCCTGCTCCCAGAACACCGACCCGCTGGTGCGGGCCTTCCTGCGCTACACCGCCGGCGACGCCGGCCAGTCCAACCTCTCCCTGTACGGCTACGCCCCGCTCCCGCACGACCTCCTCGCCAAGGTACGCGCCCGCCTCGGGGTCACCGGTTGACCGGCCCGAGAGGCCTCCCGCAGGCCCATGCCCGAGGGGCATACACTCTTGCCCATGACGCAAGACTTCGACCTGGACAGCGTGATCAGGCAGCGCATCAGGGGCCTGCGGCTGGCGCGGGGCTGGTCGCTGGACGTGCTCGCGGCCCGCTGCCACATCAGCCCGTCCAACCTGAGCCGCATCGAGACCGGGCGCCGCAGGATCGCGCTCGACCAGCTCGTCCCCATCGCCCGGGCCCTGGACACCACGCTCGACCAGCTCGTGGAGTCCGCCGACGACCAGGACGTGGTGATCCGGCCGCAGCCCTGTCACACTCCCGGGCTGACGAGCTGGCTCCTGTCGCGCGAGCGCTCCCTCCACGGGGTGACCGTGGCGAAGCTGCGCATCACCCCCGACCGGCCCGCCGGCGCCGAGCATCTGAAGGTGCACCCCGGCCACGAGTGGTTCACCGTGCTGTCCGGGACCGCCCGGCTGCACCTGGGCGAGCGCACGATCCTGGTCGAGGCGGGCGACGCGGCGGAGTTCTCGACCATGACGCCGCATTCGATCGGCGCCCACGAGGGTCCCGTGGAGCTCCTCACCATCCTGGACCACAGCGGGGGGCGCATCCACCTGGACGAGGTCCCGGCGCCCTGACGCCGCCGTCCGGCGCCGCCGGGCGGGGACCGGTTGACCGCCTCCCCAGGGCCGCACCCGGGCGACGAACGGCAGGGCGAGAACCCGCGCCACCAGGGCCGCGGCCGCCATCGCCCCGAACGACAGCAATGGTCAAGCGCGGCCCACCCGGCCGTCCGGATCCGGCGCGGCGCGGAAGGAGGCGCGGTAGGACTGCGGGGTGACGCCGACGACGCGCTTGAACCGCTCGCGGAAGGCGGTCGCCGAGCCGAACCCGGCCTGCGCCGCGATGCGCTCGACGCCGTGGTCGGTGGTCTCCAGCAGGAACTGCGCCCGGCGTACGCGGGCCCGCAGCAGCCACTGCAGCGGCGTGGTGCCGGTGTGCTCCCGGAACCGCCGGCTGAACGTACGCTCGCTGAGCCCGCCGCGCCCGGCCATGTCCGCGAGGGTGACCTCCTGGGCGAGGTTGTCCTCGATCCAGGAGAGCACCGGCTCCAGCAGCGACCCCTGCGGCACGGGCGGCTGGGCGTGCACGATGAACTGCGCCTGCCCGCCCTCCCGCTCCAGGGGCATCACCGACAGCCGGGCCGAGTCGGCGGCCACCGCCGAGCCGAGGTCCCGCCGGATGATGTGCAGGCACAGGTCCAGGCCGGCGGCGGCCCCGGCGGAGGTCAGGATCTGCCCGTTGTCGACGTAGAGCACGTCGGGCCGCACGTCCACCAGCGGGAACCGCTCGGCCAGCCGGTGGGCGGCCACCCAGTGCGTGGTCGCGCTCAGCCCGTCCAGCAGCCCGGCCTCCGCCAGGGTGAACGCTCCCGCGCAGATGGAGGCGATCCGGGTGCCGGTGGCCGCCGCGGCGCGCAGGGCGTCGAGCACCTCGGGCCCGGGCGGCGAGCCCTGCTCGGAGCAGCCCGGCACCATGATCGTGTCAGCCTCCCGGAGCGCCTCCAGGCCGTGCGGGGCGATGATCGTGAAGGTGTCGGTGACCACCTGCGGCGTGGCCGCGCAGACCAGGACGCGGTACGGGCGGCGCCCGTCGGCCAGCCGGGCACGCCCGAACGCCTCGATCGGGGTCGCCATGTCGGCCGCCACCACATGGTCCAGAGCCAAGACCGCCACCGTGTGCATGGGGACACGGTAGGCGAGAACTCGCCATCCACGAAAGAGCAGGTCAGCCAGTTGCCTGGCCGGCTTTCCCAGACCGTGCCGGGTGGCGGGAACCCGTTGGAAATTGTCGATTCAGCCCATGGGGCGCCGATGGACGGCCGTTCTAGCCTTGCTCCGCACGATTCCGCCACCCGGGAAATTGGAGCTGCACGTATGCGTGCTCAAGTGGTCCTGTTCGATGGTTCCGACCCGATGGAGGTCGTCGCGCCGTACGAGGTCCTGAACGCCACCAAGGTGACCGGGCAGCGGGGGGCCGGGGCCGGCCGATGACGAAGCTCTTCCTCTCCGTACACGTCCTGGCCGCCATCGTCGCCATCGGTCCGGTGACCGTGGCGGCCGGCATGTTCCCGGCGGCGGTGCGCCGCGCCCGGGAGGGCGGGCCGGGCTCGCCCGCGCTCGCCTCCGTGCGGCTGCTGCACCGCATCTGCCGCGTCTACTCCGTCGTCGGGCTGGCCGTGCCGGTCTTCGGCTTCGCCACCGCCGGCAGTCTCGGGGTCCTCACCGACGCGTGGCTGATCACCTCGATCGTGCTCACCGCCGCGGCAGCCGGCGTCCTCGCGCTGCTCGTCCTTCCCGGCCAGGAGCGCCTCCTCACCGACCTGGACCACACCGGCACCGGCACCTCGACGGTACGGGCCGCCACGGCCCGCCTGGGCATGCTCACCGGCGTCTTCAACCTGCTCTGGGCCATCGTGACGGTCCTGATGATCGTCCGCCCCGGCTCCACGACGGGGGTGTGAGCGTGAGCCGTACCGGACAACCCCTGCGCATCGCCGCCGCGGTCGAGCTCGGCTCGCTCGTCGTCCTGCTGGGCAACCTCGCCACCGCGCACCTGCCCGCCGTCTCCTCCCTCATGGGCCCCCTCCACGGCTGCGCGTACCTGTTCACCGTCATCGCCGCCGCCCGCCACCCGCGGCGCAGCCTGGCCACGACCGGCCTGGCGCTGCTGCCGGGAATCGGCGGGCTGCTGGCCGTGCGGCGCCTGGCCGTGCGGCGGCCGGCCGCGACGGCGGAGCGAGCCGAGCAGGTCCGCCCCCGCTGACGACGCCCCCATCACCCCTGTTCGCAGAACGGAATGTCGCTCCCCATGCTGTCCTTCATCCTGCCGATCGTGATCGGCCTCGTCGCCGTCTGCTGCATGTCCCTGGTCCCCGAGCCGCACCGGCGCCGCCTCAACGCCGTCGTGGTGGGCGGCGCGGGCGCCGCCTATCTCAGCGGGGGCGGGCTCGGCTACTGGGAGCTCGTCCTGCCGGTCGTTATGAGTTACGTGGCGTACCGGGGGCTGGAGAGCTGGACCTTCATCGGCATCGGCTGGCTGCTGCACACCGCCTGGGACGTGGTGCACCACCTGAAGGGCAGCCCCATCCTCCCCTTCGCCGAGCACTCCTCCTTCGGCTGCGCGATCTGCGACCCGGTGATCGCGCTGTGGTGCTTCGCGGGCGGGCCGTCGATCACCGGCTGGATCCGCGCCCGCCTGTCCCGCCGGTCCGGGGCTGGAGAGCCGGTGCAGGAGGCCGATAGCGTTCGCTCATGAGTCAAGCACGGCAGGACCGGCACGCCGTCGTGATCCCCGGCCGGAACTACGGACCGCAGGTGGGCATGCTCTTCTACGCGGGCCAGGCGGCCGCCCGTCGTGGTGCCCGCCTCGAGCTGATCCGCTGGGCCGCGCCGGAGGACCACCCCCTGGAGGAGTGGCCGTCCTGGGTCCATGGGCAGGTCAAACCCGTCGTGGAGCCGCTGCCCGGGCCGCTGCTGATCGGCAAGTCGCTCGGCTCGTTCGGCGCGGCCGTGGCGGCGGATCGCGGCCTGCCGGCGGTGTGGCTGACGCCGCTGATCACCCGGCCCGCCTGCCTGGACGCGCTGCGCCGGGCCACGGCACCGTTCCTGCTGATCGGCGGCACGGCGGACCCCTCCTGGGACGGGGCGGTGGCGCGGGAGCTCACGCCGTACGTGCTGGAGATCGGCGGCGGTGACCACGGCCTGATGCTGCCGGGCCCCCTGCACGAGAGCACCGAGGCGCTCGGGCGGGTGACCACGGCCATCGAGAGCTTCCTCGACGACGTCGTCTGGCGCGTGGGACACGCGTGACCCCCGACCACCGGCTCAAGGCCTTCGGCGATCAGCTGATCAGCGTGCACTCCTGGCTCCGCGACGAGCTGGCCGGGCTCCGCGAGGGCATCGACGCCCATCTGGCGGGCCACGCCGGACGCCCCCGCGACCTCCGTGCTCACTGCCTGGCCTTCTGCTCCGCCCTGGAGCGCCACCACACGGGCGAGGACGCCGCCGCGTTTCCCACCCTCGCCGAGCAGTTCCCCGAGCTGCGCCCCGTGCTGGAGGAGCTGACCCGCGACCACCACCAGGTCAGCGAGATCCTCCGCAAGCTGCAGGAGCTGCTCGACACCCTGGACACGGACGCGGCGGCACAGCCCCGGGACGTACGGGCCGAGCTGGACGGCCTGGCCGCGCTGCTGGAGTCACACTTCACCTACGAGGAGCGGAAGATCGTCACGGCCCTCAACACGCTGAACGCCCCCGCCTGGAACGGCGCGGCCCCCGACTTCCTGCGAACGGACCGGTCCCCGGCGTGACCGGCCGCACACCGCGGCTCACCGCCGAGCTGCTCGTCGACGCCGCCCTGCCCCGGTCCCCGGTGATCTCCCCGGACGGCTCCCGGGTCGCGTACGTGGCGCCCCCGGCCGGCGAGCTGTGGGTGGCGTCGGCAGGCTCGCCTCCCGCGCGGCTGCCCTGCGGCACGGGGTGCGAGGGGCCTCCGAGGTGGGCGCCGGACTCGATGTCGATCTTCTTCCGGTCGGACGGGCAACTGCACCGGCTACGCCTCGACGGCGGCGCACCCGAACCCCTGACCACCTGGCGGGGCAGGATCTCCGGCCACGAGCCGCTCGCCGACGGCCGGACGGTCGCCGTGATCGCCACGGACGAGCCCGACGACGCGGACGGGTGTGGCGACGCGCTGGTGTGGGGGAAGAGCGGGCGCAACGACCGGTTGCGCCTGCTCGATCTCGGCACGCGCGAGCTGCGGGCGGTGGACGGGCTCGGCGGCCGGCACGTCGTCGAGGCGGTCCAGCGACCGGACGGCGGCCCGCTGGCGGTGATCAGCTGGGCCTGCCCGGAGGTCGATCCCGGCACGTACACCGCCGAGCTCCACGTGGTGGATCCCGGGACCGGGACGGTCCGCGATCTCGGCGGGGTCGAGCTCGAGGCCCGTTCCCTGTGCTGGTGGCTGGCGCGGGACGGCTGGCACGTGGCCTATCTGGCGGTGACCCCGCCCGGTCCGGTCGGCGGCTGTGCCGTGTTCGACGTCGCGGTGTCCGGCCCGGCGGGTGAGCATCGCAACCTGACCTCGGACATGACCGTCTGCCCCGCCGAGCTGGCGCAGACCGCGTCCGGCTCGGCGCTGGCGCTGTTCGCCGACGGCCTCGACACCGCCGTATACCGGCTGGACCCCGGTTCGCGGCGCTTCGAGCGCGTGTCCACCCGTGCCGGCCGGCTCGACTCGCTCACCGCGAGCCGCTCGGGTGCGGCGATCGCGGTGGTGGCGAGCACCGCCCACGCTCCGCGCAGCGTCGACTCCGGGCCGCCCGCCGGCCCGCTGATCCGGCTCGGCGACACCACGCCGGAGCTGCGCCGGATCAGGTGGGGAACGCAGGAACGCCTGTCCTACCGGGCCGGCGACGGGCTCGGCCTCGACGGGCTGCTGATCCTGCCGCCGGGCCGGCGCCGCCAGGACGGCCCCTTCCCGCTCGTCACCCTGGTGCACGGCGGCCCGTACGCGCGGCACGCCGACGAGTTCGGCGGTGGCTCGTTCCCCCCGGGGCAGTGGCTCGCGACCGCCGGGTACGCGGTCTTCCTGCCCAATCCCCGGGGCGGTGAGGGCCATGGCCACGCGTTCGCGGCGGCGGTGGCGGGCCGGGTCGGCCTGGACGAATGGTCCGACATCAGCAGCGGGATCGACACGCTGATCGACGCCGGGGTCGCGGATCCGGATCGCCTCGGGATCGGCGGGTGGAGCCACGGCGGCTTCATGGCGGCCTGGGCGGTGGGGCAGACCGATCGGTTCAGGGCCGCGATCATGGGCGCCGGGATCAGCGACTGGGGAATGCAGGCGGCGACCGGGGAGCTCGGCACGCTGGAGGCGGGGCTGGGCGGCAGCGTCGGCTGGGAGGGGCCGGGGCCGCACCGCCACGACGAGCTCAGCCCGATCTCGTACGCCTCGAAGATCCGTACGCCGGTGCTGATCCTGCACGGAGAGAACGACACGAACGTGCCCCTCGGTCAGGCGACGTTCTTTCACCGGGCGCTGCTTCGCTTCGGCGTCGAGCACGAGTTCGTGGTCTACCCGCGAGAGGGGCACGCGTTCAGGGAGCGCGGTCACCGGCTCGACGTGCTCCGGCGTACGCGTGAGTGGTTCGACCGGTGGCTCGGCGAGCCGGCCCCGGGTCACGGCCGCACCGCTGACCAGCCCCTCAGGAGCCGGCGTACTCGCTGAACCACCGCCGCGCGTCCTCGACGCTGCCGACCCGCCTCCACTCGCAGCCGCCGGAGAGGACGTACGCGGCGATGATGCCGTCCTCGCCCTCTTCGTGGACGATGATGTGCTTCGGGCCGCGCGGCTCCGGTCCGGAGCTGTCCGCCGACAGCGTGATCCGGTTGGCCTGCCGCGCCTCGCGGGTCAGCTCGAAGGTGAAACGGCAGTGGCCGGCCGGGGCCATGTACACGCCGGGCGGCACCGTCCCGGGCAGGTGGCGGCCGTCGGTGACGACGGGCCCTCCGGCCTGGGCGGGAAGGTCGCGGGGCAGCCCGGGGAACAGGTCGTGCCAGGTGGGCGGCTCGGCCCGGGCGGGTCCGACACCGACGAGGAGCGCGGCCAGCACGGAGCCGGCGGCGGCGTACCTGAGCGGCGTCTGCATCCGGGCATTCTACGCACGGACCTACGAGCTCCACGGAACACACCTCAGGGTGCGCGCCGCGACGGCCGCCCCGCCTCAGGACGGCTCGATGTACTGCGCCACCCCGTGGCCGAAGGACCAGTCGGCGGACTCGTTCTCGGCCAGGGTGACGAAACGTTGCGCGGCTCCGTGCCCGCGTAGTCGTGGGCGAGCTCGGCGATCCGCCGGTAGAGCGACTGCTTCTGCGCGGGCGTGCGGCCGGAGCGCAGCGTGATCGCGACGTACACGAGCCCGTCGTCGCGGTGGACGCCGGGGAAGCCGTCGTAGCGCAGCGTGCTGGTCCTGCCGCCGTGGCCGGTCAGGACCTGGAAGCGGTCGTCGGGCGGGATGCCGATGGTCTCGACGAGGGCGTCGTGCACGGCACGGCCGAGCGCGTCGAGCCGGTCGGTGTCGGCGGTCAACGCGTCGATGCGGACGAAGGGCATGTCAGGCGTTCTCCTTCCGGAGGGTGAGCAGGCCGAGGGCGCCCTCGACCGCCTGGGCGTACACGTCGGCCGAGCCGGCGGCGCGGGCCAGCACGTAACCGCCCTGGAGCACCGCGACGAGTGCGGTGGCCGTGGCCACGGGGTCGAGCCCGGCGTCGAGCTCGCCGCTCGCGCGGCCCCGCGCCAGCAGCCCGGCCAGCCGGTCGGTGAGCCAGGCGAAGGTCTCCTCGATCGGCCGGCGCAGGTCCGGGTCCGCCATCACGGCGTGGTCCTGGGTGAGGCGGCCGACCGGGCAGCCCTTCAGCGCGTCCCGTTCCCGCCGCAGGTAGGCCGCGACCCGCTCGGCCACGGTGCCGGGGCCGGCGAACGCGGCCTCCGCCCTGTCCCTCAGCTCCTCGGCGCTGCGGCCGATCGCGGCCAGCGCCAGGTCGGGCTTGCCGTGGAAGTGGTGGTACATGCTGCCCTGGCCGGCGCCGGACCGCTCCTGGATCGCCTTCGGGCTGGTGCCCGTGTAGCCGCGCTCCCACAGCAGCTCGCGGGTGCTCTGGATGAGCCGTTCCCTCGTGTCCATGACGACGAGCATACATACTAGTAGGTACAACGCGTGCGGGCCGGTACGATCGGCCGGATGGACGATCATCGCGCACCTCTCCACCTCCTCGCGGGCGCGCCCGGCGCGGGCAAGACGACCCTGCTCCCCCACCTGCTCCGGGCCGCCGACGGGCTGGTCGTGATGGACATGGACGAGCTGCTCGAGGACGGCGAGCTGATCGGGGTGCCCATCGCCGAGCCGGCGGCCGCGCCCGTGTGGCCGGCCTACGACCGGATGTGGTCGCGCATCGTGACCATGGTGCGCCGGGCCGGGCACCCCGTGCTGCTGCTGTGCCCGATCCCCGACGCCGCCGAGGTCGCGCCGGGGGCGCGGTGGGAGGAGCCGGTGCGCTGGGCGCTGCTCGACTGCCCCGACGACGAGCGCGTACGCCGGTTGCGGGAGCGCGGCGCGCCACCGGAGTGGATCGACGACGCGGTGGCGGACGCCGCCCAGGGGCGCGCGCTGATCCCCACCGTGTTCGAGTCGGGGTTCGAGTCGGGGTTCGAGTCGGGCGGGGACGTGGCGGCTCAGGTGCTCGCCTGGGCGCGCGCCTGAGCGCGGGCGATCCGGTGAACGGCGCGGATTGTGCGGTGGAAGATCACAAGAAGTCCGGGTTTCCTCGTATGATCCCGTGCAGGCGAGGAAGGCAGGGCAATGGCGGACGAGCAGGCTCCACCGGGCATCGACCCCACGATTCCCAGTGTCGCGCGGATGTACGACTATTACCTGGGCGGGAAGGACAACTTCCACTCGGATCGGGAGGCGGCCGAGCAGATCGTCGGGCTCGCCCGCGAGAGCGGCGCCGACGTGCGCGAGATGGCCCGCGCCAACCGGGGCTTCCTCGTCCGCGCCGTACGGCACATCGCCGAGTCCGGAGTGCGGCAGTTCCTCGACATCGGCACGGGCCTGCCCACGCAGGACAACGTGCACCAGGTGGTACGGCGCGCCGCGCCCGGCTCGAAGGTCGTGTACGTCGACAACGACCCGATCGTGCTGACCCACGCCCAGGCCCTGCTCGCCGACAACCCCGACACCTTCGTGCTCGACGGCGACCTGCACCGGCCCGCGGACATCCTGAAGGCCGCGGCGGCCCACCTCGACTTCAGCCGCCCGGTCGCGATCGTCGTGGCCGCCGTCTTCCACTTCTTCCAGGACGACGACGAGGTGGCCGCGATCGTCTCCACCCTGCGCGACGCCCTGGTGCCCGGTGGCCACCTGGTGATCTCGCACAGCTACATCGAGCCGGAGGCCGGCGAGGCCGACAAGATGGCCGAGGCCCAGGGCGTCTACCGGCGCTCCGCCTCCGGGTCCATCGCCTGGCGCGACCGCGAGACCGTACGAGGCTATTTCGACGGGCTGGAGCTGCTGGAGCCCGGGGTCGTGCCCGTCCAGGACTGGCGCAACGACGACCCGTACATGCCGCCGGGCCTGGCCAAGGGCGGAGTGCTGGGAGGCGTCGCCCGCGTCCGCCCCTGACGATCACGTCAGGACGCAGGCAGGGATCGTCGTCCAGGTCCCCCACGCTGATGGACGCCTCCCCGGCGAGGGGTGGCCACTGTGACGTACGTGACCCCCGTCTGGTCGACGTTGCTCGGCGCGGTGCCGCTGGGACACCGTCGCGGGCGGCGACGTCAGTGCTCCCCGAGCGCCGCCCGGCCGAGGGGCGGGACGGCTCCGCAGGCGCGGAAGAACCACCGGCTCGCCGACCGCCTGACGGGGCTGCGGGTGATCGCGGCGCCGGTGTTGCGGACGACCTCGCGAACGGTCCGGAACCCGTGGCGCAGCATCTCCGCCTCGTACGCGTGCAACGCCTGCCGCAGCGGCATGTCGCCGCGGTCGGCGGCGGCGAGCGCGGCGCAGAGCCGGTGCGCGTCGCGCAGCGCCGTGTTGCCGCCGAGGCCGCCGACCGGGGGCATGTGGTGCACGGCGTCCCCGAGCCCGGTGACGTTGCCCGTCCGCCATGGCCGGAGGGGTACGGCGGCGCTGAACTCGGTCCGGTAGAGGGTGTCCGGGGTCGAGTCGGCGAGCAGCCGGCGCAGGTCGGGATGCCAGCCGGCCGTCCGCCGGGCCAGCAGTTCGCGCACCGCCGCCGGATCGGCCCGGGCCTTGGGCGTGAAGTCCGCGGGCAGGCAGTCGCGGTGCGCGATGAACGCCCACAGCACGTAGTCGTCGTCCCGCGCGTCGGCCAGCAGGCGGTCGGGGTCCAGGCCGAGCGCGCGTACCCGGTCGCCGAGCCGGGCGGCGATCGACGCCGGATCCTCGCGCCTGCGGAAGATCGCGGTGAACAGGAAGTCGCGGGGCGGCCAGAAGACGTTCATGCCGGCCAGCAGCTGTTGCGGCAGCCATCGCCGGTTGTCCTCGGTGAGGAAGAGCTTGCCGGCGACGGCCGTCGCGGGCAGGGTGTCGCGGCCGGCCGCGGGGTGGAGTTGCGCCCATACCCGGGAGCCGGCGCCGTCGGCCGCGACGAGCACGTCGGCGGTCGCGGTGGTGCCGTCGGCGAACGTGGCCGTGACCGTCCCGCCGTCCGTCCGGGTGAAGCCGGTGCACTCCTTGCCGAAGCGGACGACGTCGTCCAGGCCGGCCAGCAGCAGCCTGCGCAGGGTGACGCGGCTGACCGCGTGCCGGCCGGTGGTGGGATCCAGCGGGTCTGGTTCGCGGTCGTCCCGGCCGATGCGGACGAGTGGCCGCATCCGTTCGTCGAGGAACCTGATGCCGGGGCCCGGGTCGCCGGCGGTGGCCACCAGCAGCTCCCACAGGGCGGGTGGCAGGCAGGCGTGCAGGGCGAGGCTCCCGGCCGAATCGATGTTCAGCCGGAAGCCCTGGAGCCGTGAGTCGGCGGTGCGGTCGCGTTCGTACACGGTGACCTGCACGCCGGCGCGTCTCAGGCCCTGCGCCAGGCAGAGCCCGCCGATCCCGCCGCCGATCACGGCGACGTTCAGGCGCCTTGGGGACATGGGTTCCCGCCTCCTGGTAGAGGGCGCGGCCTCGGGGCGCGCCCGAAGCCGTCAGGGCTGTCCGGTCGCGTCCGTGAGCTCCGCGAACAGCCGGTCGTGCCAGGCCAGCTCCGTCTCCAGGCGCATCAGGGTGTAGTCGAAGGCGACGGCCTCCAGCCTGGTCAGATACGGCTCGGCTTCGACGCGCAGGTTGCGCCAGAAACCGAGCTGGGTGGCGTAGGCGTCGCGCCGCCGCTGGACGGCGGCGCGCAGCTCGTCGGGGCCGATCTCGCCGCCGTGCAGGAGCACCAGCTGGATCGGGTCCGGCCGGAGCTTCGTGTCGGCGAGGACGGATCTGATCAGCGAGACCAGCTCCGCCCGGCCCTTGCCGGTGATGCCGTACACCGTGCGGGCGGGCAGGTTGCCTTCCTGCTCGGTGCGGACCACCTCGACCACGCCTTCGTCGGCCATCCGGCGCAACGCGCCGTACAGCGAGCCTGGCTTGACGTCCGCCCACAGCTCGACCCGGTCCACCTGCGCGGCGGCCCGGATCCGGTGCCCGTGCATGGGGCCGCCGTCGGCCAGGGCGCCGAGGATGAACAGGCGGGTTGCTCGCATATGAGTACTCAAACACGAGTAGCTGAAGTCGCGCAAGGGGTGCGCGCAAAGACCGGCATTCCGGATCGACCTCACACGGGAGGCAGGCCGCCCTCGAACACCTCGAGCTTCAGGCGATCCAGGCGCAGGCGGCTGATCAGCCACTTGCCGTCGATCTTCCGGTATTCCTCGTGGTAGTGCCCGTAGCCGCGCATTCCCTGCGGCAGGCCGTCCTTCTCGGGCCATTCGAGATAGTCGTCCATGCTCCAGGCACCGCGATCGCGTTCCCGTTCCAGCCGCTGGTGATGCGGACCAGCTCGGCGGGGTCGCGGAGCACCGTCCCGTCGACCTCGAGGTGGATCTCCGGCGTGAACAGCCTGAGCCATCCGTCCCAGTCCTTGGTGTCATGGAACCGGAAGTAGCGCGCCTTGAGCTGCTTGATCTCTTCGATGTCGACAAGGCGCCGCAACGCGTCACGGAGCATGGATTCGATCGTTCGCCGCCGCTCGTCAGGCGGCGGTCATCCCGCCGTCGATCGCGAGCGCGGCCCCGGTGATGAAGCCGGCTTCGTCGCTCAGCAGGAACGCCGCGAACGCCGCGATCTCCTCCGGCCGGGCGATCCGGCCGAGCGGGTGCATCGCCGCGGCCGCGCGCAGGGATTCCTCCGGCGTCGGGCCCAGGTTGGCCCGCGTCAGCGGGGTGTCGACGCCGCCGGTGACCAGGGCGTTGATCCGTACGCCGGCCGTGGCCACGTCGAGCGCCGCCGAGCGGGTGAGCCCGACCACGCCGTGCTTGGCGGCGCTGTAGGAGGCCATGCCCGCCGCCCCGGTGACGCCGAGGACGGAAGCGTTGTTCACGATCGCGCCGCCGCCGGCGGCCCGCAGCGCGGGGATCTGGTGCTTCAGGCCGAAGAAGACGCTGCTGAGGTTGAGCGCCAGGTCGGCCTGCCAGGCGTCGCCGTCGATGTCGGTCACCGGGCCGATCGCGGTGGCGGCGCCGACGTTGTTGAACGCGCCGTCGAGCCGGCCGTACCGCTCGACCGCCTGCCGGACCAGCGCCGCCGCCTCCGCCTCGACCGTCACGTCGGCGGGTACGAACGTCGCCTCGCCTCCGGCGGAACGCAGCTCGGCGGCCAGCGCGTCGCCGGCTTCCTTGCCGCGTGCGGCCAGGACGACCCGCCCGCCCTCGGCCGCGATCCGCTCGGCGGTGGCACGGCCCATGCCGGAGGTGGCGCCGGTGATCAGGATGACTTTCCCTGCGAAACGTGCGGACATGACTGCTAACTCCTTTGTCAGTGATGGTGAGTGAGGTCAGAAGGTGAGCACGAGCCGGCCGCGCAGCCCGCCGGCCTCCAGCCGCCGGTGCGCGTCGGGCGCCTCGGCGGCGGGGAGGGTCGCCGCGATGCGCGGGGTGAGCACGCCGTCCTCGGCCACCCGGCGGATCTGGTGCAGCTTGTCGGTCCGGCCCGCGTAGTCGGGGACGAACGGCGTCCGCACCGTGATCCGGCCGTTGCCGTCGACCTCGTGGGCGCCGGGTTCCCCGCTGCTGCGGAACCGGGCGTACGTGCCGCCGTCACGTACGGCGCCGAGGAGCCGCGGCCCGACCAGCGCGGTGTCGGCGATCGCGGCCACGCCGTCCGGATACCGGTCCCGGATGCGCGCGGCGACATCGGACCCCCGGGGCACGACGTCGGCCGCGCCGGACAGGCGGACCAGGGGCTCGTCAGCGGGCGCGGCATCGGCGACCACGGTCAGCCCCGCGTGCCTGCCCAGCTGGACCAGGTACCCGCCGAGCGTCCCGGCGGCCCCGATCACGGCCAGGACCGAGCCGGGGGCGAGTGCCAGCCGGTCAAGCGTCAGCTGCGCGGTGAGCCCGTTCATCGGCAGCGTCGCCGCCGCCGCGTGATCGGTGCCCGCGGGCGCGCGGACGACCCAGCCGGCCGGCAGCACGACGTACTCGGCGTAGCCGCCCGCGGCCGGGCCGAGCGGCATCACCATCGCCATCACCGGCTCCCCCGGGGACAGCTCGGTCTCCGTCCCCGGACCGATCTCGTCGATCACGCCGGCGATGTCCATCCCGGGCACGTACGGAGCCGGCACCCCGGCGAACGCCCGCGCGTGCACGCCGGAGCGCAGCAGCGTGTCCGCCGGATTCACCGCGGCCGCGCGCACCCGCACCCGTACCTCCCCGGGCCCGGCATGCGGTTCCGGCAGGTCGACGACCCGCAAAACGTCGGGCCCGCCGAACTCATACAATCCGATTGCTCGCATAGTCGCAGCTCCAAAGCGGTTCTCTTCGTATACCAGGTTCGCAATTCGTACCTTGGCACCGCTGCGGCGAACGTGACAAGAGAGCACTTCAACGTGCCCAGGTATCCCCGGAAGAACCACCCCGTGCGGAACCTGGTATCTCTCGTATACTGGGCACATGGCGCATCCGATCACGGAGCTGGACGACACCGCCGCCGATCTGTGCGAGCAGGGCCGCGACCTTGTCCGCGACGTTCTCGAACGGATCGGTGACAAGTGGTCGGTGGTCGTCATCTGCCAGCTGGGCGACACCACCCGGCGGTTCAACGAGCTGCGCCGGATGAGCGAGCCCATCACCCAGCGCATGCTCAGCGCGACACTACGGGGGCTGGAGCGGGACGGCCTGGTGACACGGACGGTCCACGACACCAAGCCGCCGCGGGTCGACTACGCGCTGACCGCGCGCGGGTTCAGCCTGCTGGAGGTCGTCCGCGCCCTGGCCGGCTGGGCGGAGGACAACGCCGCCGGCATCCTGGACTCGAGGACCGCCTTCGACGCCCGCTGACCACGGCACCCCACCTACCAGGCGATCGACGGGCTGGGCCGCGCGATCCGCGGACACGTCGCGGCCGGCTGACTGCGACCGTGGTCGGATGGCGGCGGCTCCGATCTCGTCTACGGTGGTGTGCGCCATGCCTTCTCCGCACCGCTCCGCCGCCGGCCGGCTGCTCCTCGACACCCACCCCGCCGGCCTCCTGCTCCGCGACGCCCGGCTCGCCATCGGGTTGGCCGCGGCCGGGATCGCCGTCTACCCGCACCTGCCCAACGCGGCGCTCGTCGTGGCGATGTGCGCCCCGCTGGTGCTGCGCCGGGCCTACCCGTGGGCGGCGCTGGCCGCGGTGACCGTCGCGGCCGTGGTCCACGTCGTGGTGCTGGCCGATTCGACGCTGTCGGTCGTGGCGGTGCCGGTCGTGGTGCACAGCCTGGCCCGCTGGTCGAGGATCGGGGCGGCCCGGGCCGCGCTGGCGGTGGCGCTGATCGGAGCGGTGGTCGGGCCGGCCCGGTGGCTGACCGGCCGTCCGGAATCGCCGACCCTGCGGGACTGGGTGACCTCGATCGCCGGCAGCGGCGCCGTCGTCGTGGCCGCGTACGTCGCCGGCCGGCGGGCCCGCGAGCGGGAGGAGCTTCGGGAGCGGCGGGACCGGGAACGCGCCGAACGGCAGCGGTTGGCGCTGGCCGAGCACGAACGTGCCGTCCAGGCGGCGGCGGCCGAGGAACGCACCGCGGTGGCCCGGGAGGTCCACGACATCGTCGCGCACTCGCTGTCGGTCATCGCGGTCCAGGCCGAGGGCGGCCGGGCGCTGACGGCGCGGTCCCCGCAGCGTGCCCCGGAGATCCTGGAGACCATCGCCGAGACGGCCCGGGAGGCCCTCGGCGACCTGCGGGAGCTGGTCGCGATGCTGCGCGGCGACGGACCGGCGGCGGCCGGCCGGCCGGAGGCCAGTTACCGACCGGCGCCCGGGATCGGCGACATCGACGAGCTGGTGTCCCGGCTCGACGGCCGGGTCCGGCTGCGGGTCGTCGGCAACCGGCGGCAGGTCGGCCCGGTGGCCGGGATGACGGTGTACCGCCTGCTTCAGGAGAGTCTGACCAACGTGCTGCGGCATGCCGGGCCCGACGCCGCGGTCGACGTACGGCTCGACATCGGCGAGCGGGCGATCGACCTCGTCGTCCGCGACGACGGGTACGGCGCGGCGTCGGCCGCCGACGGCCGGGGCACGGGCCTGGCGGCGATGCGGGAGCGGGTCCAGATGCACGACGGCACTCTGACCGCCGGCCCTCGCGCCGGCGGCGGCTTCGAAGTGCACGCGGTCCTGCCGGCGCACCGTGCGACGGGATCGGCGGGCGGATGACGCTCGGCCTGTTCCTCGTCGACGACCAGCGGCTCGTCCGCGCCGGGCTGCGGATGATGATCGAGACGCAGGACGACCTGACCGTGGTGGGTGAGGCCGGTGACGGCCGGGAAGCCGTCACGAAGCTGCAAGACGTCGACGCCGACGTGGTGCTGATGGACGTCCGGATGCCGGCCATGGACGGCGTCGAGGCGACCAGGCGGTTGACCCGGCTCGGCCATCCGGCGCGAGTGCTCATCCTGACCACGTTCGATCTGGACGAGTACGTGTTCGCGGCGCTGCGCGCCGGCGCGGCCGGGTTCCTGCTCAAGGACGCCCGCCAGGAGGAGCTGCTGGCGGCGGTCCGCGGCGTCGCCGCCGGCGGCTCGGTCGTCGCGCCGTCCGCGACCCGGCGGCTGATCGCTCACTTCGTCGACCGGTTGCCGGGCGGGCCGGCCGCCCCCGACGAACGCCTCGGGCTGATCACACCCCGGGAGGTCGAGGTGCTCGACGCGATCGCGTCCGGCGCCACCAACGCCGAGATCGCGGCCCGGCTGCACATGGCCGAGGGCACGGTGAAGACCCACATCGGCAACCTGCTGTCGAAGCTGCAGTGCCGCGACCGGGTCGCCTTGGTGCTCTTCGCGTTCGAGACCGGCGTGGCCACACTGGACCGCCGGTGATCCCCGGCCACGTCATCCCCCAACCCCGGTCCTACGACCACGGTCGCAGACGCCGTGCCGAGGTCCGGACCGTGGGCCGATCTGTTGCCCGCCCGCTGCTCCATACGTTGGGACGCGACGAAATCAGCAGCGACAGACGGGGTCTTCATGACCGCACACAGCTCCGCCGTGGACCGCCGGGAGCCGCAGGACACGACATCCGCGGCCGCCGCACGGAACCTCACCAAGACCTACGGCACCGGCGACACGGCCGTACCGGCGCTGCGTGGCGTCACGGCCGCCTTCGGGCGCGGGACGTTCACCGCCGTCATGGGCCCGTCCGGCTCCGGCAAGTCCACGTTCATGCACTGCCTGGCCGGGCTGGACCGGCCCACCGGCGGCCAGGCGTACATCGGCGGCCAGGACATCTCCGCGCTCGACGACCGGCAGCTGACCCGGGTCCGGCGGGACCGGATCGGGTTCGTGTTCCAGTCGTTCAACCTGCTCCCGACGTTGACGGCGGTGCAGAACATCCTGCTGCCGCTGGAGCTCGCGGGCCGTCCGGCGGACCCCGCCCGGCTCGCAGCGGTCGTGGACTCGCTGGGTCTCGGCGACCGTCTGCACCACCGTCCCGCCGAGCTGTCCGGTGGGCAGCAGCAGCGGGTCGCGATCGCGCGTGCCCTGGTGACCGGACCGGAGGTGGTCTTCGCCGACGAGCCGACCGGCGCCCTCGACTCCCCACACCGCGGCGACCTTGCTGGGCTTCCTGCGCCGCTCCTGCCGTGAGCTGGGCCAGACGATCGTGATGGTGACCCACGACCCGATCGCCGCGTCGTACGCCGACCGGGCGCTGCTGCTCAGCGACGGCCGGATCGTGGACGAGCTGAACGGCCCCACCGCGGACGCGGTCCTGGGCGCGATGCGGAGGCTCGCCGCATGACCACCGGCCGTCAGACCCGCTTCCCCATGGCCCGCACAGCGCTCACCGAGTTGCGCCACAACCCGCGCCGTGTGATCGCCGTCGTCGTCGCGATCATGATCAGCGTCGGTTACCTCACCGCCTCCGTGACCGTCCTCGCCGGTGAGACGGCGGCGTTCGAGCGGACCGTCATCGCCCGGACCGCCGAGACGGACGTCGTGGTCACCGTCGGCACCGGCGACCCGGCCGCGCACGCCCGCCTGGTCGCCCGGATCACGGAGGTGGCCGGGGTCGCCTCGGCCGACCTCAGCTTCCTTTCCCGCGGGCGGGTGACCGGCTCCTCCGAGTACGTGCAGCAGCAGTCGGTGCCGGCCAACCCGGGGCTGCGCTGGACCGACCTGACCGAGGGGCGCTGGCCCGGGACGCCCGACGAGATCGTCCTCACCACCCTCACCGCGCGGCAGCTCAACCTGGGCGTCGGCGACCGGATCACGATCAACGACAGCAACTCCTCGGCGACGCTGACCGTCACCGGCCTCACCCACGAGGGCAACCAGCTGCTGTCCGGACTGGCGCAGTTCTCCTTCGTCGCACCGTCGTTCTACTCCGCCGCGGACTCGATCCACACGTCGCTGCAGACCGAGATCCTCGTCATCGGCGACGGCACGGTCCCGCAGGACCGGCTCGCCGAAGACGTCAAGGCGGTGGCCGGAGGCGACCGGGTGGAGACGTCCTCCGGATTCGCCCAGCGCAAGATGTCCGAGAAGACCCAGGGCGTGTTCATCTTCCAGCTCCTGCTGCTGGTGTTCGGCGCGGTCGCCCTGCTGGTCGGGAGCATCATGATCGTGAACACGTTCCTGATCCTGGTCGCACAGCGGCGCCGGCAGATCGGGCTGCTACGGGCGGTCGGCGCCCAGCGCGGCCAGATCCAGCGCGGGCTGCTCGTCGAGGCGGCCGCGATCGGCGCCATCGGGTCGCTGCTCGGCGTCGGGCTCGGCGTGGCGCTCTCGGCCGTGGTCGCGGCCGTGCTGGGCGGGCCGCTCACCGTACCGGCCGGGCAGGTGACCGCCGTCGCCCTCGTCGGGGTCGCGATCGCGGTGCTGTCAGTGCTGGTGCCGGCGCGACGGGCCGCCATGATCGCACCGCTGGAGGCGCTCCGCACCGTCGCCGGCGACGCGACCGGGCGCCGGACGTCACTCGTCCGCCGTATTGGCTCCCTCGCCATGGTCGTCCTCGGGCTGGCCGCGATCGGCCTCGGCTTCGCCGACACCGCCTTCGCGCTGCTGTACTCCGTCGCCGGGTCGTTCGTGTGCGCCGTCGGGCTGCTCTCCGCAGTCGGGCTGTACCTGCCCGCGCTGCTGCGCGGCCTGGGCTCGACCCTGCGTCGCACCGGGCCGACCGCGCGGCTGGCCACCGACAACACGTTGCGCAATCCCGGCCGGGCGGCCGCGACCGGTGCCGCGCTGATGCTCGCCGTCGGGCTGGTCGTCGCCCTCCAGGTCGGCGCGGCGAGCATGAAGGCGACGGCCGACGGCAATCTCGACGCCCGCTTCCCGGTCGACGTCACCGTGTCGATGTTCGACGGGCCGCTGCCGGCCCGCGCCGCCGACGACATCGCCGCGGTCGCCGGGATCGCCGACGTCACGGGGGTACGGTCGGCGCGGGTCACCTTCGAGGGCGGCGGGAAACCGAAGCGCGTCCGGGCGCTGGGCCCCGACGCCGACGCGATGGCCCTGGTGTCGGCCCCGCACCCGCCGATCACCGCCGGGGTCATCCTCGCCGACCCGTACCTGCTCTCCGACGCCGGCATCCGGGCCGGCAGCCCGGTCACCGTCACCGGCCGGTCCGGGTCGGTCACCCTACCGGTCGAGGCCGACCACCTCGCACCCGCCGACGCGCTGATCGTCGCACCCCGCGTGCTCTCGACCCTCGACGGCGACGCCCCGGTCGGCACGGCGTGGGCGAAAGCCCGGCCGGGGGCCGACATCACCGAGCTGCGGTCGCAGCTGCGTACCGTCGTCGAACCCCTCACCGGCGCGGAGGTCGGCGGCGGGCTGTCGGCGAAGTACGTCTACCACACGGCCCTGGACCGGCTGCTGGCGCTGACCACCATGCTGCTCGCGGTGGCGGTCCTGATCGCGCTCGTCGGCGTCGGCAACACCCTCGGTCTGTCGGTGCTCGAACGGACCCGCGAGTCCGCGCTACTGCGTGCCCTCGGACTGCAACGCCGGCAGCTGCGCTGGATGCTCGCCATCGAGGCGGCCCTGCTCAGTCTCGCCGGCGCCGCCGTCGGCATCGCCGCCGGCACGTTCTTCGGCTGGGTCGGCGCCCACGCGGTCAGCGGCCAGCTGAACCTCGAGAACATCCAGTTCGCCATGTCGGTGCCGCAGACACTCGGGGTCACCGTCGTGGCCGCCGTCGCCGGCGTCCTCGCTTCGGTCCTGCCCGGCCGGCGGGCGGCCCGGGCGACGCCGGTGGACGCTCTCGCCGAGACGTGACCGGGCGGGCCTCGACCGTGGCGAACCGCTCGCGACCGGCGCCCCTCTCGCCGAACGTGTCCCCGGCCGGCTTGACCTGGAGTGCGCTCCAGCAGACAAGGTGTTGCCATGCACAACGCCATGCCAACGCGCGCCATCGGAAACCTCCAGGTCGGGGTCATCGGGCTCGGGGCCATGCCCATGTCGGTGGCCGGTCACATGCCCGACGAGACGCAGTCGATCCGTACCCTCCTCGCGGCCCTGGACGCCGGTGTCACCCTGATCGACACCGCCGACGCCTACACGCCCTCCCACGAGGACGTCGGCCACAACGAACGCCTGGTGGCCCGGGCCCTGTCCATGTGGGGCGGGGACGCCGGCGCCGTGCTCGTCGCGACCAAGGGCGGCCACACCCGCACCCCCGGGGGCTGGGACGTCGACGGCAGCCCGTCGTACCTCAAGGAGGCGTGCGACCGCTCGCTGAAGGCCCTCGGTGTGGACAGCATCGGGCTCTACCAGCACCACCGTCCCGACCCGAAGGTCCCGTACGCCGAGACGATCGGCGCGCTGAAGGAGCTGCACGACGCCGGCAAGATCCAGCGGGCCGGCATCTCGAACGCCGACCCGGAGCAGATCAGGCTCGCCCACGACATCCTGGGCGACCGCCTGGTCAGCGTCCAGAACGAGTACTCGCCGCGGTTCCGCTCCAGCGAGCCCGAGATCGACGTCTGCGCCGAGCTCGGGCTGGCCTTCCTGCCGTGGTCCCCGCTCGGCGGCATCGGCCGCACCGGGGAGCTGCGCGAGCGCAACGCCGCCTTCACCGAGATCGCCGCCGCGCACGGCGTCTCCCCGCAGCAGGTCTGCCTGGCCTGGGAGCTGGCCCGCAGCCCGGTGGTCATCCCGATCCCCGGCGCCAGCCGCCCCGAGACCATCCTCGACTCCGTCGCCGCCGCCACGCTGGAGCTCAGCGAGGAGGAGCTCGCCCGCCTCGGCTAGTCCCTTGATCGCCTCTCGCGGCGTCTCAGGGGGCCGATGGGACTAGCATCGGGATCCCTATGGTGGAGGAACCGGGGCGCCGGGAACGCAAGAAGCAGCGCACGCGGGAAGCTCTCATCGCCGAGGCGTTGAGGCTGTTCGAGCGGCAGGGATACGACGGGACCACGGTCGCCGAGATCGCCGCGGCGGCCGACGTGTCCACCCGTACCTTCTTCCTGCACTTCCCCACGAAGGAGGACGTGCTGCTGGCCAACACCGAGGTCCGGATGGACCTCGGGCTGGCCGCCGTCGCCGGGCGGCGCCCCGGCGAGCGGCCAGCCGCGGTCCTGGCGCGGGCGATCGAGGAGATGATCGCCCGCACCTGGGAGGCCGACCTGGCCGGCGGGCCCGCGCGGCTGCGGGCCGACGTGCTGGCCTCCTCGCCCGCGGCGCAGGGCCGGCTGCTGCAGCGCTTCCTGGCCGCGCACGCCGAGCTGACCGACGCGCTGCTACGGGCCTGCCCCGAGGAGCTCGACCGGGTGGGCGCGGCGGCCCTGGTGGGCGGCATGTGCGGCGCGGTCGGCGGCGCCGCCCTCACCAGCCTGCGCCAGGGAGACTCTCCCGAGCAGGTCCGCGACGCCATGCGGCGCGCGATCGACCTCTATCGCTGAACGGTTCGCGAGCCCCGGCACGCGCGGCGGGATCGCCGCGGGCCGGGGTGCAACCTTTCGCCCGCCGGATGGCGTTGGGAACGGGCGAGAGGAGAACACATTGGACCGTCACGACGGCTTCCGCGAGTTCGTGCTGGCCCGCCAGCAAGCTCTGATGCGGACCGCGTACCTGCTCACGGGCGACGCCCATCTCGCCGAGGACCTGCTGCAGAGTGTGCTGATCAAGGTCGTCGGGCAGTGGGGCAAGCTGTCCAGGGGCGGCAGTCCCGAGGCCTACACCCGCAAGGCGCTGGTCAACCAGTACATCTCGTGGCGCCGCCGGCCGAGGTTCGAGCTGCCGAGCGCCGAGGTGCCGGAGCGCGGGGTCTCCTCGGACGAGTCCGCGCTCGACCGGATCGTGCTGCGGCAGGCGCTGGCCAGGCTCGGCCCCAGGCAGCGGGCCGTGATCGTGCTGCGCTTCTGGGAGGACCTCACCGAGGCGCAGACAGCCGAGGTGCTCGGCTGCTCGGTCGGCAACGTCAAGAGCCAGACCCACCACGCGCTGGCCCGCCTGCGCACGATCGCTCCCGAGCTGATCCACCTGCTGTCCGACCCCCAGCTCGAAGAGGTGACGCGATGACGAGGTTGCGTGAGGCGCTGGGCGACCTCGCCACCGAGGCTCCCCTGGTGCACCTGGCCGATGTGGCCATCGCCGGTCACCGGCGCCGGAGGCGGGCCACGGTGGCGCTGGCCTCCGTCGCGACGGTCGCGGTGCTCTGCGCGGCGAGCGCGGCCGTGGCGCTGCCGTGGCGGTGGGCGGCGGACCGGGCCACGCCGCAGCAGGACGCCGCCACGCTGCCCGACCTGCCCGGGGGCGGGGTCGGGGCGCTCGACCACGCGTACCAGACGCCGTGCCGCGTGGACCGCGAGGCGCGGACGATCGACTGCGACGACGTGGAGTGGCGGGTGGTCACGGCCGCCGGCCGGACGTACCGCGTGCCGCAGGCGCTCGCCCGCACCGGGCAGGAGACCGTGCCGGTCGCGATCAGCCGGGACGGGCGCCTGCTCGCCTACTACAGCCGCGACGCCCAGGCGCACGTGGTGCGCGACCTGGTGACCGGGGCCGAGGTGACCTCGCCCGTCAGGGTGCCGGAGGAGCGGATCAGTACGAGCTCCATGCTCGCGGTCTCCGACGACGGCCGTCACCTGCTCTTCGACCCCCGGGAGGGGAGCAAGGAGCCGGGGCTGCTGATCGACACGCGTACCGGTGGGACGATGCCGGTGGACGGCAGGTACGAGGTGGTCGGCATCAAGGGCGGCGTGGTCCAGCTGGTCCGGTACATCAAGACGGACCTGTGGCTCATGCCCGTCACGGGGGGCGGCAAGCCGGTGCGCTTCGACGGCGTGTTCATCAATTTCAGCGAGGTCGCGCCGGACGGCCGGACGGTGGCCGCGTTCGACACGAAGGACCGCGGCAAGCCGAGGCTCACCCTGCTCGACGCCCGGACCGGGCGGACCCTGCGGAAGGTGGCCATCCACGGCATGCCCGCGGACCAGGGGCCCGTCGACAGCTCCGTGTGGCGGAGCGGGTCGGAGGTGTCGGTCGAGTACCTGGGCCGGAAGGGACGCAGCCGCTACGGGGTGGACGTCACGACCGGGAAGGCCCGGCTGCTGGCCCGCTACGGCACCAGGATCACCCGCCTGACCCTGCCGGGAGCGGTGTCGCAGCCCGGCGACTAGGGCGTGTATTTGGTTGTGATCAATCTGCGGGATCCGCCCTCGTTTCGGGGTCCGATCCGGTAGATCGTTTTGCGTGACGCGAGTGCAATTGACGGATGTGGAGTGGGAGTTCATCGAGCCCTA
>NZ_JBQQCB010000059.1:0-64809 GCF_052246675.1 Nonomuraea sp. KM90 | reverse complement strand
CTTTGGGGTGCCCACCCGCCGGCGTTCGTCCCGCAGCGACCGGGCAACGTGATGAACCAGCGCGCGGGAGACGTCGAGCATGGCACGATGAGCAATCACGTGGAGCCTTTCGGCCGATGGGGTTCTTTTGATGAGAACTCATCTACCGGAGGCTCCACGTCTGTCTCCGGCCTTCGACGACTTCTCCCGATAGGCCCGAAACGTCACCTTTGGCGTCCCGAACATCCCCAAATCGCCCGAATTATTTCTCTGAGATCACCTCAGTGAACCTGGCTATCAGCCGACTCGGTCACAAGATCAGCGACAGAACCCGTTCACTTGTACATGGCTCTGCACTTGAACTGGTACGCCGACACCACCACCCACCCAAGGCCTCAACACGCCTACTTGACAGGGAAGCAGTCCAGCGCCTACAAGCGGGCCCGCGCCGCCGCGCGGGACGGCGCCAAGTTCACCACCGCGCTACGCCACCAGCATCCGTCCCCGGACCTGGGGTTTCTGGCGGATCTCCCGTTCAGCGCCGATCGCGGCGTGAACGCCGCGCTGGCCACCGCCATCGTCGCCGCCTGCCGGGCCGGATGCCGCCCTTGCCAGGACACCCTCATCCCGCGCCTGCTGACCGAGCGCCCCACGGTCGCCGTGCTGGCGTGCGCGGTGTTCGGGTGGCTGCCCGGCGTCGGGCTGGCGTCGGAGACCACTCGGGTCTGGCAGCCGCTCGCCCAGCAGGCGCACCGCGATGGCGACGGCACCGCGGCATTCGACGCGGTCGCCGCCATGACCTCCGAGCAGGCATCCGACCTGCTGGAAGACGCGCTGGACATGTGGGCGGCGGGCGCCGCCGACGTGCACCTGGTTGAGCTCGACGACCCGGACATGGACGCCGGCGACCTGGACGCCACCCCGTTCTACGCGCTGTACCCGATGACCGTGCCGACCGGCCATGGGCCGTTGCCCGGGCTGCTGCTGGCCCCCGAGACACCCGCCGCCGGGCCCGCCGATCTGCGCGCCCGCTGCGCCTGGCCCACCTGGGACATGACCGTCCTGCCGGACCTCGACACGTCCTGGCGGGTCCGGATGGAGATCGGCTCCCGCTCCGTCGCCATGATCGCGCACATCGACGCCGAGGGCTTCGACGACGTCCTGCTGTGGCAGGCCTCGGAGGCGGTGCCGCTGCCCGACGAGTGGTTCGAGCTGGTCGACCGAGCCCAGCACATGCTGCTGGCCGGCCCAGCTGCCGACTCCAGCGACGCGGCCCTGCAGGCCGCCTGCGACGCCGGCGAGCTGCTCGCGGTGGTCGGGCGGGTGAGCTTCCTATGACCGACACCCAGCAGACCACGCCGACCACCGAGCCCGGCACGACGGCCGTGGCCAAGCCGCGCCGGACGACCGCGCACACCGCCGCCCAGCTGCAGACCGCGCTCGGCTGGAACCAGGCCCAGTTCGGCCGCGCCGTGGCCGCCGGCGTCATCCCGCCCTGCGACATGAAGACGCCGCGCTGGTCCGGCAGCACGGTGGACGACCTGGTGGCCCGCCGCAACGAGCTGGCGGTTATGATCCCCGACCTGCTCGACGACAGCCAGCTCATGGGCGTGCTCGACCTCAGCTTCGGCGACTGGCGGCGTGCCCGCGAGGCCGGCCTCATTCCCGACCCGGCGCGGCCGCCGTACTGGACCAGGACGCAGGCCGACGCCCTGACCGAGCACGCCAGCCAGCTGCGCGGGCAGATCCCGCCGCAGCCGCTCGGCGCCCGCCGGTGTGCCGAGCTGCTCGCCGAGCTGACCGGCCTGCAGGTCGACCAGGCCGACATCGGCGACCTGGCCAAGCGCGGGCTGGCCAGCGTGGTCGACGACTACAAGGGCTGGCCCCTGTACGACGTCGCCGCGCTGCGCGCCATTCCCGGCGATGCTGAGCGTCTGGCCGTGCTGACCGAGGTCGTCGCCGAGCGGCTGGCCTGGCTGGCCAGCTCCCTGACCATGCGCGAAGCCGCCGACGTCCTGGGCTGGCGCGAGTTCGACCTGGAGTGCGTGGCCACCGAACGGCACCTCAAGCCCGGCCGGTTCGATCGCTACGCCCGCACCGACATCGCCGCCCTGGCCGAGGACGAAGACCTGATGGAACAGGTCCGCCGCGATCAGCTGCTCGGGCCTGAGCAGGCCGCCGAGCACGCCGAGATGCGGCGCCGGGACTTCGACTACTGCGTGGCCGCCGGCTGGGTTTCCCCGACCACCTACGTCGAACGCGAGGTCGGCCGCCGCAAGACCGTCGACGTGCCGCTGTACGCCGTCGGCGACATCGAGGACATGCTCCTCATCGAGGGCGTGGACTGGGAAGCCGTCCGCGCCGTCAAACCCGGCGAAGTCTCGCCCCTGCGCGAGCACACCCGCCTGCCGATCAGCCGCGCCCAGGCCGTGCGCGGCTTCTGCGCCCAGCTCAGCGCGGACTACTCGGTCGAGGTGTGGCCACACTGGTGGAACGCCGGCGACCGCTGGGAGATCGACTGGGAATACCGCGAAGACGGCCACCCCACCAAGACCGAGGTCGCGGCCGCGCTGGCCGCCCACCCCGGCGCCGCCCAGCACGCCGACCGGATCACCCTGTCCACCGAGGTCGGCGAGGTCATCCGATGGGCCCGCTCCGCCCTGAGGCCCGGCCGCGCCGTGGTGCTGGACACCGAGACCACCGGCCTTGACGGCGTCGTGATCGAAATCGCGGTCCTGGACGCCGCCACAGGAGAAACCCTGCTCGACACCCTGGTCAACCCCGGCCCCGTCCCAGTCGAGCCCGGCGCCCGGGCCGTGCACGGCATCACCGACGCCGAACTGGCGGCCGCCCCGTCCTGGGAGGAGGTCGCCCCGGCCTTCCTGGCCGCCATCCGCGGCCGCCACGCCCCGGCCTACAACGCCCCGTTCGACGCGGGCCGGATCCTCACCACGCACAGCATGGCCGGCCTCGACGTCACCGAGCTGCCCCGCCCCGACCACTGGTGGTGCCTGATGCAGGCCCGCTCCGTCTGGGCGCGCGTCGGCTACTGGCTGCCGCTCGGCGGCGGCCACCGGGCACTTGGCGATGCCCGCGACGCCCACAAGCCGCTGCATGCGATCGCTTCCCCGATCGCACGCTGACGAGGGAGACAAGCATGAAGTTCCGCCTGGTCGGCACCACAGAAGAAGCCGAGACCGCCGCCGCCCTGATCGCTACCGTAATGACCCTGCTGGAAGACTCCGGCCCGCGTGCCCGCCGCGGCGGAGGCCTGCAAATCCAGCGCTACCTCGAGGTCCGCCTCACCCCGCCGCAACCGCCGGCGTCGTCCGATCCGCCGCCCCGCCCGCAGCGGCACGGCTCGCGTCCCGAACCCGAGATCACGGACCGCCCGGACGCTATCGACCTTGCCGAATGGAGCTGAACATGACCGACCCGAAGGATCCAAAGGAGGCGCGCGGTGAACCCGCCCAGCACGCCTTCGAGACCGCAGGTCGCCTCCAACTACTCGCCGAGCACATGGACATCGTCGGCTGCCGCATCGACGGCTTCAGCACCGACCAGCTGAAGGAGTTGGCGAACCTGCTGCGCGGCACGGCGATCCGGGCCGCACTCGCCAGCGACAACGAGGCGATCGTCAGCATGGTCATGGGTAAGCCGATGACGAAGCTCGACCCCGAGCCTCCCCTTTGAGCAGCCCGGCGATGAGGGAGCGTGCAGAGAAGGATGCCCCAGGGCGTCCATAGATCGACCACGGCCACAGCCATGGCCGGTAGTCGTGATCAGGGGCCCCGCCTACTCGGCGTCCATGGAGGCGTCCAGCACGTACAGCCGCTCCCGGTCGGCCGCGGACAGCGACCGGAACTCCTCACTGTCCAGGAGGGCCTGCTGCACCTCGGGGCGCAGCGCGCGCAGCAGGGACACCGCCACCCTGTCCATGTCGACGGGCTCGTCAGTGGCCATAGTCGGCCCCCTATCCCTTGGGGATCGGCCGCACACGGGCGCGTCGCCGATCGACATCGCCACCAACTCCGGCCGCTGAGGGATAGGCGTGAGGAGCTCTTTGCGATCTCGCGCCATGCCGGTGGCGATCTCGTCCCCAGGTGGCGCCAGCCGCTCGGATGGCGGTGACGGCCATGACCAGGACGGCGCGGGCCTGGGCGAGCAGGGGGGCTCCGCCCGCCGCCGGGGTGGCGATCAGGCGGCGACGGGGAAGCTGCCGGGCCCTGCGGTCACACGCCCTGTGGGGCGGACAACGAGGAAGGAAATGATCGGCAGACGAGGTGGTCTTCGGCGGGGCGCGGGGACGGCTGACCCGCGAGACGCTCGGAGCGTGGGTGGTTGGTATGGGGTGTTGGTGCGGAGCATGGCGCACAGGACGTCGCAGTTGACCGCGATACGGCACCGGGTCCGGTCGATGGAGATCGCCGAGCTGGCGATCTCCGACCGCGCCGAGGCGGGCTACCCGCCCACCCGGCACCTGGACGAGTACCTGCAATCGCCTGATGAGCGGCACCTCGATTTCGACGAACGCCTGGCCATCATCGGCAACGTCATCAAGTCCTGGTACGCCGACCAGCTGAAAGCCTGAGCGTCAGCGGCCCGGGTGTACGTACTGGTTGTATCGGGACAGGCTGATGTTGCGACGCTTAGTGCCTGATCCGGTGTAGAGCCACACCTCCAGGTAGACGCTCGATATGCCCTTGGTGCTGGGAGGGGTGATGTTTCCGAAGTTGGTGCCGTCGTCGCCGCAGCCGTTGCTGTCCGTCCTCACGGCGCTTTTCCCGGTGGTTCCGTCGGTGTAGTGCCACCAAGCCCGGGCCTGCACCGGCCTGTTGTCGCCGGGACAGAGGTCGCGCACCGTGAAGTTCCGAAAGATGACCTTCCTCCGGTTGACGAAGTCGACGGTCGTCGTGACGAGCGCGCCACCGCCGGGGATCCCGGTGTCCACGCGGACGCGGGCGGAGGACACTCCGTCTCTCGCCTGCGCCGGACTTGCCACCAGCAGCCCGCTCAACGCTGCGATGCCCAGCGCGGCGCCCAGAATGCGTGTCTTCAACAGTCCTCCAGCAAGAGATGTTTCGGTTGGTTCGGTTGGCCTTGGGGCGTGCGCTTCAGCGCTTCCGCGTGGCCGGCGGGGGGAGATGTGCGAGGTATCGCCTCGTGGCGGATCGCGACGAAGAATGGCGATCGATGGTGCGGGGGCCCTGTCTGAGGGTCAGGTCTGGAAGGTGAACGTCCCGCGCAGGACGGTGCCTCGCCCGCTCCAGTAGCTCTCGTGGACGGCCCGGTAGGTGACGTTGTCGAAGGCGGGGAGCACCGCGCAGGTGGCGTCGGGGTGGCGGATGTTGTCGTCTCTGATGACGATGGGCTTGCCGATCACACCCGGGCGGGTCAGGGTCACCTCCACCCAGGCTGTCCCTGTGGTGTCGTCCGCCCGGACGCACAGCTCGTTGGCAGGGTCGGCGTAGCGGACGATCCCGTCGCCGACATCCCGTTGAAAACTCGCCGCCAAGGCCGGTTGCGCGAGAATGACGCTCGCCACCGCGACAGCGACCCCGACGGTGACCGTTTTGAGCGGGTTCATCGTTCTTCCTTCTCTCGGACGAAGATCAGCCCGCCGGAGCGCCTGGTGCCAGGGTGGAATACGGCCTCCGACGAGGCTTCTGACATGAGCGATCCCGGCGGCCCGAGGTTCACCGGAGTGATCGTTGCACCCGTCGGCAGCAGCGTGGAATACGCCGGGAATACGCCTGGTCCATCCGGCATCGAGAGATGACTTCGGGCGGAACCCCTTTGCCGGGGGCGCCTGTCTTTGCGTGACGCTGAAGGAGTTGGGGGGGTGACGACGATCAGCGGCCAGATGCTCCGGCAACCCAGCTGATCGTCAGAAATGCGTCAACGGGTGCCCGCCTGCTGGACGACGTCCGCGAGCGACCCGGCCTGCGCGAAGCGGCCCGCGAGATCAACGCCCAAAGGTGAGTGTCGAGCACTTTACGCACACCGCTCATCGCGTAGCTATCTCCTGCGCTGCCAGGACTTCGTGAGGTCCGATCCACCTACCGGGCACCGTTCGGCATCCGTGCAGGTTGATCAGTCCGGCGCGTATGCCCGCATGTACGGAACCGTGGTCACGGTGCGGCTGGTGCCCGCCGCGCCGGCGGGTGAGGCCGCCGCGTCCGGCTGAGACAGAGGGCGCCTACCTGTTGCGTTCCGCTGCCGGGTGGGAAAAGCCACATGATCGCGGCGAGAAGATCGTGGAGGGGACGACCGCCGGGTCCCGCACGATCCGGTCGGCCGGGGACAGGCTACGGTGGCCTCAGATCCCAGTTCGGCACGGCGACCACGCGCAACCCGCTGTTTCCCAGGGGCGGTGGTCTTGACCGTTGGCGGCTTGTTGCGTACGTTCCCGGCGAGCTTGTTGGACGATGGCATCGCCTGGAGGCGGTTGTGACAGAACAGTCCAGCACCACTTCGACCTGGCCGGACCTTCCTCCCGGACCGTACGGCACACCGTCACCCGACCTACCCCGCCGCTACGCAGAGGCGCCGATGGAGGTGGTGACGCTACCCAGCGGCGACCGGGCACCGATGATCGTCCGGTACGCGGATGTCCGCAACGTGCTCACCTCGCCGGCCAGCAGCCGCAACCTGCGCGAGCCCGGCCTGCCTCGCATGGTGCGTGGCATGTTCCTGGATGACGACCCGGCGGCGCTGATGAACCAGGATCCGCCGCAGCACACCCGCTACCGGCGCATCCTGCACGGCACGTTCACCCCCAGGCACATCGAGCGCTGGCGGCCCCGTGCGGCGGTCATCGCCGGCGAGCTGATCGACGCCGCTGGCCAGGAGTTTGACCTGGTCGCGGACTTCGCACTGCCACTGCCAGCCCGGGTGATCTGCGAGATGCTCGGCGTGCCGATGGACCGCTTCGACCAGGTGCGCAGCTGGACGGAGATGTTCCTGTCCACCTCCGACGCCAGTGCCGACGCCCGGGCTCAGGGATTCGCCGCGTTCACCGCATACGCGCGCGAGCTGATCGCCCAGCACCGAATCGACCCCGGCGAGGACCTGATCGACCTGCTCATCGCGGCACGCGACGATGACGACGGGCTCAGCGAGGACGAGCTGACCAACATGGTGTACACCCTCATCCTGGCCGGGCATGAGACGACCGCCTCAATGATCATCCGGGGCACCTTCCGCCTACTCTGCCACGCCGACCAGTACGCCGAACTCGCAGCGCATCCCGAGCTGGTCGATCCGGCGGTGGAGGAGATCCTGCGCCACGAAGCACCCGGCTCCAACGGCATGCTCCGGCGCGTCACCGAGGACCTCGAGGTGTCAGGCGGAACGATCCCGGCCGACACGGTCGTGCTGCCCAATCCTTGGGCCGCCGACCACGACCCCTCGGCGTTTCAGGACCCGCTGCGGTTCGACGTGCACCGGTTCACTGGCACGGCGCCCACCCCGCACCTGGCCTTCGGCCACGGCCCGCACTACTGTCTGGGCGCGAACCTGGCCAGGATGGAACTGCAAGAAGCGTTCCGCGCCCTCGTTACGCGCCTGCCAGGACTGCACGCCAAGGAGGAGCTGTCGGCCGTGGCGTGGAGCGACGGGTTCGTCTACCGGCCGCTCCGGCTGGTGGTCAAAGCAGCATGAGACTGACACGTGCGGGCCTGGCGCACACGTGACCGACGCCAACCTAGGTACGGGGCGGCTCTTCAGCTGCGAGTTCCATCCTCCGCTTGATCACCTTCAGATCAGCCTGCAGCCCACGGGTGGCCTGGCCGGTGTCGTAGGTGAGCAGGGTAATCGGACGGGCGGCCAGCACTTCGATCGCCTTCGCCCTGTCGATGATCTCGTCATCGTTGATGGGAAGCCGTGTGTGCCCGGGCGGGTCGAGCACGATCTCAACGCTCACGTCCCTGGTGGCCACCTCGCCGTCCGGTCCGGCCTCGCCGCGGCGGGAGAAGATGCCCCGGGTGGGGGAGACGAGCAGGCGATCGAGGACCGCGAGGGTGTGTCCTGCCCGCCATCGGGTGTGGCTCTTGCCGTGCTGCTTCAGGGTGTCGAGCTCGTCCACGACCACCATGGGGAAAAGCAGGTGAACTGCCTCGTACTCGCGCGCTTGTACGAGAGCGCCGAAGTCGGTCTTGTCGAAACGGTCTGCGTGCTGGATGTAGAAGCTAGAGTCGGCGACCATGTAGTGGCTCAGGTCGCTCCAGTTCTGCACCTGCTGCTCAAACGCTCGGATCGCCTTGGTCAGGTCATCTACCCGTTCGGCTAGTTCCGTCTGGACGATATGGGCCACGCCTGCGATCTTTTGGCTCCCTGGCATGCCGTACGTCGTGGATCCGATGATCTGCTGTAGGGCCCAGTGCCTGCGGGAAAGGATCAGTCGATCGATGTCGCGGGTGGCGAGTTGCCCGCGAAGATGTGCTGCCATCTCCGCTGACCAATGCAGGTATGCGATGCAGAGGTCATCTGCTTCTCCGCTGAAATGGCGCAGGTTGGTGGTCTTCTCCAGGACATAGGCCAGAGACTGACGCACGCTTCGACGGTCTGTGCCCGGCAGGGGAGTAATCAGCACCGCAACAGAATCGCAGATGGGATGTCAAGAAGGCGCATCAGCCCAGGACTGTGCCCGAGTTCTCGGCGCCGCGGGGACGCTTGCGGGAGAACGCCGAAAGGTCTATGGCCAGGCCGGTGTGCTCGCCGACGAATCGTACCGGCCGTTCGTCGTGATCTACGCCGTTCTCGGTCTGTTCGATGATCGCGGCGAGGAACTTGCCGACGACCGGCGCGTTCTTGAACTGGTTGCCGCTCGTCCCCATGGCGACGTAGAACCCGTCCAGCTCCGTACGGTCGTAAATCGGCGTCCAGTCGTCGGCGACGTCGTAGACTCCCACGACCCCGCGAGCCCGATTCGGTATCTCCAACGCCGGTAGCCGTCGCGCAGCCCTCGTCACCTGGGCCTCGAACACCGCCGTCGTCGGATGCGCGGTGACGGCATCCGGGTCGTCCACCCACTGCAGCGGGTCGCATTCCGGTTCCGTACCACCCACCAGCAGTCCCCCGCCGGCCTCACCGCGCAGGTAGATACCCAGGTCCATGTCCGCGACGCAGATCCCGGCGCGGTTGTCGGCGCCGAAACCCGCGGGGGCCGCGACGTGCGCGACCTCCTGCCGTAACGGCCGGCATCCCACGGTGAAGTCGGATCCGACCGAGGCCAGCTCGTTGATGCGGGTCGACCATGGGCCTGCGGCGTTGACCACCACGCCGCAGGGGATCCTGCTCCCGTCCGCGAGTGTCACCGCGGTGACCCGGCCATGAGCCCGCTCGATCCCGCGCACCGACGTATGGAACCGGAACTCGGCACCGTGTGCCCGCGCGGCGGCGGCCAGATTCTGCGCCGCCAGTTGCGGATCGTTCACGAACCCCGCATCAGGTGTGTACACGGCACCCAGCGTGGTTTCGGTCTCTGCCCAGAACTCGTCGTCGTCGATACGTTTCGGTGGCCAGTACCTGCCGACGTCGATACCCAGGATCCGCTCCGACAGGTCCGCACTCGTCCACTCCTCGAACGGGATACCCGCGTTCCGGAACAGTACGGCGGCTACTCACTCGAGCGGAAGGTCTCCCTCCTGATGCCATCGTCAACCTGACGCCCGCGCAGCGGGCCGACCCGTGGCCGCGCGACTACGAGATCCTCACGCAGATCTTGGAGGAGATCGCGGTGCTGGCGGCCGACCGGCGTCGGCCGAAACCGCGCGAAGCGCGACGGCCGGACTGGATCGGAGGCAAGGGGAAGAAGGGCATCGACCGGGCGTTCGGCATCATGGCCTCGACGGCGAACACGATCAGGTAGAACGGGGCGGCAGAGCATCTGCCGCCCCGCTCCGCGTTGCCCACTCACATGGGGGCGGCCGCGAGCAGGGAGCCGGCCGACACCTGGAGCTGCCCGCTCAACTGCTCCAGCACGACGTCAGGCGCGTAGAAGCCGGTTGCGGGTGTCGTGGTCGGCGCTGCGGATCTGGTTGCCTTGAGGCTGCTTGATCGGCTTGTGGACGCCGCCGAGCCGGGCGGCATTTTCGGTGTGGGAAACGAGCGACGCACTGAACGAGCGCGTCGCGGCAGACGACGCGCCCGGGAGATACGCATACATGCCAGCGGTCCCACCGCGACAATTCGGTGGGACCGCCGTTTCGACGTCAGCCGCGCACGCTACCCGAGCAGCCCGTGGTGAGTGACCCGGTCAGAGCGCTTACCGAGCCGCCCGAGGGCGGGCCTCAGCCGAACCCTGAGAACCGCGGATGATATTCAGGTCGACCACACGTGAGGATCCTGCGAAGCCCCAGCAGGATCTCCGCCATGTCCACCTCCTCGCCGACGATCTCGAACTCGTACTCCGAGTCCCCCAGGCGCAGATCACGTGCGGCTTCGCTGGTGAAGACGACCTTGATGAGGTTTCCACGCGCCTCGATCTCGCGCACGCAACCGAACTTGGTCAGCCCAGCCTCGTTCGAGACGCAGTAGCTCTCTCCCTCGGGCCAGTTGCCGCCCTCCTCGTACTCGTTCCGCCGGAGATCGCACTGAAAATGGAAGGCTCGTCCGCCGCCATCTTCCGACTCTGCAATCCCCACCAGAAGCAGTGGTGGATGCTCCTCGACACCCGCCGCTCGAGCGACGATCGAGATCAATGTGCTTCTCCTAACTACCAGGTCCACGCCACCAGAATTGACGAGCACCATTCTCGACCCAGGTGTACACCCAGTTCGTCCCTGTTTCCGCGGCCGCCTCTTCCATGGCGACCTGACACCAACTGCATGGAGGCAACTGTCCCTCAAGGTAGTAGGTGTCGCCGGCGACGGCAGGCGTTCGGCCCAGCAGCGGATCGTCACCCGCCTTCCAGAACGGCCAAGGAGCTCCGGCGGCGCGAGTGGCACGGGCCTCCGTGTGGGTCGCCATGCCCCCCTTCCAGGGCCCCTGCGCCGCCTCCGCCGGTGTCCGTCCGCCCGACCAGAACGTGACTGGACCGGCTTCTCCGGTTTCGGCTCCTCGTGCCACACCCTTGGAGTTGAAGACCGACACCTCCGCGATATGGCCCGGTGCGCAGCCGGTGTTGTGGACGAGGAGGTCGGCCTCTCCAGCGGCCGTGTAGTAGGTGTGGATGTCGGCGATCGACAGGTTGTGGACGCGCTGGCCCTGCCGCACCTCGTGCTCGATCGCGGTGATCTGGACGTACGTGCCCGCAGATGTCTGCAGCCACATGCCCGGCCTGAGCTCGCCGGCGTCCGTCCAGCGGTCGTACTCGGGCACCCAGATCGGGTGGCGGTCCGTGGCGATCACCGTGCCGGTCCTGCCGCCCCGGTCGCCGTCCACGTCCACGGTGATGGACACCAGACGCTTGACGCCCTTGCTGGTGATCGTCTTGAGCACCGGCTTCGCCGCCGTCCGGCCGCCGGCCGGGTCGGTGGCCACCACCTGGTCGCCGGCCTTCAACCGATCGATGGCCTTGTGGGTGCCGTCGGCCAGCAGGACCTTGGTCCGGGAACGAAGTTGACCGGGCGAGCCTTGGCCGCGCCGCCGGGCTGGAAGGTTGGGTCCGCTGCCACGTCCGGCCGAGGCGATGGTTTCCGGTCAGTCTGGCGGATCTATCTTTTGGCGCCCGTACAGCTCCTTCGGAGCAACTCCACGGATGAGATTTTCGAGGCCTTCTGGAATCGTCCCGTAGCAAGCGATCCAATTCGCCACAAGGTAGATCCTCCCCACCTCGTCGATCCCCAGGAAGAAGCGTCCGCCGTCCAGTTCTCCGAGCGGGTACAAGGAGTGCCCGATGACCTCGGACCAGTCAATAAATCGATCTTCTTCCCCGTACGCCAACGATGGGTCCAGCTCAAATGGCTCAGGCGCGCCGCCGCCTGAGCTGCTGTCTACGCTTAGACCTCCGAACTCCGACAGAAAACGGGCCGCGGAATCGTGCAATTGGATTCCGTTCGCACTGAAGTGGGATCGCCACTCGCTGATGTCGATCCCTCGTCCGCGTTCCCAGCCGGCGGCACGTAGTACCAGTTCCGCCTCTACGGAGAGTTCCATGAAACGAGAATAGCAGCAGAGGCTCGGCTGTCGAGCCACGTATGAGGCCCGACAGCCAGTGCCTGCTCTAGTTTCCGGTCATCTGGTCAGGAAGTTCAGGTTGTAGTGCTCTACCAAATGCTCGCAGCTGTTGCATGGTCCGACAGGAACCCCGTGGCTCGAGTGGTTAATGTCACCACGAATAAGAACGGCAGCTGCCGAGGAGCCGGTTGGGTTCAGCCCTGCATTGAGAGCTTCGGTTAGACACACAGCCAGGCCGCAATTTCCGTGCCCTGCCCCTCGGGCTCCGGGCACGTCGGGAATCGCATCGAGAATCTGCTGAACATCCGGATGCAATTGGGGTGCACCCCCCCGAATACTCGGGCTAGAGAAGATCTGACCACCGGGTAACTCAATTGCCTCCGCGACCACAGGGCGAGCACGACTGGGACGAATGACCGAAGCTCGATCGGCTTCGGCCTTCGCCGCATCGATGCAACCGGTGTTGTGGACGAGGAGGTCGGCCTCTCCAGCGGCCGTGTAGTAGGTGTGGATGTCGGCGATCGACAGGTTGTGGACGCGCTGGCCCTGCCGCACCTCGTGCTCGATCGCGGTGATCTGGACGTACGTGCCCGCAGATGTCTGCAGCCACATGCCCGGCCTGAGCTCGCCGGCGTCCGTCCAGCGGTCGTACTCGGGCACCCAGATCGGGTGGCGGTCCGTGGCGATCACCGTGCCGGTCCTGCCGCCCCGGTCGCCGTCCACGTCCACGGTGATGGACACCAGACGCTTGACGCCCTTGCTGGTGATCGTCTTGAGCACCGGCTTCGCCGCCGTCCGGCCGCCGGCCGGGTCGGTGGCCACCACCTGGTCGCCGGCCTTCAACCGATCGATGGCCTTGTGGGTGCCGTCGGCCAGCAAGACCTTGGTCCCGGGGACGAAGCTGCTGGTCGGGCAGGCCTTGGCGCCGCCGCTGGGCTGCTTGACGGTGACCTTGGTCTGGCCGGTGACCACCCGGGTCGTCGGGGTGGACGCGGTGGCATGCGCCTTGTCGGCCGATTTCTTGGCTGTCTTGGCTGCTTGTTCCGCGCGTAAAGCGGCCATGATGTCGGGTGCCGTACCGCCGTTCTTGGCGATCAGGTTGACCCGGCGTGAGGCGGCGGCCAGGGCCTTGGCCGCGCCGTCGACACGGGCCGCGGTCTTGGCGGTGTTCCCGGCGGTGCCGGTGATCTTGACGGCTGTCTTGACCCACTTCACGCCGGTCGCGGCGGCCCCCACGAACGGGACGGCACCCGCCAGTGACAGTGCCGCGTCGACGTAGTTGCCCTCCAGGGCGTACCAGCCCGCGTTCGCGAGGTCGGCGACCTCGCCCACGACCGGCACCATGCCGGCCACGTCCAGCGCCAGGTGGCCGATGTCCGACAGAGACAGGCCGAACAGGTGGCCGTCGATCTCCACGTAGGTGATCGGGTTGCCGCCGGCGAAGGCGTACCGGTTGCCGGTCCACGGGTCGGCGGCCAGGTCGAGATCGTCCAGGGCGCCGTTGAACCAGTCCCGCTCCAGGAAGCGGTTGATGCCGGGCAGGTAGTCGCGGGCGCCCATGTCGTACGACTGCGACGCCTCGTCGTACCGCTTGTTGTTGTACCGGAAGCTGTTGTACGGCTCCTTGTCCGGCTGCGTGGCGTCGTACTTGTCGATGCCGGTGAACAGCACCTTCTCGTCGTTGCCGTAGGCGGTGTAGCCGTAGGTGGCCCGGACCGTGCCGCCGTCTCCGCTGATGGCCTCGACGTCGCCGCGCATGTTGAAGCTGTAGAAGGAGTGCTCGCGCACCCCGCCGACCAGCTTCATCTGCGACAGCCGCTGCCCCGGCGCACCGTAGTAGTACGCCTTGATCTGCGCCCCGCCCTCGGATTCGGAGACGACGTCCTCGGAGGTGCCCAGGTACTCGTACGTGGTGGTCTTCTCGCTGCCGGTCCCGGCGTTCTTGGTCCGGGTGACGGTGCGGTCCATCGGGTCGTAGGTGTACCGGGTGGTCTTGGCGTTCAGCCCGGACCCGCCGATGTACTCCTTGACGTGGTCGAACCCGTCGTACTTGTACTTGGCGGTCTGCTGGCCGGCCTGGGTGATGGTGTCCAGGCGGCCGTAGGGGTCGTAGTTGTAGACCGAGGTGGCGCCGCCGGCCGCGGTGGCCGTCATCAGCCGGTTGCGGTCGTAGTCGAACTTGGTGGTGGTGCCTTCGACGGTCTGCTCGATGACGTTGTTGTTGGCGTCGTGGACGTAGGTCTCGTCCTTCAGCGGCTGGCCGGTGACGACCTGCTTGCCCACCTTGGCGACCCGGTCGCGCGGGTCGTAGGTGTAGGACAGCTGGTGCTCGAGGTAGGAGCCGGGGCTGTCGGCGTTCTGCAGCTTGACGTGGTCGCTGGCGCGGTGGCCGTTGCCCTGGTACCCGACCTCGTGCGAGGCGACCAGGGTGCCGTCGGACTTCTTCTCGGTCCTGGTGCGGGCCAGGCCGTCGAGGAAGTAGTCCAGCTCGACGACGTTGCCGTTGCCGGCGACCATGCGCAGCAGCTCGCCGCGGGCGGTGTAGGAGAAGGTGGTCGTCTGGGTGTCGGTCGTGTTGACGGCCCGCTGGTTGACCACCGTGGCGATGGCGTCGCGCACGTCGTAGGTGAAGTCGGTGACCAGGCCGTCGTGACGGCGCTGGGTGGGGTTGCCGACCTCGTTGTAGGTGTAGGAGGTGACGTTCTTGACGGCACCGTCCTTGGACTCGGTCACCGACTTGATCTGACCGAGCTCGGTCCAGACCATGTCGTAGGTGTCGATCCGGCGGCCGGAGCTGTTGTCGGTCAGCTTGTCCAGCTGCCCGTTGACGTCGTAGACGTACTCGAACTTCTTCTGCTCGGTGTCCGTCTCGCCGGAGTTGTCGCGCACCAGCTTGACGGCGTCGGCGGCGACCGTGCCGTTGGCGGCGTCGGTCAGCGTGATCATCTGGGTGCCGGTGGAGGTCACGTTGCGCTCGCCGACCTGGCTGACCGGCGGCGCGGCGTCGCTGAAGTCGTACGAGCCCAGCGACACCCACTCGCCGGCGTTCCTGGTCTGGTCGACCTTCACCTGGGTGCTGCCGCCGCCGTGGGTGACCTGGTACGGCGCGTCCGTGGCGGTGGCCCCGGACGGGTAGCGGACGAACACCTCGTACTGCCCACCGGCGGGCATCGTGAGGTTCCAGGTCATCGACGACTGCCCGATCCCCGCGGGGGCGAGGTCGTAGTCGTAGCCCTGGAAACCGGTACCCGCCGCGGCGGGAGCCCAGGTGGTGCCGACGGTGGTGACGTTCTGGAAGTCGGAGTTGTCGACCAGGACGGTGTCCTTGCCGACCGGCGTGCCGTCGTCGGTGTGCGACTTCAGGTTGCCGTCCAGGTAGTAGTCCCACGTCAGCGTGCGGGAGGAGGAGCCGCCGGAGGCGTGCAGGGTGCGGTTGATCTGCTGGCCGATGTCGTTGTACTCGTAGGCGGCCGTCAGGTCCCACGCGTCCGTGGTCGTACGGGTCCAGCCGTTGTCGTAGAACGTGGAGACCGTGTCGTTGCGCACCGTCTCACCGGAGGACGGCGGCGCCGACACCTTGGCCAGGTTGCCGACCTCGTCGTAGAAGTACTTGACGCTGTCGGGCTTGTTGTAGCGCGGGTCGTCCTTGTCGTACGGGTAGACCTGCTCCTCGACCCGGTTCAGCTTGTCGTAGCGGGTCTCCTCGACGAAGTCGTCGGGGTCGTCGGCGGTCTCGACGCCGCGCGGGGTGATGACCTTCGTTCGGTTACCGGCCGGGTCGTACCGGAACTCGGTGACGACGTACTTGATCTCCCCGTTCGTGGACGAGTGCGGCACCTTGGACTGCTTGACCAGACCGCGCTCGTCCAGCACCAGCTCGGTCCGGTTGCCTTCCTGGTCGATGACCGCGGTGGTCTTGTTGTCCTTGTCGTACTCCCACGACACCGCATGCCCAGCCGCGTCGATCTTGGACGTCTGCCGGTGGTCGAGGTCGTACACATGCCTGACGGAGTAGTCCTCCGGGTCTGCCGTGTTGTTCTTGCGCGGATCGACGATCTTGAGCGTGTTGCCGACCTCGTCGTAGAAGTACGAGGTCCTGCCGCCCTCGGCGTCGGTCACCGTGTCGAGCTGGTAGAGCTTCGTGTAGGTGTAGCCGGTGGTGTAATCGTCCGGGTCGTCGGGCGTCAGGTTGCCCAGCGGCTCGGTCTGCTTGGTCACGTTGCCCAGCACGTCGTACTCGGTGGTGAACTTGCGTTCCTTGCCGTCCGGATACCGCGGGAGGCCCACCTCGATCGGCAGGTCGCCCTTGTCGTAGACGGTCGTCTCCACCGCGCCGTTGGAGGCGGTCTGCTTGACGACGTTGTCGTTGAGGTCGTACTCAGGGGCCGGCGTGACGATGAACTTGCCGGCGTTCTGGTCCTTGGGCACCTTCGTCTCGAGTCGGCGCTCGAAGATGTCGTACGAGATCTCGGAGACCTTGCCCTTGGCGTCCTCTGCCTTGACGATCAGGCCGCGGTCGTCGTAGGTGGTGGTGCTGACCCGGTCGTAGGCGTCGGTCGTCTTCTCCGGGTAGCCGCTCGGGTGATAGTCGGTGAACTCGGTCTCGTGGTTGTTGGCGTCGATCGCCTTGAGGATCTGGCCGTGGCCGTCATAGACGTACCGGGTCGAGTAGTCGTCGGGCGTGTCGGTGAGCGTCCCGGCGGGGTCGGTCACCCGGGTCAGGTTGCCTTTGTCGTCGTAACCGAAGGTCCACCTGCGGCCTTCGGGGCTGGTCTTCTCGCTCAGGTCGGCGACGTTGCCCTTGTAGGCGGGGTCGTAGTCGTACTTGAGCGTGGTGCCCGGCCAGCCGTTCTTGTTGGCCTCGGCACTCTTGATCGTCAGCGGGTAGCCGGTGCGCTGGTCGTACTCCCACGTCTTGTAGGCCTGGTTCGGCTCGGTGAGCTTGGTGACGTTGTGGTCACCGTCCCACTCCAGCGTGGTGGTCTTCTCGTCGGCGTTGGTCACCGAGGTGGGCCGGCCGTAGGCGTCCATCACGTACTTCGTCTGGCGGGTCAGCTCGTCGGTGACGCTGGCGTGCATCACACCGCCCTGCGACCCGTCCGGGTCGAGGTAGCCGAACTGGTACGTCGCCCCGCGCCGGGATGTGATCGTCTCCAGCTTCCACTTGTCCTTGGGGTCGACCGGCGCTTCGTAGTAGGTCAGCGCCGTGTCGTTCCCGCGCGGGTCCTTGACGCCGACCAGCTTGACGTTCCTGGTGCCCTGCGTGGCGTCATAGGTGAAGCGGAACGTCTTGGCCTGCTCGTCCCCCGCGCCGTCGACCATCTTGGCCATCAGGCCCTTGTCGGTGTAGGCGAAGGTGAGCTTGCGGCCGGCGATGTCGGTGATCGACTCGACGTTGTCGATGATGTGCGGGTTGGTCAGCTTGGAGTCGCTGACGTCGTTGCCCTCGTCGTCGACGTAGGTGTAGTCCTGCCCCTTCTTGTAGTAGGACAGCCTCAGCGTCTGGCGGCCGGTCGCGTCAGTGATCGACTGCAGGAATTTGGTGGGCTTGTTGTTGGACCTGCGCCGCTCGTAGGTGAACGACATGGTGTTGCCGTTCTTGTCGACGATGGCCGACTGGAAGCCCTCGGTGTCGAAGAAGAACTGCGTGAGGTCGGGCTTGGTGAACACCCAGGCGCGCTGCTCGGCCAGCTCGGCGGCGTTCGGCTGCCCCTCGAACCCGGCCGGGTCGACCCGCTGCAGGTAGAGGTGCACGCCGCGCGGATGCTTGTACGCGCACGTGTCGAAGTCGCAGTCGGCCTGGTCCGGCGGGTCGAGCGTCCACACGTGCGTGGTGCCGTCACCGTCGGTCAGGCGCACCTGGCCGGGCCAGGACTGGCCGGGCGGGTGGAACTTCAGCTGTGAGCCGAGCTTGGACAGGGTCGAGGTCTGCAGCGACCAGCCGTAGCCGAGCGAGGCCGCGGAGGTGTCGAGCGAGTTGTACGTCATCCGGACGTTTGTCGCGATGCCCCTCGACGGGTTGCTGATCGGGGCGTAGGACCACGTCACGTTGCCCGCGTACAGGTTGGCCGCCGCTGACGAGCCGGCCCCGGTCGCGAGACCCGTGTACTGGTAGAACTTCTCCAGCCCGAGCAGGTCCGAGGTGGGCGAGTCGATGCGGATCTGCTGCGGCAGCTCGGGCAGGTGGTGGGTGGCCGACTTCCAGTTGTTGGTGACGGTGTCCTGCACGTCCCACACCAGTTGCACCCCGTCGGCCAGGTTGGTCGCGGCCGGCGCCTTGACATCGGTGTGGACCACGGCCGACTCGCCGGGTGCCAGGCTGACGGGCAGGGGCGTCCTGAGCTGGTTGTCGGGCGCGGAGATGTCGGTGCCGTCGGGCAGCTTCCAGTGGGGACACCACCGTCCTGCCGGCGTCCCAGGTCTCGGTGGTGGTGTTGGTGACCACGACCGGGATTTGCCTGGTCTCGCCGGCGTCCAGCCGTTCCGGCGTGCCGGGCACGTAGAAGGCCGTCTTCTCCTTGTACGTCACGCGCAGCCGGGGCCGCAGCACCGGCTCTTCGGCCTCGCCCGACAGGAAGGACACCGACTGCTTGGCCGTGCCGGCCTCGTCGGCGACCTTGACCAGCAGCCCCTTGGCGGCGGCCGGGTCGGTGAGCCACGCCTTGGCCGCATCCGTGACCGCCCACTGGCGCCAGCCCGGCGTGGCCGTCACCGCGCCGAGCGTGCTCAGGGCGGCGGCGTCGAAGTCGCCGCCCGCGCTCGTCCACGGGGCGGTCCAGGTGGCTGACTCGTCGAAGTCCCTGGTCAGCTTGTGGGCGGTGAAGCCCGCGCCGGTGCCGGTGGCGTTGGCGCCCCACAGGGACAGCGTGGCCTGGGTGATCTCCGCGTCCGCCGGCACCCTGTCGGCGAAGTCACCGAACCTCAGCACAGCGCGGGTGTTGCCGAGTGCTGTGGCGGTGTTGCCGACCTGCACCCGCTTCTGCCCGGCGACCTGGTCGTGGCCGACCGACGGTTCGCCGGCCGACAGCGTGGTGTCGGCGTCGGCGTACACGAGGGTGGTGATCTCGCCCGGCCTGGGCAGGATGACCCGCAGTTCCTGCGACGGCGAGGTCTTGCCGTTGGCCAGCACCGCCTCGACCCAGTAGCTGGCCTCATGGATGTAGGACGGGTCGGCCACCGCTTCCGGCTCGCCGCCGCTGGCGGTGTCGGTGTAGGAGGTGACGTCGGCCGGCAGCGTGGTCACCAGCGTGTCGTAGCCGTCGGAGAAGCCGCCGCCGATCTGGCAGCCGGACGGGCAGGTGCGGTGCAGCTCGTAGCCGACCAGGTCGTCCGAGGCGTCGCCGGGGGTCGGGTCCGTGTAGGCGGTCCAGGACAGCGACGCGCCTACCGAGGTGGCGGTGGTGACCGGCTTGAGCGTCACGCTCGGCAGGCCGTAGGTGACGACCAGCTTGGGGGTGTTGGCCTGCTCACCGACCATGCCGTCGCCGCCGTACGCGCTCTCGGTCGCGGCCTCGTACACCGGGCCGCCGACCGGGGCCGCCGCCGACTCGTCGCTCGCCTTCAGCAGCAGGCCGTTGGTCCAGAACGGCTGCGACAGCCAGCCCTGCACCACGTTCGTGACGTTGAAGGCGTGCCAGCGCGACAGCTCATTCGGCTGCCGCGTCACGGTGGCAGCGGCCATCGGGTTGAACGTGGGCTGGCTGTTCCAGGTCACCCCGGAGGCGCCCCAGTCGGAGGTGATCTCGTGCGCGCCGACCGTCACCGCGCCGGCCTCGCCCAGCGCCTGGTCGAAGTAGACCTCCAGGCGGGCGTCGTCGACCAGCACGTCCTGGTCCGGCAGCGCGTCCACGACCTGGATGTTGATCAGCGACCGGTTGATCGCGCCGGTGCTGGTCTTGCCCACCGGGAGCTGCCAGGCGCTGCCGAAGTTGCCGGTCTTGGAGGCGGAGCTGACGTAGGCGTCCTCGGCCAGCGCCCAGTCCGGCTGCAGCGCGATCGTGGGGTCGATCACCACCGGCCACCTGCGGTCGGCCGCCGCCAGCCAGGCCGGGTCCGGCTTCAGCGTGATGGTCGCCTCGGCGCCCTGCTGGGTGACCTCCTGCGTGACCGCGTCGGAGTGGCGCTTGCCGTACGGGGAGGCCGGGTCGTCCACGGTGTCGAACATGAACGGCTTCGGGATGGCGAACGCCGCCGTCCCGTCCTCGCCGAGGAACGCGATCGACCCGTCCGGCCGGGCCTCGGCCTTCAGGCCGCCCGTCTTGACGGTGAACGCGAGCGACGTGCCCGCCGCCGGGGGCTTGGTCAGGACCAGGTACTCCTTCACCCCCTCGGAGGTGACCGCGTAGACCAGGTCGGCGCCGTCCCACACGCCCGGGTACGTGACGGTCGAGCCTGCCACCTTCGGGGTCAGCTGCCGGCCGTCGCCGGCCACGCCCAGGGTGAGCTGCCGCCCGTCGGCCTTGACCTGCAGCAGCTTGTCCGACCTGTCGCCGAACCGGGTGCTGTATCCGGCCTTGTCGTTGCCATGCGTGAAGCCGTCCTCCGACACCCCCTCGACCCGGGTGTCGATCGGCTGCCACTCGCCCTTGGCGTCCCGGTAATGGATTGGCCGGGCCGAGATCTCGGCCTGCTGCCGGCCGTCCTCGAGCTCGTACACGGTGGCGAAGCGGGTCCGCTTGCCGGGCACTTCCTTGACCCGCTTGCCCGGCGGGGCGACCTCCCGCCGCTGCTTGGCCGGACCGGAGGTCAGCCCCGGCAGGGTGGCCTTCTGGCCGCTCGGGCGCATCTCGCCCTTCGGCTCCTCGGTGAACCAGCTCGCCACCTGCGCCGCCAGCCAGGTCGAGGCGCGGGAGACGAAGTTCGGCTCTCCCGGAGCCCCGGCCGCGGTCTGCGCGGTGGCGGGCGGTGCGGGGGCCGTCGCGATCAGCAGCGTCGCCGCCATCACGACGGTGATCAACGTACGTAAGCGACCACGGGGTAACTGTGACACGGGCACACTCCAGATAAGGAGGATCTAAAAGATCCACAGCGCAAAAACACCCGAATCACGCCATAAATCGACACATCCGGTCAAGAACCACGGAAGGTGACTTACCGGAGTAGGGGAATGCACTGGCGAAAGGCGCCCGGCGCTGCGGAGATCCGCCCAGCGGCGGGAGCCCCAGGTGGACCCGCCAGATCTCACGGAGAGTGAAAGCCACAGGTCGCCGCGACCACCCCGTGCACGCCCGAAGGTCGATTCCCAGCAAACTCACAGCCTGAAAAACTGCTGTGAGTTTCGCACACGCTTTCTAAGAGGACGGCCACCGGAATCAGGGATGATCACCCACCGTGCCCAACCCGTTGGACCGGTCCGCCGGGCGGACCCCCAGCTCACCGCGGACAGAGCCCCTCCACCGCCGTTACTCTCCGTCAATCTTGACGCGAAGTGCCGCCGTGTGGCTTGATCTTGAAGCTTTCCGACAGCGACCTGCCGCCCAGGAGGAATCTTGTGGTTGTCCCGAGCGCTTGAATCGACCCGATCACTGACCGTCGTGGGCGGGACCCTGGCGCTGCTGGCCGCCCTGACGGTGGCCCAGCCACCGGCCGCCTCCGCCGTGGACTCCACGACGGATCTCGGCGTGAGCCTGGCGACCGTGGGCCTCGATCACGAGAAGGGCGGTGACACGGCCGCCGGCGGGGGCAAGATCTTCGTCTCCGGGCGGGACCGGATCGTCGTCCTGGACGGCCGGGGCACGGTAACGGGCGAGATCACCGGTCTGTCGGGCGCGGTCGGCCTGGCCATGGCGGCCGACGGCGCCCGCCTCTACGCGGCGCTGAGCGGCTCGAACCAGATCGCCGAGATCGACACCGGCACCCTCGCCATCACCCGGCGGATCGACCTCGCCTACCCGTGCCCCATGAACCTGGCCCTCTCCGGCTCCCAGCTCCTGGTCGGGTACGGCTGCGAGCGCCTCTCGGGCGGCGGCGTCCTCAGCCTCGACCTCACCGCGCCGGCGCCGCAGGCCGTGTCCGTCCGGGCCGGGATGTCCAGCGGTGCCCCCCTGGTCGCCGCGGCACGGAACACCCTGGTGTTCGCCCTGCCCAACCTGTTGCCCGCCTACCTGTACGTCTACGACCTCGACGGCACGTCGGCGACCCCGCGGGGCGGCATCGACGGCCTTGCGCATGGTCTGAGCGGCCCGTACGACCTGGCCGTCACGCCGGACGGGTCCACGCTCGTCGCCGCGCTCGACAGCCCGGACCAGATCGACGCCTGGGACACCACGACCCTGACCCGCGTCCGCTCCTACAGCCCGATCCACTCGATCTCCCGCCGCGCCGTCGCGGTGAGCCCCGACGGGACGCAGGTGGTGGGCACGGGCGTGGCGAACGTCGTGTCGTACGACGCGGCCACGGCGGAGATCACCTACCGGAGCGAGAACTCCTCGCTGGGCAGCGTCGTCCCGGGCAGCCTGACGATCTCGGGCGCCGACGTCCTCACCGTGCTGAGGGCCGGCACCGGACGGCTCCACCTGTGGCGGATGCACGGCGCGCTGCTGCCGCGGTCGTCGATGACCCTCACCGCCCCGGCCACGGGAGACGTGCTCGAACCGGTCACGCTGACCGGCGGGCTCGCGCTGCCCGGCGGGCTCGACGCCGGCGCGCAGCCGGTCGTGGTGACCCGGCACGCGCCCGACGGCACCAGCGCGACCGTCGCGGAGGTGACGACCGCTGCGGACGGCTCGTTCACGCTCGCCGACACCCCGCCGGTCGGCGGCGCGATCACCTACCAGGCCGTCTGGGACGGCAGCCAGGACGCCCGGTGGAGCTCCGCGTCGGCGACCACCGAGGTCGCCAGGCGGCCGGCCACGCTGACGCTGACCGGCCTGAAGACCGGGTCGGTCGGCAAGGAGATGCGGTTCAGGGGCACCCTGGCGGGCGACGGCGGGCTGCGGCCCGAGGGCGCCGTGATCACCGTCGAGCGTACGTGGGTCGACAGCTCCGCCACGAGACCGCTGCCCAGCGTGACGGTGGACGAGAGCGGCTCGTTCGAGTTCGTCACCACGGTCGGGGCGAGGGGACTGTACAGGTTCACCGTCAGGTGGCCGGGCAACGGCGTCTACCAGCAGGCGCAGGCGAGCCACGAGGTCCAGGTCTCCTGAGCTCGGAGGCACCGGTGGCGTGGTCAGGGTTTTCTGGCCACGCCGCCCGCGATGCAGATCCCGCCCAGCCCCGGCGGCCGCCGGACGGGCTGCTCCGGCCGCCACTCCGGCAGGTGCACCACGCCCGGCTCGACCAGCTCCAGCCCGTCGAAGAAGTGCACGATCTCCTTCATGTCCCGGGCCCGGCCGGTGCCCAGCATCGTGAGCAGGACCCCCTCCAGGGCCCGTACCTCCGGCGCGCACGAGCAGAAGTGCGTGAGCTGCAGGTAGCTGCCGGGAGCCAGGCGCGACTTGTACGTGTCCACCAGCTCCTCGGGCCCCTCGTCGTCGCCCAGGTGGTGCACCACGGCCACCAGGAGCAGCCCGATCGGCCGGGAGAAGTCCAGGAAGCCATCGACCTTCGGATGGTGGAAGATCGCCTCGGGCTCGCGCATGTCGGCGGTGATGACGCGGGTGTTGTCGTTGGTCTGCAGGATCGCCCGGGCGTGGGCGAGCACGATGGGGTCGTTGTCCACGTAGACCACCCGCGCGTCCGGGTTGATCCGCTGGGCGACGGAATGCGTGTTGTCCATCGTGGGCAGCCCGGAGCCGACGTCGAGGAACTGGTCGATGCCCTGCTCGGTCATGAACTTCACGCCGCGGAACAACATCGCGCGGTTCTCCCGGGCGCCCTGGCCGCCGTCGGGGAAGTGCTTCATGCCCTCCATCGCGACGGCCCGGTCGACCGCGAGGTTGTCCTTGCCGCCGAGGAACGCGTCGTACACGCGGGCGATGCTGGGCTTGCTGGTGTCGATCTCCGGAGGCAGGTAGTCCGGGTCCTGATGCGTCCAGTTCGGAAGTCCGTCGCCCATGGTCGCCCTCCGCCGCGTCACGTTTGATCGACACCGAATGCGCGGCAGCATAGCGACGATCGAGCAAAGGGCACAGATCCGGATGAAACTTTCAGATGCTCCGGATCACGGCAGCAGGCCGCGGCAGCAGGCCGCGGCCGTAGGCGGCGGCCGTAGGCGGCGGCCACGGCCGCCGCGGATCGGAGACGCCCAGTTTCGTGTAGATGTGGGCGAGGTGGGTCTTCACGGTCGTCTCGCTGATGAACAGCGCCGCCGCCGCGTCCTTGTTGGTGAAGCCCTTCGCGACCAGCCCGAGCACGGTACGTTCGCGCTCGCTCAGCTCGGCGGGGGCGAACGCGGGCGCGGACGTACGGACCCGGTCCAGCACCCGGGCGGCCACCGCCGGGGACAACACCGACTCCCCCACGGCCGCCGCCCGCACGGCGCGGAAGACCTCGTCCCGCGGCGAGTCCTTGAGCAGGTAGCCGATCGCGCCCGCGGTGAGCGCCGGCAGCACGTCCTCGTCCCCGTCGTACGTCGTCAGGACCAGCACGCGGGCCGACGGCACCCGCTCGGCCAGCGACCGGATGAGCTCGGCCCCGCTCAGGCCGGGCATGCGCAGGTCGGTGAGCACCACGTCGGGGCGCGCCCGCTCGGCCAGGGCCAGCCCCCGTTCCCCGTCGCCCGCCTCGCCGACGACCTCCAGGTCGGGCTGCTCGGCGAACATGCCGCGCAGGCCGTCGCGCACCACGGGATGGTCGTCCACGATCACCAGTCGTACGCTCACGTCGCCTCCTGCCCGGCCGTGCTCGGGATGGCGGGGACGGTCACGCTGACCGCCGTCCCCTGACCGGGCGCCGACTCCACCTCGACGCTCCCGGCGAGCCTGACCACCCGCTGCCGCATCGCCGTGAGCCCGAACCCGCCGCTCTCCCCGGGGCTGAACCCCACCCCGTCGTCCCGGACATCGACCACCACCACGTCCTCCATGTACGACAGGGTGACACCGGTCCGGCCGGCCCCGGCATGCCTGGCCACGTTGGCCAGCGCCTCCTGCACCGCCCGGTACAGCGTCAGCTCGACCTCGGGATGCAGCAACCTGGCCGGGCCGGTGACGGTCAGGCCGGCGGGCACCTCGTGCGCGGCGCTCCAGCCGGACACCAGCGACTCCAGCGCCTCGGGCAGCCTGGACTCCGCCAGCGGGCCGGGGCGCAGCCCGTCGAGGGAGCGGCGGACCTCGGTCAGGCTCTCCCTGGCCAGGCTCCGGGCGACGGCCAGCCGGCGGCGTACGGCGTCGGGGTCGTGCGCGGCCTCCTCGGCGGCTTCGAGCTGGGTGACGATGCCCGAAAGTCCCTGGGCGACGGTGTCGTGGATCTCCCTGGCCATCCGGCCGCGCTCCCCCGCGACGCCCGTCTGCCGGGCCGCCGCCAGGAGCCTGCCCTGCAGCTCGGCGTTCTCCTCGCCGAGCCTGACCAGGCGCTCGTTGGCGTCTTCCAGGGCCCGGTTGGCGGCGAGCCGGCGTTCGACCTCGGTCTCCATGGCCCTGATGATCCACCCGAGGAAGGCGGCGAACGCAGCCCCCGCCAGCGCGGGCAGCAGCCCGAGCCAGGGCTCGCCGCCGCTCTGGAACGCGATGGGGCCGCCCGCGGCGACGAGCGCCGTGACGACCACCCCGGCGTAGGCGTACCAGCCGGGCAGGGCCACGAACGCCGTGGGGAAGCAGCCGAGCATGACCAGCGCGTACGCCGGATGGCGGGCCACCAGCACCCAGGCCAGGGCCAGCAGCCCGGCGAAATAGAGTGCCATCGGCGCCAGCGCCGCAGCTCCAGGGTGGGAACCACATTTCCTCCTCGGCTCGATGACTCCCACCGAGTCTGCGAGGCGGAGGCGGCCCGCCGAATCGTGCGTCAGGGCGCGATCCGGCCGACCGGACGGACGATGCGGCCGCTCGTCCGGTCGGAGGATCCCCTCAGAACATGTCCTCGGCGCATGCCTTCAGTGCGCTCCCTCAGAGCACCCCGACGGCGGGCGCCTCCTGCGGGAACAGGTCGTCGAACACCGCGGCCCGGTCGAAGGACATCGCGCGGGCGCGGGCGCGCAGCTCCAGGTCCTGCCGTTCGGCGGCGGACATGTCGAGAACCACCCGGTCCACGGCCGCGGCCAGGGCGTCGACGTCCCCGGGCGGGACCACGACGGCGGTGTCGCCGACGGCCTCGAGGGTCCCGCCGGTCGGGGTGGTGACGATCGGCCCGCCGCCGGCCAGCATCTTCTCGGCCAGGGCGATGCCGAAGGTCTCGACGAAGTCGGGCTCGGGCTTGGTGGGCAGCGCGTAGACCGCGCAGCCGCGCATGAGCAGCGTCTTCTCCTGGTCATCGACGTCGGTGAGGAAGACCACCCGGTCGTCCCCCTCGGCCAGCGCGCGCACCTCGTCCAGGGCCGTACCGGTGCCGGCGACGACCAGCCGCACGCTCGACCGGCAGCGCATCCGGCGGTAGGCGAGCACCAGGTCGTGGATGCCCTTGGCCTTGGTCACCCGGGACAGGAACAGCACGTAACCGTCCCGCTCCAGGCCGCGCCGGGCGAGCGCGGCGTCCACCCGCGCCGGCTCCGGGTCGAGGAAGGCGGCGGAGTCGATCGGCGGGTAGCTGACGGTGACGCGGCGCCGGCACTGCTCGGCGAACGTGGTGCCGCAGCGGGCGTCCACCTGCTCGGCCGAGGCGACGATCTCCTCCCGGGTGTACTCGGAGACCGCGACGACCTCGTCGTTGGCCAGGAACGTGGTGAACAGCACCGTCGCCGCCCCGAACCGGCCCTCCCGCAGGCACGACCGGATCACGTTGGTGACGTCGGAGCCGACCGCCTTCGCGACGGTGTGCACGTCGGGCGCGAACCCGGCCGCCCGCGCCGCCGCGACCGCGTCCACGACCACCGAGGCGTGCGGGGCCAGGTACATCGAGAGGCAGACCGTGGGCACCGGCTCGGCGAGCAGCTCGACGAGCCGGCCGGTGAGACCCGCCTGATGACGGCCGTCCGGCACGCGGTAGTCGCCGACCGGCTCCGGCCGCTCCACGGTGATCCCCGGGCTGTACGGCAGCAGCCGGTCCAGCGGCTTGAGCGGCAGCCCGGCCGCCCGCAGCGCCGGGATCGGCCAGGTCAGCAGCCGTACGTCGTCGAACCTGCGGGTCAGCGCCACCTCGGCGAGATTGCGGGCCTCGCCGGAGTGGCCGCAGATGACCGGGTCGGCCCTGACCACGATGACGAGACGGCGACGGGGGTGGGTCATCGCGCTACCTCCGGTGTCGGGGGCGGATCGGAAAGGGACGGCGGGCGGATCCCCCGTCCCCACGCCGACGGCTCCGGGCCCAGTCGCAGGTGCAACCGGCCGCCGCGGTGCACGGTGGCGGCGCTCAGGTGGGTCGCGTCCAGGGGTTTGCCGTCGAGCGTCGCCGACTGGACGTACTGTGCCGGCAGGTCCCGGTCGAGGCCGTCGACGCCGATCGGCCGCTCGCGGTGCCCGCTGGTCTCGATCACGAACTCGTTGCCGCCGACCCGGAGCACGGCCCGCTCGAACGCCGGCGCGTTCACCAGGAACAGGTTCTGCCCGGCGATGGGGAACAGCCCCAGCGACGCCCACACGTACCACGAGCTGAGGCCGCCGGAGTCGTCGTTACCGGGCAGGCCACCAGGCCCGGTGCCGAACTGCCAGGTCAGCGCCGCGTTCACGATCTCGGCCGTACGGTCGGGACGGCCGGCGTAGTGGTAGGCCCACGGCGCCTCCATGTCCGGCTCGTTGTTCAGCCCCTCGAACCGGTTCAGGGCGTAGCCGGCCGCCATCTCCGCCGCCGGCGGGCGCCGGCCGGGCTGCTTCACCGGCGCGGCGCCGAAGCCGAAGAACCGGTCCAGCTTGTCGATGAAGCCCGAGTCGCCGCCGGCCAGGGCGATCCGCGCGGCCATGTCGTGCAGCAGCCGGAACGAGTAGTTCCACTTGCCGCCCTCGTAGAACTCCGAGTCGCGCAGCAGCCCCGTGTCCGGGTCGAAGGCGTTGGACCACTGCAGGCCGCGGTTCTCGAGATCGTCGGCCAGGCGGCGGTCGTTCAGCGACCGGGCCACCTGTGCCGTGCAGTGGTGGGCGTAGGCGAGGTCGAGGGTGTGCGTGATCGGGTGCACGACTCCGTGCTCGAAGAAGTCCTCGCCGTACATGCGGCGCAGGTCGCCGACCATGTGCACGAGCGCCCAGCTCCAGTCCAGGGCCGCCCGGCCGAGCGCGTGGGCGTCCGCCAGCGCGGTGTGCACGAGCGCGCTGGCCTGGCGGAAGAAGCGGTCGGCGCCACGGGCCATCCGGTAGCCGATGGGGAAGTTGCCCTCCTCCTCGCAGACCCGGATCAGCGACTCCAGCAGGTCGGAGGCCCGGTCGGGGGCGATGGCCGCGAGCAGCGGCAGCTGCGTCTTGTAGATGTCCCACATGGTGCACACGTCGAACGCGAACGGCCCGGGGGTCGGCCAGAACGGGCTCTCGTCGTCGGCGAAGCACGGCTTGATCAGCGCGTGGTAGAGCGCCGTGGCGAGCACGGTACGGCGGGCCGGCGTGCCGCCCTCGACCTGTACCCGGTCGAGGTGCTCGCTCCACCGGGCCCGGGTCCGCGAGCGTACGGTGTCGAACGCCGGCTGGGCGTGGCCGCACTCGCGCTCCAGGTTCTGCCGGGCCTGGTCGCACCCGCGCAGCGAGAACCCGAGCCGCACCTCGATGGTCTGCCCCGGCGTGGTGGGGCCCATGAAGAGCATGCCGAACGGCCGCAACGTGGTGTGCCGGATGCTGTCGAAGTCGAGGCGGGTGCCGCCGTCGATGAGGCGCCGGTCGTACCAGAGCATCTGCCGCCAGCCCGGGCTGTCGACGTCCACGTACACCGAGAGCGGGACGCCCTCCATCACCACCGTGCCCTGGGCCCGGCCGCGCCCCATGCTCTCCACCTGCGCCCGCACCGGCACGGTCTGGCCGAGGTCGATGGCCAGGCCGCCGCAGGACAGGTCGACCACCACGCGGGCGCTGCTGTGCTCCGGGAACGTGTACCGGTGCACGGCGACCTTGGTGCCCACGGTGAGCTCGCAGCGGACCCCGGTGCCCAGGGTGGCCGCGTAGTAGCCGGCCTCCGCCACCTCGTCGTGCAGCGGCCAGGACTCGCCCAACTCGTCCAGCGACTGCACCATCGGGGTGACCCTCACGTAGTTGTAGTACTTGCGGATCGCTCCGGTGCCGGACTGCTGGAAGTGGGTGAACCCGGACGCCTGCAGCTGCTCGAACATCTCCTCGGGCACGCCCTCGGTGTTCTTCGCGTACCGGCCGTAGCCGGTGGGGTACGCGCCGGAGTAGGCGCAGGCCGACACCATGCCCAGCGGCGACGTGGCACCGGGGTGGGTGTTGCCCACCTGTGGTTTCGGCCACCACCAAGTGGCGGCCAGACCACGAGCCGGAGGCAGGTCGGTCGCCGCTGTGCCGATGAAGGGGTCAACGTTGTCCAGGATGGCGGGAATCTACCCACCGCGATCGCGCCTTAGGTTTCCGCCAGGTGAAATCTCCTCGGGAACATGGGCGGAAGGCGCGCACGAGCAGGCGGACAAACCTGTTATACAGGACAGAACCCTGTCATACAGGTTGCGGTCGCGAGGAGACATCAGGTGAGCGCCGAACGCGGATCGAGGACCGGCACCGGCTACGACGTGGTGCTGGTCGGGGGCGGGATCATGAGCGCCACCCTCGGCGTGCTGCTGCGCCGCGCGCAGCCGGACTGGTCGATCCTCGTGCTGGAACGGCTGGACGGGCTCGGCCTGGAGAGCTCGTCGGCCTGGAACAACGCGGGCACCGGCCACGCCGGGCTCTGCGAGTTCAACTACACCCCGCTCGGCGGCGACGGCTCGATCGACGTCGGCAGCGCCATCGCCGTCAACGAGCAGTTCCAGCTGTCGCGGCAGCTCTGGGCGGGGCTGGTCGAGGAGGGCACGCTCGGCGACCCGGCCGGCTTCATCCGCTCGGTCCCCCACTTCGGCTTCGCCCGCGGCGCCACTGGGGTGGAGCACCTGCGCCTGCGGCACGAGGCGCTGCGCGGGCACCCGCTGTTCGAGGGGATGGAGTTCACCCGCGACCGGGACGTCATGGCGCGCTGGCTCCCGCTGATGTTCGACCGCCGTCCCGGTGGCGAGCACGTCGCCGTCTGCCGCACGCGTGGCGGCACCGACGTCGACTACGGGGTGCTCACGCGCCGGCTCTTCACCGCCCTCGCGCGCGACGGCGTCGAGGTGCGCACCGGCCACGAGGTGCGCTCCCTCTCCCGTGACCACCGGTCGTGGCGGCTGCGGGTGCGCGATCTGGAAGGGGCCCGCGACTACGGCGTGCGCGGCTCGTTCGTGTTCCTCGGGGCGGGCGGCGGGACGCTGCCGCTGCTCCAGAGCGCAGGGGTGCGGCAGACCCGGGGGTACGGCGGCTTCCCCATCAGCGGGCAGTTCCTCCGTACGGACCGGCCGGAGCTGCTCGCCCGCCACCACGCGAAGGTCTACGGCCACGCGGAGCCCGGCGCGCCATCGCTGTCGGTGCCGCACCTCGACACCCGCGTCGTGGACGGCCGCGGCTACCTCATGTTCGGCCCCTTCGCCGCGTTCTCGCCGCGCTTCCTCAAGCGGGGCCGCCGCTCCGACCTGCCCCGGTCGGTCACCCCGTGGAACGCCGGGACGCTCCTGGGCGCGGCCCGCGACAACCTCGGCCTGCTGCGCTACCTCGTCGGCCAGCTGGCGCAGACCCACGGCGGCCGGATGCGCGCGCTGCGCCGGTTCGTCCCGGACGCGCGGCCGGGCGACTGGGAGCTCGTCACCGCCGGCCAGCGGGTGCAGGTGGTCAAGCGGGTGGACGGCCGTGGCTCGATCGCCGGGTTCGGCACCGAAGTCGTCACCTCCGATGGCCTCGCCGCCCTGCTCGGCGCCTCACCGGGCGCCTCCGCCTCGGTCTCGATCATGCTGGACGTGCTCGAACGAGCCTTCCCCGAGCGCGTGCCGGCCTGGCGCGCGGCGCTCCGGACCCTGGTCCCCACGTACGGCACCCGCTTGTCCGAACACCCGGACCTGCTCCAGGAGGTCACGCGACGCAGCGCCCTCGCGCTGGGCCTGGCGGAGAGCGCGCACGGAGCCGTCCGTGGCTGACGATCACGCCCCCAGCCTCGCCGACCGGGTGGAGGGCGAGCTCCGGCGCGCCATCGGGGACGGAACCTGGCAGCCCGGCGACCTCATGCCCGCCGAAGGCGACCTCGCCGGCCGGTACGAGGTCAGCCGCACCGTCGTACGCGAGGCCATCTCCCGGCTGCGTGCCGCGGGGCTGGTCGAGACCCGGCGCGGACGCGGATCGTTCGTCCTGGCCAGGCCGGCGGCGCAGGACTTCACGCACTCCGTGGGCACCGTACGGAGCCTGGACGACCGGCTTCACCTGCTCGAACTGCGCCGTGGCATCGAGGTGGAGGCCGCGGCGCTGGCCGCCGCCCGCGCCACGCCCGCCGCCCTGGCCGCCGTCGACGCCGCGCTGCGCCGGATGGCCACGGTCCGGGGCAGCGCCAGCGACGCGGTGGAGGCCGACTTCGCCTTCCACCGCGCCATCGCCGTCGCCACCGGCAACCGCTTCTACCTCGACCTGCTCGACGCGCTCGGCGCCGCCGCGATCACCCGGCCGTACGCGGGGACCGAGCACGATCCCGGCCACCTGGACCAGGTGCTCGGCGAGCACCGCAAGATCCGGGACCAGATCTCCGCCGCGGACCCCCTGGGCGCGGCCGCGGCCATGCGCACCCACCTCGACGCGTCCAGGACCCGGCTGACCCTCAGAGCCTGATGCGGGCCACGACCGGGAGGTGGTCGCTGCCGGTCGCGGGCAGCGTCCAGGTCGCGACGGGCGTCGCGGCGCGGGTCATGACATGGTCGATCCGGGCGAGGGGGAACGCGGCGGGCCAGCTGAAGCCGAACCCCGCCACGGCCGGGGTCATCCGGGAGGTGACCGGTGCCAGGCCGCGGTCGTCGAGGGTGGCGTTGAGGTCGCCCAGCAGGACGATCCTGTCCAGCGGCTCGGCGGCGAGGGCCGCGCCCAGCGCGGCGGCGCTCTCGTCCCGCCACCGGGTGCCGAAGCCGTCCGGCAGCCGGATCCGGACCGAGGGCAGGTGGGCGACGTAAACGGCCAGGTCGCCGGACGGTGTCCGCACGGTGGCGCGCATCCCCCGGTTCCAGTCCCCGGTGACCCCCTCGGGCCTGATGCCCACCGGCCGGGAGCCCGTGAGGGGATGCCTGGACCAGAGCCCGACGGTGCCCACGACCACGTGGTGGGGATGGCCGGGGGCGAGGACGGCCTCGTAGACGGGCCGGGCGTCGGGCATCACCTCCTCCAGGGCGATGAGGTCGGCCCCGGCCCCGGCCAGGGCTCGCGCGGTGCCCGCCGGATCGGGGTTCTCCTCGCCGACGTTGTGCTGGAGCACGGTCAGGTCGTGGGCCGCCCCGCCGTCGGCGGGCGACAGCCGCGCACCGAAGACGGCGGCCCAGACCGCCACCGGCAGCACCAGGGACACCATCGCGATGGCCGAGCGGCGCAGCAGCGCCAGGACCAGCAGCACCGGAACGGCCAGGCCGACCCAGGGCAGGAACGTCTCCAGCAGGCTCCCGAGGCTCCCCACGGCGTTGGGCACGGCTCGGGGGAACGCCTGCAGCCCGGCCACCAGCACGGCGAGCGCGGCGAGAACCCGCCCGCGCCGCCACGGCGAGTCGCCGCCACGAGCCCGCCGATCTTCGATGCTCATACGCCCGACCGTACGGCTCACCGCCCGCCCCCACCGAACCCCGGCGAAGAGCCCGTTACGTGAACGTTACGGGGAGGATCATGCCCGAGTTTCCGCTCATAGCCGTTTGACCTGGGATTCCTGCTGTAACGACCTGAATTGGCGGCCGTTCGGGGATTTCTTCCGGGTTATTGACGTAATTTGCGAGACTTCGGCAGACTCTGCGCAGCGGCACGGCGCCCCAGCCGCTCAGCGGGAGCGGGCCCGGCAGGCGTCGATTGCGGGAGGACGTGACAGATGGCTGATTCCGAGAACGGGTTGCACGTGAACCGGCGGTCGTTGCTGACCGGTGCGGCCGGTTTCTTGGGAGCGGCGGCGCTTCCCACGGCCGCCGCGCAGGCGGCACAGGCGGCGCCCGCCGAGGCCGCGGCGAGGCGGCGCCACCCGTCGAACTGGCCCGAGCCGGAGCCCTACGGCCTCGCCGACACCCGGCTGGACCTGTGGCCGCGCGAGGACAACTCCTTCATCCTCCCGCTCGAGTTGCGCCCCCGCGACGAGGCGCTCGGCCGGGTCTGGATGCGGGACACCTACGTCAACTGCTTCGTCGTCGACGGCCGCCCGGTCTACGTCGCCACCGGCACCACGCGGGTGCCCGGCCTCGAAGCCGCCGCCCCGTGGAACGACGGCATCTTCGTGTGGGTGTCCCCGTCCCTGCGGGGGCCGTGGCGGCTGGCCGACACCACCGGCATCCGGCCCGGCGCCGAGAAGGGCAAGGTGTGGTCGCCGGAGTTCGCCGGCGAGAACCGGCCGGGACGCACGGTCGTGGCCCCGTGGCAGGAGTACTGGACCGACGACCGGTTCGGCAAGCGGGGCCAGGCCTGGGCCCCGGAGGTGCACCACTTCCGCGGCAAGTGGTACATCGTGGCGTGCATGGGCGACCACTCCCAGAAGGTCGGCTCGTTCATGCTGGTGAGCGAGGGCGGGGTCGAGGGCCCGTACCGGCTGGTGGAGGGCAACCTCGACAAACCCTTCGGCGAGTCCTTCATCGGCGGGCCCGCCTTCATCAAGCCGGGCGCCTACCACCACATCGACGGCAGCCTCTACGCCGAGGGCGACGACGCCTGGCTGGTGCTGCACAACCATCTGTACGCGAAGTTCCGGGACGACATGGAGGACATCGTCCCGACGACCGGCCTCCCCCAGTTCCAGCAGGTGCCGTACGCGCCCGAGCCGTACCTCGAAGGCGCGTACGTGTTCAAGCACGGCGGCAAGTACTACCTCCTGCACGCCGCGTGGAACCGCTCCTCCACCAACCCCGACGGCACCACGCGATACGCCTACGCCACGCCCGGCGCCGGCCGCGTGCAGTACCAGTACGACGCGGTCGTCGCCGTCGCGGACAATTTCGAGGGCCCCTATTCCAGGCGGTGGACCGCGGGAGTCGGCGCCGGTCACAACAACTTCTTCGCCGATCGCAGCGGCCAGGTGTGGGCGACGTTCTTCCGCAACCCCAACTTCGGCTACTGGTCCGACCCGTCGCGCATCGGCGACGCCGCGGTGGCCGGTGTCGTACGGGTGGAATGGACCGGCCCCGAGGGCAACCGCCTGTACGTCCAGCGCCGCAACCACGGGCACACGGTCGACGACTGACCGCCGACTGCCGGGGACGGCCGCCCGCACGGGCTCCGGCCTCGTCGCCACCACCCCCCGTCGCCTCCTCCGGCCGGGCGTGCCCTGAAGCCGGTTGGCACGCCTGGTGTCCGTATGATTGCTGAAAGTAATGATACGGACACAGGTCATGGGGGTGGCCGTGACGAGGTCGCGCCGGCCCGCGGCGGATGACTGGCAGGCGCTCCGGAGACGCGTACGCGGACCGGTGCTCCTGCCCGGCGACCCCGGCTACGAGCAGGCGCGCCGGATCGCCGATCCCCGGTTCGGCCTGGTCCGGCCGCTCGGGGTGGTGCGGTGCGCCGACCCCCGGGACGTACGCGAGGCGGTGCTGTTCGCGCGCCGGCACCGGTTGCCGCCGCACCCCCGCTCCGGCGGCCACGGCTACGCCGGCTACTCGACCGGACCCGGGCTGGTCATCGACGTCTCCCCGATGTCCGGGGTCACGGTGGACCAGGACGTCGCCCGGGTGGGAGCGGGGGCCAGGGCCGGCGAGGTGGCACGGGTACTCGACCGGCACGACCGCCTGCTGCCCCTGGGCACGTGCCCGGACGTCGGCATCGCGGGGCTGACGCTGGGCGGCGGCATCGGGACGGTCGGCCGCGCCTACGGGCTGACGATGGACCACCTGCTCCAGGCGGAGGTGGTGCTCGCCGACGGCCGCATGGAGACGTGCGGCCCCGACGCCCACGCGGACCTGTTCTTCGCGCTGCGCGGCGCGGGGACGGCCGGGTTCGGGATCGTCACGTCGCTGGTGTTCGGCACCCATCCGGCTCCCGACGTGCACACGTTCCTGCTCGAATGGCCCTGGGCGCCGGACCTGGTGGCGGCGTGGCAGGAGTGGGCGCAGACCGTGCCCGACCGCATGTTCACCCAGCTCGTCCTGCGGCCCGGCCCCGGGCAGGCCGTCGTGGTGGCCGTGTGGTGCGGCCCGAGGCGGGAGGCCGCGCACCTGCTGGTGGGCCTGACGCGGGCCATGGGGACCGGCCCGGCCGGGGTCAGGACGCACTCGTCCCGGTATCCGGAGGCGACCGAGTTCCTGTGGTGCTTCTCCCGGGAGGGCATGGCCGGGGCGTCCGGCCCCTGCTTCCAGGCCGACCACCTGCTCGACCGGCCGCTGCCCCCGGAGGCGGTGGCCGTGCTGATACGAGCGCTGGCCCGCGGCGCCGCGTCCGAGGGCGGCGGGCGGCGGGACTGCGTGATCGAGTTGCAGGGCGGGGCGCTCGGCCGCGCCGAGGGGACGGCCTGGGCGCACCGCGACTGCCGGTTCGGCATGTGGGTCCGCGCCTGGGCGGACGCCCGCACGGGTCTCGGCGCGACGCTGGCGGCCCGCGACTGGACCGCCCGGCTGTGGCAGGACCTGCGGCCGTGGGCGACGGGGCAGGCGTACCAGAACCACGTCTCCGCACGCCAGCCCGACTGGGGACGCGCCTACTACGGCGAGCACCTCGATCGCCTGCGCGCGGTCAAGGCCCGCTACGACCCCGGTGACCTCTTCCACTTCCCGCACGCCATCCGTCCCCCGCGACCCGCCTGACCGGCCGGCGTCAGCGCGTGCCCGCCACCTGGGCCTCCTTCTTGCGCGCCCGGTAGGCAGCCGCCTTGATCTTGTTGCCGCACGACTCCATGCCGCACCACTCCCGCCGCCCGCCCCGCGAGCGGTCGATGAAGACCTTGGTGCACTCGGGGTTGGCGCACTCCTTCATCAGCGGCACCTCCGGCCCGCTGAGCAGCTCAACGGCATGCCGGGCCACGGTGGACAGCGCCTGGGCCGGGGTCGCCTCGACCCACCGCCCCTCGGCCGTCAGCTGCGGCGCCGCCGCGGGCTCGCGGGCGGCCTCGTTCACCAGGGCGAGCGCCTCGCCGTCGTATCCGTCACCGGCCAGCCGGGCGGTGACCAGCGCGTAGATCGCCTCCCGAACCGCCACGGCCCGGGCCAGATCCGCGTCCCGGCAGGGGGAGACGGCGTCGACGAGGCCGGACTCCAGGTACCAGGCGTCGAGCCGGTCGGGGGCGTCGAGCGTCTCGAAGCGCTCCGTGCGGCGCGCCCGGAGCGTGCCGGCGAGGTCGAGCGCGGGGTTGCCGCAAAGGAACACATGCTTCACATCACCAGTTTGACAGGTGATGCAAATCCTGCGCAATCGCCGGGACGCCGCTCAGCCGGTGACCAGCGTGAGACCGAAGGCCGACAGGGGCTCCGCGACCGGCTGGAAGTACGTGGTGCCGCCGACCGAGCAGTTGCCGGAACCGCCGGAGGTCATGCCCTGGGCCTGGTCCCCGGACAGGAACGGCGCCCCCGACGTCCCCGGCTCCGCGCACACGCTGGTGCGCACCAGGCCGGTGACGGTGCCGCCGGGGTAGACGACGGTGGCGTTGCGCTGCTGGACGATGCCGCAGTGCCAGCCGGTGGCCGGGCCGGCCTGGCAGACGGACGACCCCACCGGGGCCGGCGCCGCGCCGCGCACGGGGCGTTCGACGCCGAGGGCGACCACGGTGCCACGGGGGGTCCAGCCCGGGTGGAGCGACACCCAGGCGTAGTCGTCGCCCGGGTAGGAGGATGCCTCGAAGACGCCGATCGGGGTGCCTCCGTAGCCGGTCAGGGCGACGTCCCCCCTCTGGCCGCAGTGCCCGGCGGTGAGGAACCCGCCGGTGGTGCCGCGCCGTACCGTGAAGCCGACGATGCAGCGCCCCTTGTCCCGGACGACGAAGGTGTCGCCGCCGCGGATGTCGGCGTACGGGACGGGGCGGGCGGTCGAGGTCCGCACGCGTACGACGGAGGGGTCGGCCTTGCTGCCGGAGACGAAGGCGGTGCCGCTCGCCTGGTCGGCGGCCAGCACCACGACGTCGTTGGCGGGCTCGTCCACGTACCAGCCGTGCACGCCGGGGCCGGCCAGATGCGCGGCCCGATCCAGGAGGTCCCGCGTGGCTTCGAGCGCGGCGAGCGGCCGGGCGACGACGCTGGGCCGGGCTCCCGAGGCGGCGATGGCCGGCGCGTCGGCCGCGTCGGCGGTGGCGACGACGAACGATCCGTCCGCCGCCAGCCAGGCGCCGCCGAAGCGGGGGCCGAGCAGGCCGCGCAGGGCCGGCTCCGCCCGGCGGGCGCGCTCCTCGGCGACCAGCCGGGAGGCGGCCTGCCCGGCGGTGAGCCCGAGATCGCGCCGCATGGCCCGCACCATCTCGGGGGATGCGGCGGGGGCGGGGGTGGCGCGCACGGGGGTGCCGGTGAGGACGAGCGTGGCGGCCACCGCGGCGGCGACCGAGCGGAAGGACTTCATGCGGACCTCCTGAGCCAAGCCCTGCCGCCACCGTAAGCCGGACGGCCGCCCCGCCGGACCTACCATTTGCCCCCGGGGCACGGTGATATGGGGGGGCGGACGCCCGACCGCCGCGACCCGGATGGTTACGGTAGGTGCATGACCGCTCACAATGCTTCGGCTTCCGGCTCCGAGGAAACGGGGTCGGCGGCGGCGCGGGCGGCGATGTTCGGCGCCCTGATCTCCGCCAGCCACACCTCCACGCTGGAGCAGATCCCGGACCTGGTCTCCGAGCACGCCCGCCGGGTGGGGCTGCGCGAGGTGCTGATCTACCTGGCGGACCTGCAACAGGAGGTGCTCTCCCCGCTGGTCTCCCAGCCGGCCCCCGCCGGGACGCCCGAGCGGGACGAGATCGGCATCGAGGGGACGGTGGCGGGCCGGGCGTTCCAGCACGGGAAGATCCTGCCGGCCACGGTGCGCGACCCGGAGCAGTGGTGGGTGCCGCTGGTGGACGGCACCGACCGGCTGGGCGTCCTGCGGATCGCCGTTCCCGCGGTGGATCCCGAGGTGCTGCTGGACATGGAGCGCCTGGCCGGGCTGGTGGCCCTGCTGGTGGTCTCCAAGCGCCCGCTGAGCGACACCTACGCCCGGCTGGTGCGGCGCCGGCGGATGAGCGTGTCGGCGGAGATGGAGTGGCGGCTCATGCCGCAGCGCACGTTCGCCACCGACCGGCTGGTGATCAGCGCGGTGATGGAGCCCGCGTACGACGTCAGCGGCGACGTGTACGACTACGCGTTCGAGGGCCGTACCGCACACCTGGCGATATTCGACGCGATGGGACACGACACCGCGGCCGGCCTGACCGCCAACCTCGCGCTGACGACCCTGCGCAACAGCCGCCACGAGGGCGACGGGCTCGCCCTGGCGGCGGCCAAGATCGACGAGGCGCTCACGGGGCAGTTCGGCGGCGAGCGGTTCGCCACCGGCGTCATCGCCAAGCTGGACATCCCCAGCGGCGCCCTGGCCTGGGTCAACTGCGGCCACCATCCGCCGGTCATCGTCCGCAGACGCGCCACCATCGAGCTGGAGTGCCCGCCCGGCTCGCCGACCGGCACCGGTCTGCACCTGCCGGTGACCGTGTGCCACGCGCAGCTGCAACCCGGCGACCGGCTCCTGCTCTACACCGACGGCATCACCGAAGCGCGCAACCGGCACGGTGAGGAGTTCGGCATGGAGCGGTTCACCGACTTCCTCATCCGGCACCAGGCCGACGAGCTCCCGGTGCCCGAGACGTTGCGCCGCCTGATCCACCACCACCTCGACTACCACGAACGCCGGCTCCGCGACGACGCCACGGTCGTGCTCGTCGAATGGCCCGGCTCCCCCTACTCCCGGAGGGAGACCGAGGCGCTGACCGGCCTCCCCCCGGAGGGCGACGGTGCACCGTCCGGTGGCTACGGCGGCGGGGATTCGGCCTCAGGCAGGGGTTCCTCGGGGTCGGGCGCGGATGGGCGCATCATCGACGGGTCGGCGTAGGCCAGGTAGCCGTACTCCGCGTAGTGCGTGGCCCGCCGCAGCTCCTCCTCCTGCCGTCCCAGGTCACGAAGCCGCTGCTCGGCCAGCTCCCGCGCCTCGGGATGGCCGGTGGCGATCGCCTCGCCGAACCAGTGCCGGGCCTGATCGAGATTGCCCTGCCGCTCCTCCAGCAACGCGAGGTTGTACATCGTGAGGGGCGCCTCGACGGGATGGCCGCCGGCGATCGCCTTGCGGTACCAGTGGCGTGCCTGCTCCGGATCCCCTCGGTCCGCTTCGAGCGCGCCGAGGTTGCGCATCGCCTTGGGCGCCTCCTCGGCATGCCCCGTGGCGATCGTCCGGCGGAACCAGCGCCGCGCCTGTTCGAGGTCGTTCCACCGCTCCGCCAGCCACCCGAGGGTCCGCATCGCGACGGGCGCCTCCTCGGCGTGCCCGGTGGCGACCGCCTCGCGGTACCAGCGCCGCGCCTCTCCGATGTCCTCCTGGGCATTGGCCAGCAGTGCCAGGTTGATCATCGCCTTGGGGGCCTCCTCGGCATGCCCGGTGGCGACCGCCTCGCGATACCAGTGCCGCGCCTCTTCGAGCTGCCCGTCCTTCCGCTCCAGCGCTGCGAGGTTGCGCATCGCCGCGGGCGCCTCGTCGGCGTGCCCGGTGGCGATCGCCTCCCGATACCGGCGCCGCGCCTCCCCGAGATCGCCCTGCTGCTCTTCCAACCACCCGAGGTTGACCAGCGCGTTGGGTGCGTGGTCACGATGGCCGGTGGCGATCGCCTCATGGGACCAAAGGCGAGCGGCGTCGAACTCAGCCTGCTCCATCAGCATCAGGGCGAGATGGACCATGGCCCAGGGGGCGTGGTCGCGGTGCCCGGTGGCGATCGCCTCGCCGAACCAGTGCCGGGCCTGATCGAGATCGCCCTGCTGCTTCTCCAGCAGCCCGAGGCTGCCCTTCGCCCGTGGCGCATGCTCGGGATGGCCGTCGGCGATCGCCTCGCGGTACCAGTGGCGGGCCTCATCGAAATTGCCGTGCTGCTTCTCCATCAGGCCGAGCTCGTACATCGCCTCCGGCGCGTAGTGATCGTGCTCCGTCTCGATCGTCCTGACGAACCAGCGTCGCGCCTGATCGATCTCGCCGGTCTCCTTCAACCGGAAGCTGAGCCGGCAGAGGATCGCCGCGTCGAGGCCGGTGCCGGTGTCGCTGTGGTCCAGCAACCGGCATGCCGCCGGATACGCCTCCCGCTCCACGGCGAGGTAGCCGATGTCGCGGCGCTGATCCCCCTCGAAGTACCGGTCGGCGTAGTCCCACAGGGCGTCGTGGACGGGCCAGCGGGCCGGATCCGACGTCTCGTCGGCGATGGCGGTCAGCAGCGGGTGCGGGGAGTAGAAGCGGCCCGAGCCGGAGGACTTCCGCTGGATCAGGCGAGGCCGGCGGCTGCCGGTGGCCATGGCCCACTTCAGGGCCGAACGGTAGCCGGTCACGGGCACCGGAGCGCCGGGCGGCAGGCCGGCGATCTCGCGCCGGTAGCCCTGGAACAGGTGGTCCAGGATGTCGCCGGTGAGCGGGCGCCGGGTGTCCAGGCGCAGGCGGTACCAGTCGGCGACCGCGCGCAGCAGCGCCACCCGGTCGGTGGCCTGCTCCCCGTCGCGGTTCAGGGCGTCACGGATCTCCTCCCAGGAGACCATGAGCCGCCCCATCAGCACGTCGTGCCCCTCGGCGAGGAGCGGGCGAAGGTCCGCGTAGGCGTCCGCGGCCACCAGCGCGCCGCGCTCGCCCGGCGTGATCGCCCGCAGCTCGGCCTGCACCGCGTACCGGTCGAGGAAGTCGGCCACCACCTGCCGCAGCGCCGGGCCGTCGGCGAGGGTGACCGCCAGCCACAGGCGCGGCGGGAGGTCCTGGGGCGAGGTCGCCGCCAGCTCGTTGACGCGGTGCTCCGGCAGGCCCTCCAGCCAGAGCACCGCCCCGCCGCCGTCATCGGCGTGGCGGGCGGCGCGCTCGATCATCCGGCTGATCGGCAGGCGGGGATCGTCGTGGTAGGCCACCATCCGGTAGCGGCCGGGCAGGTGGGTCAGCACCGCGTGCGCCAGCGCGGCGGTGGTGCCGGCCAGCCGTGGCCCGCGTACGACGAGGAGGCGCCGGCCGCCGCCGGTGAGCGCCGCCGCCAGCACGCCGTCGATCTCGCGCGGGATGTACGGGGCGGCCCAGCCGTCCGTGGCGAAGCGGCTGGCGTGCACCCCGAGGTCGCGCGGGGTCACCTGGTCCAGGGACTTGGGCTTCCCGTCGGGGCCGGCGAGGGCGGGCCACAACACCGGAGCGTCACCCTCGCCCCGCGCGACCGCGATCCTGTGGGTGACCACCGCGGCCACCCCGGCCAGCACGAGGTCCCCGGCCAGCCACCACCAGGCCCACTGACCGTCGTTGAGCACCTGGTTGGTCGCGACCCCGATCGCCACCACCAGTGCCGCGGAGGCGGCATCCAGCAACCACACCCGGCGCGTCATCGGCCGCCGCCCGCTGCCGCCCGCCCGTCATCCAGCCGTACGTACGCCATCCGCTCATGAGTCAGTAACTGAACCGGCACACACCGATATCGCAGACGATCATCCGGCCGCTACTGAGACGCCCCGACGCCCTCCGCGGCGAGGCGGATTGCGACGTTCCGCTTCCAACCCGCTAATACTCGTTCGCAGAACTCGAATTCTGCCCGGCCAAAATACCCGATGGCGTCCTGCGTACCAGGGCGTTCAAATTCGAGAACGGCGTGAAGACGGACCTGAATGTCGTCACGGGCAGCAGCGCCGTGGACGTCAACACGGCCGGTCAGATCGCCGGCACCCACCGCCGTACGGAGACGCCGGGCCTGCCCGCGAACCAGCAGACGCAGCGCGCCTTCCTCTGGGCGAACGGCGCCGTCACGGAGCTCGGCACGCTGGGACGACGGCGTGATCGTCGGAACCCACGCCTGCGACCCGGCCGGCACCGCGCACCTGGCGGTGTGGACAGACCCCGCCCAGGCGCCGGTCCGGCTGCCGGACCCGGCGGGAGGCACGGCGACGGCCGTCAACGGCATCAACCTCGGGGGCGAGATCGTGGGAGCGGCGACGTACCCCGGCAACGAGCAGCGCGTCGTGCTCTGGAAGCCGCAGACCCCCGGCTGACCGCGCCACCCTCGCCCCGGGGAACGACCGGGGCGGGGTCGTTCCTCCGGGCGCCAACGACGTGCCACGGCCCGTACACATGATCGTCACCAGTCCGGTCCACGCTTCTCGATGTCAGTCAAGGAGGCACGGATGCGTTGGCTCACGTCGCTCGGATCAGCGATGCTCGTCCTGTTCACTTACGTCGTCCCGGCGTCGGCATCGCCGGACGGCACGCTGACGGTCGCCTCCCCGGCCGTACGCAGCGGGGAGCCGATCACGGCGACGTACACCACCCCGGCCCCCGACCCGACCAACTGGCTCGGCCTCTACACCGACCCCGGCAACGGCCCGGTGGACGAGAAGTTCGTCGGCCCCTCGCTACGCTGGACCTACATCACCGGCGGAAGCGGTACGGCCACACTGCCGACCGACGGGCTGGAGCCGGGCAACTACATCGTCTTCGCCCTGGCGAAGGACGGCTACCAGTGGCTCGCCACACCGGTGAAGGTACGAATCATGAGCAACGCCCCGCTGCACTTCATCACCGACAGCTTCGACCTGCGCAACGCCCGCGCCCTCGAACCGTACGAGGCGACGGTGGGCGGCCTGGTCCGCGGGGACACCGACGGCCTCACCTTCCGCAAGGTCGCCGGGCCGCAGTGGGTCACCGTGTCGGCCGACGGGAAGGTCACCGGGACGCCGCGCGTACGCGACTCGCTGCGCCCGGCACCCCTGCGCGTCGAGGCCCGCAACGCGCGCGCCGAGACGAGCACGGCCACGATCGGCATCGACGTCCGCCGGCCCGGCGAGGACCTGGTGCCCGAGCTCAGGGCGATGAGCTTCAACCTGTGGCACGGCGGCAGCCAGGTCGACGGCGGCCGGGAGAAGGAGCTGCGGTTCCTGCTCCGGTCCGACGTGGACGTCGTGGGTCTCCAGGAGACCTCGGCCACCTCCACCCGCGAGCTGGCCGAAGCGCTGGGCTGGGACTACCACCAGGCGGGCACCGACCTGGGCGTGATCAGCCGGTACCCGATCACCGAGCGCAAGGCGCCCGTGGACGGCGGCCCGCTGTCGGCGGCGACGAAGGTCCGGGTACGGATCGGCGAGCGCCAGGACGTGGTGGTGTGGAACGTCCACCTCGGCTACACCCCGTACGGCCCCTACGACGCGTGCTTCGGCAAGATGACCCAGGAAGAGCTGCTGGCCAACGAGGAGCGCTCCGGCCGCACGCCCCAGATCGAGGCCGTGCTGCAGGAGATGCGCCCGGACCTGGCCGCGGCGGGGCGCACGCCGGTGCTGCTGACGGGCGACTTCAACGCCCCGTCCCACCTGGACTGGACCGCGGCCACGCGCCGGTGCGGCTACACCACGGTCCCGTGGCCGACCTCGGTGCTGCCCGCGCAGGCGGGGCTGCGGGACTCCTACCGGGTGGCGAACCCTGACCCGGTGACCGCGCCGGGGATCACCTGGTCGCCGGTCTATCCGGTGTTCACCGGCGGCTACGGCCACGACCCGCACAAGGGCGAGCCCGAGCCGCAGGATCGGATCGACTTCGTCTACTACACGGGCCCGCTGCGGGTGACCGGCTCCGAGGCCGTGGTCGAGGGCACGCCGACGGCCGTACCCGACCACCGGGGCAACGACTGGACCTCCGACCACGCCGCCGTCCTGACCACGTTCCGCCCCTCCTGACCACATCTCCCTGGCCAGGTCGCCAGGGCCGGCACGGCCCATGGAGACGTATCGAACCGGGTGGTCAGCCGGCGGGGGCGGTCCGGCGGACGTAGGAGACGAGGTGGTCGATCTCCGCGAATCCGGCGGCCTCGAACAGGGGCCAGGTGGGGGTGCCGGCCACGTACAGGATCGTCTCCGACGCGCCATGGTCGCGGAGGAGGCGATCCGCCTCCTGGAGCAGATCGTGCTCCAGCGTCTCGTCGGCCTGGCACGCGTCCGCGCCGAACCACCACAGGATCCCGAGACCTCCCACGGGCTCCTGGACGACGAGCTCAGCCGAGCAGCCGTCGCCCCGGGCCTTGAGCCACCATCCGGGCGGCGTCTGGCTCCTGACCACCTCGACCAGCGGGGATGCCGTGGCGTCAGGGTCGCGCGGCAGGGTGCGGCGCAGGTATCGCCAGGTGTTCCGCCCCGTGAAGCCGGCGTGCTCCAGCACCTTCGTGGTGATCGGCCGGCGGCCCACCGGCAGCGCGGCGACCCCGAGTCCGACCGCGGCGGTGAAGGCGTGGACGACGGTCCTGCCGTCGAGTTCGCGCAGGGCGTGGCCGACGAGCTCGTCCACCACGTCGAGGATCTCCCGCCCGTGCAACCACAGGATCTGCCCGCTGCCGTCCTCCCGGTGCACCGTGTGGGAGACCGCACCCATGACGCGGCCGTCCGGATCGACCAGGACGTCGGTTCTGGGGTGTTCGAGATCGGCCCAGGGAGCGGGGTCGCGATGGCACGTTCCGGCCATGGCCTCGTCGAGCTCGGCGGGCGTGCAGGCCGGCTGGCCGGGCAGGCGGTCCGCGTCGATCAGCGCGAGCACGGCCTCCCCGTCGCAGTCGCGGTAGCGGCGCATCCTCGTGCCCCCTGCGGAGGAGGCCGGACGGCAGTTGGTGAGGATCTCGTGCGCGGACAGCGTGTTGCCCGTACGGGCGGCGCTTCTCATCGCGGCGGTCGCCACGGGGACGGCGGTGTCCGGTGGGATCACCAGGAGCAGGAATCCGTCCTGGTTGCCGCGGATCATCCTGATCGTGTTGGGGGTCGCCGGCAGGCCGCTGATGCGCAGGAACCGTCCATCGACGAACAGGTGGAGCGGGACCTCGTCCCATGCCGCCACGTCGAGCCGGACCCGGAGGATCGGGCCGAGCCGGTCCTGCAGGAGGCGGATGAGAGCGGGAAGTTCGCGGTGGAGGTCGGTGGAGTACGGCCACCAGGCCCCGTCGAGCGTTCCATCCCTGGTCAGCGTGGGCTCCAGGAACACCCGGGCCGGCTGGAGAGCGATGGGTATGACCGATGGCTGGTGGTTCGGCATCTCTTGTGCCGCCTGTCTCCGGCGTGAACGGGCCGGCTGGGCCTGAGGCGACGCCGACGCGGCTGCCGGCGTGCAAAATATCCCAGGTGAATTCAGCCTACGCCGCCCGATCCGTCCCATGGGGCCTGGGGGGCGCGGCACGCCTGCCCGTCTGCTCAGGACGAGGAATCGCCCGGACATGGATCGGGCCCGCACCCCCGGAGGGATGCGGGCCCGATCTCATGCCACGCGCCGGTGTCAGGCGGTGACGATGTTCTCCGCCTGCGGGCCCTTCTGGCCCTGCACGACGTCGAAGGATACCTTCTGCCCCTCGACCAGCTCACGGTAGCCGCCGTTGGCGACGATGTTGGAGTAGTGAGCGAAGACGTCGGCGCCGCCGTCGTCCTGCGCGATGAAGCCGAAGCCCTTTTCCGAGTTGAACCACTTCACGGTTCCAGTAGCCATGTCTATCTCCTTCAGATACGTGCATAAGCACAGGGTTCGCACCGTGCGAAACCCGTGTCGCCCGCGATGAGCCCATCCGGAAATGACCGGCAAACAAAAAGCGCCCAGAAGATTGTAATCTCCCAGGCGCACACGAAGTCTTTATGGGTACCACAACTGCAACTCCTTCAGCCTAGCACACCCTCGCAGCGAACCGCGCCATGAGACCCACAGGGGGACCCTGGAGGGGTAGTCTGGGGCTACCGAGGACACTTCGTGCGTTGGCATTCGGGTTGGCGTCGCCCACGGCGAAAGACAGCATGTGGCCCCGCAGGGGTCTGGACGGGCGGGCGATCATGGCGCCGGCATCTCGCATCCACCACAAGCCGCCATGTGTCCTCCATGCTCCATTCCGGGCTCCATTCCGTGCTCCATTCCGTGGTGCGGCTCAGCCACCACCTTCACAGGCTCAGGCACCACCTCCAGGCGCGAGGCACGCGACCCCGATCCGCATGCGGGCAGGCGCGTTCGACACCCGCATGCCCGATCCTGTCGCCGCCCCGGCTTCCATCCCTACGATCGGAGCATCCATGACGATCCTTGGCGCCACGCCTCCCAGCATGGTCGAGCCATGCACCACCGTTCACCTGTCCGGCGAGATCGACATCTTCACCAGCAAGGCTCTGCGCACCCGGTTGATGGACGAGTTGGACCGGAGCCGCGAGTTCCTCGTCCTGGACGTGTCAGGCCTGGCGTTCGGCGACGTCTCCGGGCTCGCCGTGCTGGTCGGGGTGCAACGTCGCGCGCGATCCATGGGCATCACCGTCGTCCTGACCGCGCCGTCCCCCCGCATGTCCACGATGCTGCGCATGACCGGGCTGGGCAGAGGCTTCTCGATAGAAGGGTGACGAACACCCGGCCGGATCGCAGGTCCGCGCTGTACGCTGCTGCTGGCGACGACGCGTTCCCCCCGCCGTCCCGGCTCGGGAGCCCGATGTCATCCCACGTCAACGGTCGCTTTACTAGGAGATAGGGCGCATACTTGCACTAATGAGGCCTACTCAAGCCGCGTCCCGGCGCCGACTCCCCGGAAGCCCCTTCAACGTCCCCGAAGCCCCTCCGCCTCCTGTCGAGCAGTACGAGGTGCGAGACCAGGTGAGCCACGACAAATACGGCCTCGGCCGGGTTATCGCCGTGGAGCAGAACCTTGCGATTCTCGTCGACTTCGGCTCGGAGACGTACCGCATCGTCGCACCTTACGCGAAGCTCGTGAAGCTGTGACGATCGCGCCCCTACCCCGCCGACCGGCACTCTGATGCGGTCCGGCACGTAAGCGAGCAACGAGGAGGAACTGCCGGCGAAGTCGAGGTCACCCCTTCATTCCTCCTCCTTTCGCCCCGTTCGCGGGTGACGGTGAACGACGGCACGCAGGCCGCACGGGCCGCCGTCGCCCCCCATACGGGCCAGGTGGAGCTCAGCGCAGGGTTCGCCGCCAGTGCTCGGCCGACTCGGCCATGTCATGGGCGAGCACCTGGAAGACCTGACTCGTGGTGCGCAGCCGGGCGCCGGCCGGGCTGTTGTCCCCGAGCAGTTCGGCGCCTTCCTGGGAGAAATCCCGCCACATGGTCATCGACTGGATGCTGGCCTGCCACGTCCGGTACCAGATGTGGTCGTCGACCAGGTAGCGCTCCCGCCGGCCGGTGCGCTCGCGCCTGATCAGGCCGCGTGCCGCCAGCCAGCCGACGGCCTTGGAGATGGAGGCCGGGCTCACCTGCAGCAGCGCGGCGAGCTCCGCGGCCGTGCAGCTTCCCGCGTCGGCGGTGAACAGCGTGGCGAGCACCCTGGCCACCATCGCGGGCACGCCGGTCTGGATCATCATGCCGGCGAAGCGCCGCTCGAAGTCGCGCACCGCCTCCGGGTCACGGCCCCGGCCGTCGGCGGCCGGGGCCGGCGGATGCAGGCCGGGCTTGCGGCGCGCGCGCCAGCTGGTCGCCTGTTGCGCCAGGTTGGCCCGATAGTGGCCGGCCCCGCCGTTGCGGGTCACCTCGCGGCTGATCGTCGATCGGGGACGCCCCAGGCTCCTGGCGATCTCGGCATAGCCGTGCCCGGCCGCCAGCCCCGCCGCGATGCGCTGCCGGTCCTCGTAGCTCAGGCGGCCTCCCGGCATCCTCTCCTCCGGCGTGGTGCATTCAGCCTCAATGTCATTGCACCCACGATAACGCTTCTACCTGGCCCGACATGGATGGAGCGTTGGTGATGCCGGAAACCTGTGCCTAACGTGCGGCAGGTCATGAACGTACGAGAGGAGACCGGCATGACCTCGTCGCTACCGACCGGACGATCAGTTGAGCGGCCGTTCGATCCGCCTGCCGGGCTGCGCGAGCGCGGCCCGCTGAGCCGGCTGAGCTATCCCGACGGGCACGAGGGGTGGCTGGTCACCAGCCACGCCCTGGTGCGCGAGGTGCTGGCCGATCCGCGCTTCAGCATCCGGCCCGAGCTGCGGCACCTGCCCGTCCCCACAGCGACCCCCGCCAGCGACCGGCCGGCGCCGCCCGGGTTGTTCGTCGCCATGGACCCCCCGGAGCACACGCGCTACCGGCACCTGCTCACCGGCCAGTTCACCGTCCGGCGCATGCGCCTGCTCACCCAGCAGATCCAGGACATCACCGCCGAGCACCTCGACGCCATGGAGCGGACCGGGCCACCCGCCGACCTGGTCACCGCGCTCGCGCAACCCGTCCCCGCGCAGGTGATCTGCGAGCTGCTCGGCGTGCCGTACGCGGCCCGCGCCCGTTTCCAGGACCACGTGTTCGAGCTCTTCCGGCTGGACGCCACGCCCGGGGAGATGGCCGCGGCGTACGCGGCCGTGCACGGTTTCATGGGCGAGCTGGTGCGGGACAAGCACGCCGACCCCACGGACGACCTGCTCAGCGGACTGACAGCCGGCGACCTCACCGACGAGGAGCTGGTCAACATCGGCTTCGCCCTGCTGGGCGCCGGCCTCGACACCACCGCGAACATGCTGGCGCTCGGCACCTTCGCCCTGCTCAGCCACCCCGGCCAGCTCGAACTCCTGCGTCGGGACCCGAGCACCGCGGACCGCGCCATCGAGGAGCTGCTGCGCTATCTGAGCATCATCCCGTTCACGGTGCGCACCGCGCTGGAGGATCTGGAGCTGGCCGGTGAGCAGATCAAGGCCGGCGAGGCCGTCACCGTGTCGGTCCCGGCGGCCAACCGCGACCCCGCCCAGTTCGCCGATCCCGACACGCTCGACCTGCTCCGCTCCACGGCCGGGCACGTGGCCTTCGGGCACGGCATCCACCAGTGCCTCGGCCAGCAGCTGGCCCGCGTGGAGCTGCGGGTGGCGCTGCCCGCGCTGATCGCCAGGTTCCCCACGCTGCGCCTCGCGATCCCCGCCACGGACGTTCCCCTGCGTACCGACACGCTCATCTACGGCGTGCACAGCCTGCCCGTCACCTGGGAGGTGTGACGGAGCGGTCCTTACCGGGCGCGGCGTAGCGAGACGGGGCCGAGCGATGGCTCCTGTCCGGGCGTGGCCGTCACGACCATCCGGGCGGACCGCCCCGTTGCCCGCTACGCCTGCTCGATCACCTGGCGACGGCCTCTGTCACCACCAGTCCCAACCGCCGCCCCAGGGGCCGCCCCAGCCGCCCCACCAGCGGCGACGCCGGCGGCAGCGACGACGCCAGCGGCGACGCCGGCAACCTCCGCCTTCGTGGTAGTCATTCGCTTCGAACATCGCTCCTCCCCCCGTTCGATCACTCCTTAATTCCGACATTAACCCCGAAAACACCACAAACAGTGCTATATTCGTCGATTTCGCTTAACTTTGACGTCGAATTCACGACGTAAAAAGGGCTGCCGAGTCGCCGGCCTGCTCCTCCAGCCAGGCCACGATGTGCTTCACGTAGCTGTCGACGAGGGGGATCGGCCCGCCGTCGAGGACGAACACCGCGCAGAGGATGTTGACGCCGAACAGCCGGTCCCAGACGCGCGCCCGGCGGTAGGTCGCCCCGTCCACCGCCCGCCGCACGTTGTCCCAGCCGTGCCACCCCATGAACGCGGCGTCCACCGCCGGGTCGAACAGGTGCGCCCGGTCCCAGTCGAGCACCCCGACCAGCTTGCCGTCCTCGCCCCAGTGCACGTTGTCCCCGACGAGGTCGCCGTGGACGAGCACGTCGGGCACCGCCTCCAGGGCCGTCGCCGCCGCCAGCCGGCGCTCGGCCTCGGGCCGCCAGCGGTCAGGCAGCCGGGGCAGCACGTCCTCCGCCAGCACGCGCGCCCAATGCCCGTCGTACGCCCGCGGCGCCGGCAGCAGGCCGCGCAGCTCCGGCGTGACCGGCAGCTCCCGCAGTGCGGTGAGCACCTCGGCGATCTGCCCGGGATCGCCCTCGCCCTCCGCCAGCCCCGTACCGCCGATCCAGGAGACGGCCACGGCCGCGCGCTCCCCGAACCCCGTCACCGGCGTCAGCGGCTCCGGCACCGCGAACGGCAGCCCGGCCGCCCCGATCGCGCGCAGGATCTCGACGTTGCGCGGCATGGCCCGCGCCCCGAGCGGACGCCGGCTCACCCGGACCGCCGCCACCCCCGGGAGCAGCACGACGTCGTGCACCCCGCCGCGGGCGAGCCGCGCCCGATCCAGCGGCGCTCCCGGCAACAGGGCGTCGGCGATCTCCAGCAGATCGGCGGGCACGCGGTCGTTCATGGCGGGAGGCCTCCTGGTGGCGGTGGGGGACAGCGAGATTACCGGGTCGAATATGCCTTCAGGAGATCAAACCTCCATCAGGGGCGCGTGTCAGGGGCGGACGGCGGCGAGCGCTTGCCTAGCGTGTCAGCATGGACGACCGGACCGGCCGCTGGGCGGCCCTCAAAGGGTCGCCGTACTTTCCCGCGACCGTGATAGTGCTGATCCTCGGCGCGGCGGCGGGGCTGTTCGCCGGGTCCTACACCTACGCCATGGCCGACCCGACCCCGCACCGCATCCCGGTCGCGGTCGTCGGGGTCAGCCACGAGACCGTACGCGGCAAGGCCTTCGCCGCCGGCATGGAGCGGCAGCTGAACGCCTCGCTCGCCCTGCGGTACGAGCGCTCGTTCGAGCAGGCCGCCCAGGAGGTCGAGGAGCAACGCGTCTTCGGGGTGCTGGTGGTGCACGGGGAGGACGTCACGCTGTACGTGTCGGGTGCCTCGGGCGCGTCGGTCGCGCAGGTGCTCAGCGAGGCGGCGCCGAAGGTGGCGCAGCAGCTCGGGGTACGGCTGACGGTGCGGGACATGAAGCCGCTCCAGCGGGGCGATCCGCGCGGCCTGGCGCTGTTCTACATCACGCTCGCCGCGGTGGTCATCGGGTTCATCGGGGCCGTGCAGCTCAGCGTCAACGCCGGTGTGCTCTCGCCCGCCCAACGCATCGCGTTCACCGTGGCGTACGCGGCGCTCGGCGCGCTGTCCATCGTCGCCGTCGTGGACTGGGGGCTCGGCGCGCTCGACCTGCCCCTGCTGGAGTCCTGGTTCATCCTGGCGCTGACCATGTTCGCCTCCGGGATGGTGTTCACCATGTTCAACACGCTCGTCCGGCGGTGGGCGATGGTGCCCACCTGGGGGCTGATGGTGCTGCTCGGCAACCCGTCCTCGGGCGGGGCCGTGTCCTGGCCGCTGCTGCCGTCGCCGCTGGGCACCATCGGACGGTGGCTGCCGCCGGGCGCCTCGATCAACGCCCAGCACACCGCCGTCTACTTCGGGGGCCATCAGCGGGTGGCGCCGTTCCTGGTGCTGGCCGCCTGGGGGCTGGTGTCGTGCGTCGTCTTCCTGATCTGGCGCGACCGCCACCCCAGCGGCCCCTCCGCTGACACGCAGGCCACATGAGCCACACGCTCACGTCCGATTCGCAGGATATTGTCCTGCGGTGCGTCCCTCCCTGTCGTCGTGGCCATGGTGGCCCATCGCCGTGGTCACGTATCTCGCCTGGGTGCCGGCGGAAATCATCACAGCTCTGCTGCTGCCGCCTCGGTACTGGGGAGCGGACTTCAGCGTCGTCCCCGCCGCGTACGCCCCCATGTCGCCGGTCCACCGCTTCGTCGACGGCGTCTCCGACATCTCCTTCTGGCCGGTCGGGTTCATGTTGTGGGTGCTGGCCTGGCTGGCGCCGCGCCGGCCGTCGGCCCGGGCCCAGCTGCGGATCGGTACGGCCGCGTTCTCCGTCTCGCTCGCCGAGCTGGCCTTCGCCGAGGCCGACACGATCCTCGACAGCCTCCGCACCGGGGCACCACCCGTCCACGAGCACGACCTCGCCGGGCTCGTCTGGTTCTACGGCCCGCCGCTGCTCATCACGGTCGCCACCTGGGCGGGGCTCCGCGAGGCCCGGGGTATCGCCTCGTTGCCCGTCCCGTACCGGCCGGCCCGCCGTACCAAGGTCACGTTCACCACGTTCCTGGTCCTGATCCTGGCCACCGGCGAGGCGCCGCCACCCGTCGTGCAGCAGCCGCCCCCCGCGCTGCTGCCGGATCGGCCCGTCCAGACGGCCGAACCCGAGACGGAGAGCATCGGCTGCCGTCCCCGACCGCGCCGGCCCGTGGTCCGCCGGCCGGCTCGCCGGGTCACCGCCCGGGTCGACGCCGCCTGGGCCCGCCTGGACCGGTGGCTGGCCAGGAACGCGCCGCGCACGTACAGGGAGCTCAACCCGCCCGCCGAGCCGACGGACATCGCCCGGGCCGAAGCCAGGATGGGCGTACGCTTCCCCGACGACCTCAAGGCGTCACTGCTGCGCCACGACGGCGCGAAGTTCGGCAAGGGGTCGTTCTTCTTCGTCTACCGCCTGACCCCGGTCAAGGAGATCGTGAACGACTGGAAGGTCAGCTGTGAGGTGGCCGAGGACGTGATGCCGTCGGGCGCCAAGGAGCCCAAGGGATACGTGGATCCCGAAGGCTTCTGGTGGCACGGCAGCGCCATCCCGTTCGCCATGGACGGGGGCGGCGACAACCTGGTGCTGGACGGCAAGGGCCGGGTCGGTCACTTCTTCCACGAGGACGGCCTGAGCTTCACGAGCAGCTGGGCCTGGCCTTCCTACGTGGACTTCCTGGAGGACGTGGCGGACGCGCTGGAAAGCGGCGAACCGCTGCGCGACTCGCCCCACACCGTCACCCCGGACGGCGACCTGGACTGGTCCTACTGAGCCGTGCCGAGCGCGTCGGCGCCGGTGATCGCGGGCCCTCCAGCGGCTAGCAGGTCAACCCGCTGCTCCCGTCAGGACGGCAGCGTCAGCGGGGGGCGCTCGCGCCACTGCCCGACCATCGGCTGGAGCATCCGGTCCAGCCCGGGGTCCTCGCGGGTGACCGCCAGGGCGGCGATCACCTGGAGCATTCTCGCCCCCTCCATCCAGTCCAGCAGCTCCCGGTCCACCCGCGTGCCGCCGGCCCGCTCGTACGCCTCGACGGCGCGCGGCCCCGATCCGACCAGGTCCCATTCGACGGGGCCCAGCGTGACGTCCTCGAAGTCGCCGAACAGGTGCCCGCGGGCCGTCCGCAGCACGTTGTACGGCGGGGAGTCCCCGTGGATCGGCTGCGGCCGGGACCCGGGGAAATGGCGGGGAAGGTCCGCGGCCGCTCGCTCGACCACGGCGTACTCCTGCTCCGCCCGGTCCAGGTCGGCCACGGTGAGCGACTCGGGGCGGCGCGCGCGCAGGTCGGCCAGGAGCCGCCCGGCCTGCGGCACCAGCGGGGCGAGCACCGGCAGCTCGCCGGGGTAGCCGGCCATCAGGCGGTGCAGCTCGGGGACCCAGGCCGTCTGCTCGGTGAATCGGCCCTCCAGCTGCTCCGGAGGGGTGTCCCGGATGGAGTCGCGTTCGTCCACGTACTGCCAGAACGTCAGCGACCTGTCCTCCCGGACGACCGGCTCGCGGGGGACGAGCGGGCTGGGCGGCACGACCGGCGCGCCGTTGCCGGCCAGCCAGCCCACCACGTCCAGCTCCCGCCGCTGCCTGGCCGCCTGCTCGTCGGCGGGGGCGAGGGTCAGGGCCGGCACGCGCGCCACGACCGGCGCGGGAGCGAGGTGGACCAGCACGTTGAACCCCGCGTAGAGGACCCGCGGCTCCTCCACGGTCAGCCCGAGCCGCCGTGCCGCGCCCGCCGCGAGCTCCAGGGCGTGTTCCGTACGTTCGCCGGCCATGCCGACGATCTTTCGGGCCGGGGCCGCCGGCGTCAAACAGGCCGCTCGGGGACTGCCGGAAAAAAAGCCTTCGCGCGGATGTCGATCCGCCTGCCCTCAGCTCGACGCGTTGGTGAAAGGTCAGGCAAGAAGACATCTGGGAGATGTGATGAGCAACGTGGTGATGCACAACGTCGTGTCGGTGGACGGCTTCATCGCCGACGGCAAGGACGACGTCGGCCCGCTGTTCGAGTGGTACTTCAACGGCGACGTCGCGCTCGACGAGAACATCGGGATCAAGGTCTCGCAGGTCTCGGCCGCGTACGTCAAGCCGGCGTGGGCCCGGATCGGGTCCATGGTGATCGGGCGTCACCTGTTCGACATGACCAACGGCTGGGAGGCCAAGCCCCCGACGGGCGACCACGTGGTCGTGGTGTCGCACCGCCCCAAGCCCGAGGGGTGGCACCCCGACGCCTCGTACCACTTCGTCGCCGACGTGGCCCAGGCGGTCGCCAAGGCCAAGGAGCTCGCGGGCGACCGCGACGTCGCCGTGGCGGCGGGCGAGGCCGGCGGGCAGGCGCTCGCCCTCGGGCTGGTGGACGAGGTGGCGATGGACGTGGTGCCGGTCGTCTTCGGCTCCGGCAAGCGCTACTTCGGAACGGTCGACGCCCAGCACCTCCTGGAGGACCCGCACGTGGTGGTCCAGGGCGACCGGGTGCTGCACCTGCGCTACCGGGTCCGCCGCTAGCGGCCGGGGCGGCGGCGGTTCCAGGAGTCGAGGATGTGGCGGCGCATGGCGGCCGCCGCCGCGTCCGGGTCGCCGGCGGCGATCGCGTCGCTGATCGCCTGGTGCTCGTCCAGCGTCTGGCGCATCACGGGCTCGTTGTACTCCCCGTGGTAACGCATGCTGGTGCGGGCCTTGTCGTGGATGCTGTTGACGATGGCGCGGCCGAGGCGGTTGCGGGACGCCACCATGATCATGTCGTGGAATCGCACGTCGGCGGCGCCGAAGTCGGGGGCTGAGTCGAGGTTGGCGCGCATGACGCCCAGCTCCGCCGCGATGCGCTCGTCGTCCTGCGCGGTGTGGAGGCGGGCCGCGGCGGCCGCCATGTCCACCTCCAGCGCCATGCGGACCGAGACCAGCTCGTCCAGGAACGTCGCGTTCTCGTCGTGGGTGATGACCGACGTCAGCACGACGTCGTCGAGCAGGTTCCACTGGCGCGGGTCGGTGACCTGGGTGCCGCGGCCGTGCTCGATCCTGACCAGGCCCTTCTCCTGCACGACCTTCACCGACTCGCGGATCACGGTCCGGCTGACGCCGAACTCCTCGCACAGGTCGCCCTCGGACGGCAGCGCCGAACCGGGGCGGAGCGCGCCCCGGACGATGTCGTCGACGAGCTGCTCGACCACGGTGGTGCCCAGCTTGGCGGGGCGCACGCGGCGCGGTCGGGGACCGGGCGGGGCTGGCTGCGCCGCGTCGCCGGTCGACGGGCCTGCCGGTGCGTGCTGAGTCAACGTGCCCTCCCGAGCACTGATGGTCCTGATCTCGGACCGCCTTGAGTATAGGGCATTGTAAATGACATCACACGTATGATGTCATACTCCGAAACGCGGCGTTTACGTACCTCACTCCCCCGTCAACGAGGAACACCAATGAGACGATGCAGTCACGCCTCCCGCCGCCGGGCGGCGCCGGCGATCACCGCGGCGGCGGTTCTACTCGCCCTCACGGCCTGTGCCCCGCCCAGCCCCGCCGGCACCGCCAAGACCGACGCGGGCACGCCCGCCGCCGCCTCCCCGTACGGCTTCGCCCCGGCACCGCAGAAGGACGGCAAGCTCGTGGTCTGGGTGGACTCCACCCGGCTGGACGCGGCGAAGGCATACCAGGCCGCGCATCCGGACAAGCAGCTGGACATCGTCACCTACGACGGCAACGCCAACGGCTCCAACTCGCTCAAGACCAAGGTCCAGCTCTTCAACCGGGCCGGTGAGGGCTGGCCGGACGTGGTGTTCACCACCGACAACAACACCGCGTCGTGGGCCTCCCAGGGTGACGACGCATTCGTCGCCCCGCTGAACAAGGGGCTGATCGACCAGGGCACGCTGAGCGGGTTCGCCAAGGGGGCGCTCGACGTGTGCACCGTCGACGGCGCCGTCTACTGCCTGCGCAACGACCTGGCCCAGGTGGTGCTCTGGTACAACAAGAAGCTGCTGGACAAGTTCGGCTACGAGGTGCCCCGGACCTGGGAGGAATACCAGGCGCTGGGCGAGAAGGTGGCCGCCGAGCACCCGGGCCACATCATCGGCACGGCCGGCGACGCGTGGGCGCCCGAGATCTACATGTGGGGCGCGCAGTGCCCGGCCAACCAGGTCACCGCCGCCAAGGCGATCACCGTCAAGGCCACCGACCCCGCGTGCGTACGCGCCGCGCAGCTGATCGACAAGCTCGTCGCCGGCAAGACCATGTCCATGTTGCCGCTCTTCGGCCCCGACTTCGCCAAGAACCTCGGCGACAAGGTCCTCATGCTCCCCGGCCCCGCGTGGTACGGCGGCGCGGTGTTCCAGGGCGCGCTCAAGACCCCCAAGGGTGAGCTCGCGGTCGGCGACGCGCTCCACTGGGCGGACCAGAACCCGCCGGTGACGGGCAACGTCGGCGGCGGCGCCTGGTGGGTCTCCCGGCACAGCGCCCGCCTGGACGCCGCCAAGGACTTCGTCACCTGGGTCGCCACCTCCGACGAGTACCAGGTGGAGAAGTCGCCCGGCTACCCCGCCTACTCCCCCGCGGCGGCCAAGTGGATCGCCAGGCAGCAGGAGAGCGGCTACTACGCCGGTGACATCGCCGCCCCGATCACCGCCGCGGCCGCTCAGGTGTGGCCCGGCTGGGGCTCGCCGGAGTTCAGCCAGGAGGCGGTGTGGGCCAAGACGGTGATCCCCGGCCAGACCGCGGGCAAGACCGTCGAGTCCCTGCTCCCCGAGTGGCAGACCGCGATCGAGCAGCAGGCCCAGGTGTTCGGCTACCAGGTCGCCAAATGAGCGCACCCGCGCTGACCGCCGCCGGCGTCCGCGCCAGGAGCCGTCCGCGCTCCTGGCGGCCGGCGGCGGGGCACGTCTTCGTCTCCGGATACGTGGTGCTGCTGGTGGCCTTCGGCATCGTCCCGACGGTGTACGCGCTCAACCTGGCCTTCACCGACGCCGGCGGGCGCTTCGCCGGGGTGGCCAACTTCGTGCGCACCGCCCAGGACTACCGGTTCCTGGCCGCCGTCGGGCACGTGGCGACGTACCTGGTGTTGTGGCTGGTCACCCTGACCGTGCTGGTCCTGGTGCTGGCGCTGTTGGTGCACCGGCTCACCGCGACCTGGTCGAGGGCCGTGCTGCGGTTCGTGTACTACGTTCCGGGGGCGCTGGCCGGCGCCTCCAGCGTGCTGTTGTGGCTGTTCATGCTGGACCCGTCCGTGAGCCCGGTCGACGGCATCGTCCGCACGCTGTGGGGGTCGACGTTCGTGGCCGTGGTCGCCCCGGGCCACCTGCCGTGGATCTTCACCATCATCGCGTTCTGGACCGGCGCGGGCGGCTGGATCGTGGTCATGTACGGCGCCCTGAACAGCATCCCGCACGAGGTCATCGAGGCCGCGCGGGTGGACGGCGCCGGGCCCGTACGCACCGCCCTGCGGGTGCAGCTGCCGATGCTGCGCAAGTGGATCGTCTACATGCTGATCCTCTCCCTCGCGGCCGGCACCCAGCTCTTCGTCGAGCCGCAGCTCATCTCGCAGGCCAGTTTCGGCGTCGTCGGCACCGACTACTCGCTCAACCAGCTCGCCTACCTGTACGCCTTCGACCAGAACGACTTCAACGGCTCGGCCGCCATCGCGATCGACCTGCTCATCGTGGCGCTGTGCGCCGCCGGGCTCTTCGTCGCTCGGGGAGGGCTGTTCGATGCGGACTGACCGGGCCGCCCGCGCCGTGCTGAAGGCGCTGATCGCCGCCCTGCTGACGGGGTTCGCGCTGTTCTTCGTGCTGCCCATGGTGTGGCTGGTGCTGGCCGCCACCAAGACCCCGGCCGGTCTCATCCAGGACGCGCCGCTCTCGCCCGGCTCGCTGGCCGCGCTGCTGGACAACTGGCGGAACCTCATGTCCTTCCAGGACGGCGCCGTGGCGACCTGGATGGGCAACTCCGTGCTCTACGCCGCGCTGTCGGTGATCCTCACCCTGCTGGTGAGCGTCCCGGCCGGGTACGCCCTCGCCCTCATGAGCTTCAAGGGCCGCCGCCTGCTGCTCGTCGTCACCCTCGTGGTCATGCTGATGCCGGCCACCGCCCTGGTGCTGCCGATCTTCCTGGAGTTCAGCTACATGGGGCTGGTCAACACGACGGCCTCGGTGGTGCTGCCGATGTCGTTCTTCCCGTTCGGCGTGTACCTGACCTACATCTACTTCTCCACCAGCGTCCCCGCCGAGCTGCTGGACTCTGCCCGGCTCGACGGCTGCGGCGAGGCGGCGACGTTCGCCCGGGTGGCGCTGCCGCTGGCCAAGCCGGTCGTCGCGCTGGTCGGCTTCTTCAGCTTCGTACAGAACTGGAACAACTTCTTCCTGCCGTACGTGATGCTGCCGAGCAGCGGCAACTACCCCATGCAGGTGGGGCTGACCCAGATGCTGGCCGCGACCCCCACCTTCAACCCCGTCGTCGGCGCCAACGCCGAGGTGCAGCCGCCGGAGCTGGTCCTGGCCACCCTGCTGTCGATCACCCCCGTGCTGCTCGTCTTCCTGTTCTCGCAGCGTTTCCTGGTCGCCGGACTGACCGCCGGCGCGACCAAGGGCTGACCTTGAGGAGTCTCCCCCGCATGACCACCGTCACGGCCAGTGTCCCCGTCCTCGACCCCCCGGCGTGGGCGCTGTCCCAGCGCGCCCTGCTGGACCTGCTCGACAGCGGATGGCGGCTGTTCTCCTCCCGCTACACCAGGCCCGACGGCTCGCTGCGGTACGGCGGCCGGCTGTCCTCGCGTGACGGCGCCGACGACTTCTTCGAGCCGTTCTTCAACTGGCCCCAGCTCTACCTGCTCGGCGGCGCGGACGACCTGCTGGAGACCTGCGCGCGTCACTGGCACGGCGTGGTGGCCCAGATGACCGGGCTGGGCATGTTCGCCGACGAGTTCGAGATCGGCTACGACTGGTTCCACCAGGGTGAAAGCCTGCTGTTCACGTATTTCCTGACCGCCGCCGACCCGGCCGCCTGGGCCGGGCGGGCCACCCGGTTCGCCGACCTCTACCTCGACCCGGCCAAGGGCAACTACGACCCGGAACGCCGCATCATCAAGGCCCCGCACAACGGCAGCGGCGGCGCCAGGGAGGGCGTGGCCGACTCCCCCGCCTACCCGTGGACCGAGGCCGAGGCCGCCCAGTACGGCTACCCGCTGGACTGGCTGCTCCCGCCCGGCGCGCCCGTCCCGCCCACGAGCGAGGACCCCCGCCTGGGCGCGGAGATGCAGCGGCGGCTCGGCCGGGGCGACGCGGTCGGCAACCTGAGCGTGGCCGGCCTGGTCTGCAACGCCTACCTCGTCTCGGGCGAGGAGCGGTACGCCGAGTGGCTGCGCGACTACGTCGGCGCCTGGCAGCGCCGGGCCGAGGAGAACGGCGGCGTCGTACCCGACAACGTCGGCCTCGACGGCGTGGTCGGCAGCGCGCTCGACGGCCGCTGGTACGGCGCCCACTACGGCTGGACCTGGCCGCACGGCCTGTACAGCATCGGCCAGGCGGCGGCCGTCGGCGCGCTCTCGGCCGCCCTCGCCACCGGCGACGACCGGTATCTCGGCTTCGTCCGCTCCCTGCTGGACGCGGTCATCGAGCGCGGCGTCAAGCTGCCCTTCGACGAGAGCGACTCGGCCAACCAGGGCCGCTGGCGCGCCCACCTGGGCCCCGACGCGTACGTCCCGACGCTGCTGGTGCCCTACCGGCACAGCGACAAGGGCTGGTTCGACTACAACCCGATCCAGACCTCCGTGCCGCTCGCGCTCTGGCACCACACCGGTGCCGCCGAGGACCGGGCCCGCCTCGACGCGCTGCGCTCGGCCGCCGGGTACGACTGGGCGACCGTGCGGCCGTTCCGGGACAAGGAGGAGGCCGGGCACGAGGAGCCCTGGTACGCGTACCTGTGCGGCGACAACCCCGGCTACCCCGAGCGGATGCTGGCCGCCGCGCACGCCCAGGCCCGCCGCCGCATCGCGCTGCTGCTCGCCAACGCCGACCGGGACCTGCCGGAGGAGGCCATCCACCTGTGGCAGAACGTCAACCCGGTGGTGACCGAGGCGCTGACCCAGCTCATGTGGGGCGGCCCGCAGGTCGTCTACAACGGGGGCCTGCAGCAGGCCAGGGTCCGCTACTTCGACGCCGAGCGCCGCCGTCCCGGCGTGCCCGAGCAGGTGGCGGCCCTGGTGAGCGCGATCGAGCCGGAGGCCACGGTGGTCACCCTGGTCAACCTGTCGGCGACCGCGGACCGGACGGTCGTCGTACAGGCGGGGGCGTTCGGCGAGCACGAGATCGTCACCGCCGCGGCGACCGCGGCCGAGCCCGGCTGGACCGGGCACGACTCCGAGTACATCCACCACGAACCGGTCGTCTCGACCACCGAGCACGCGGTGGGCGGGCCGCACCTGACCGTGCGGCTGCCGGCGGGCACCACCGTCACGCTGACCCTGCGGCTGCGGCTGCGCGCCCACCGGCCGTCATATCGCGCGCCGTGGGAGCGCCCGGCACCGTAGCCTCTAGCATGTCGCACGTGACCACCTACGACGATCATGACGCGTTCGAGTACCTGGACTTCTCGGCCCTGCCGCAACGCCAGCAGCGGATCCTGGCCACGATCCGGGACTGGGTGGTCAGACACGGCTACCCGCCGAGCACCCGCGAGCTCGGCCACGCGGTCGGGCTGCGGTCGTCCTCGTCGGTGTCGAAGCACCTGAAGAGCCTGGAGGAGAAGGGGTTCCTGCGCCGCGGCACGACGATGACCCGGCCGATCGACGTGCGCCTGTTCCTGCGGGCCTCGGCGCCGGAGCCGGCCGCGGACCTGGTGACCGTGCCCGTGGTCGGGGACATCGCCGCGGGCATCCCCATCCCGGCCGACGAGCGCGTGGACGACCTGCTGACCCTGCCCCGCGACCTCACGGGGCGGGGCAACGTCTTCGCGCTCCGGGTGCGGGGCGACTCGATGATCGACGCCGCCATCTGCGACGGCGACATGGTCGTGGTACGGCAGCAGCCGGAGGCGCACTCGGGCCAGATCGTCGCCGCGATGATCGACGGCGAGGCCACCGTCAAGGTGTTCCGCCGCCGTGACGGGCACGTACTTCTCGAACCGCGCAATCCCGCCTACGACGTGATCGACGGCGACGAGGCCGTGGTGCTGGGCATCGTGGTCTCGGTCCTCCGCAACGTCTGACCCTGCTCCCGCGCCCGTCCTGCCACTGATCAGCTGCTGCCGGTCAGCTGTTCGTGCAGGGTGCGGGCGGTGCGTACGAAGCCGCTCGACCCCTTGCGGGCCGCCACCTCCGCGACCGCGGGGACGGGACCGCGCGCACCGGCCCAGCGGGCGGCGTCGATGGCGAAGGTGAGCGCCTGGGTGTGCCCGGCATGCGACCGCTCGTCCGGCCCCGGCAGGTAGACGGGCAGCAGCCCGGTCATGATCTCCCACACCTGCCGGTGCGCACCCAGTTTCGCGCACCCCTCCAGCGCCGAGCGCAGCGGACCGAACTTGGCCACGTCCCTGCGCAGGGACAGCCCGAGCTGCCGCCCGCACTCCACGGCGGGCAGGATGCCGGCCGCCGCCGCGTCCAGCAGCAGCCCCTGGCCGCGCTCGGGCCAGCCGTACACGCCCCGCTCGGCCAGCTGGGCGGCGATCAGCAGCGCCAGCGCCTCGCCCACCGGCCCGTCCTGGGAGAACAGCGCCGCCACGTACTGGTAGAAGTAGCCGGGCCGGCCCCAGGCGTTGAGCAGGTGGGGCAGGAGATGCATGGCCACCGCCTCCCGGTCGGAGGGCAGCGCCAGCCGCCAGGAGTCCATGTACACCCCGCCCTCTTCGTAGGTCCAGGGATTCGGGTCGGACAGCAGCGCGTCGACCAGCGGCAGCCCCGTCGGCTCGATCCGGATGCGGGGGCGCAGCCGGGGGCTGTGACCGCCCCGCTGCCGGTCGTGCGTGTAGTCGCCGCCGGCGTGCGACCAGTCCACGCGCATCTCCGGCGCCGGCCGGTCGGCCAGCCAGCGCGCCAGCGTGGCGCCCGCCCGCGAGGTCAGCTTCCCGGCGCGGTCGATCACCTCGGGGTCCACCTCGCGCGGCAGCCGCAGCAGCGCCTGCCCCAGGTCGGCGGGGAGGGCCTCGACGCCGGCCGCCTCGTATCCCTCCAGGCGGGCCACCAGCTCGGCGGGATCGAGGTGGCCGGAGGTGAGCGTCGGGGTGGCCAGCAGGTACGGCGGCAGCGTCCGGGCCTTCAGCGCGGCATACACCTCGGCGCAGCGCATCAGCATGGCGTAGTGCGGCGTCGAGACGTGCCTCGGATCCGGCAGCCGGTCCCGCGGCCCGGCCTCTTCCTGCTCGCTCGGCTCTGCCCAGTTGCCCGACGACATGATCGACACGCCCAGGATCTCCGCTTCGAGCGGCGGGCCCTGCGCCGAATCCGCCAGGTTGCCCAGTGGAACGCCGCGTCGCGTGAGGTCCGCGGCGATGCTCTCCCGCAGCTCGGCGGGCAACCGGCCGAAGTCCGTCTCGAAGTCGCCCTCAGGGGTGCGCACGCCGATGACATGCCTGGCGTACAAGGGGGCGCGCTCGGGCTCGGGGACGGGCGGCTCCTCGCCGGGGTTCGCGGCCTCGCGCAGCAGCGCCTCAGTCCACTCCTCCAGGCGGTTCCACTGGCGGCGGCCGTAGATCCGGCCCTGGCCGGGGCGGGGCCGCTCGGCCGGGTCGCGGACGAAGCCGGCCAGCCACCGCTCGAAGGTGATGCCGTCGTGAACCCAATGGTAGGCGGCGGTCAGGTCGTCGAGCGGCGGCGGGAACGGCTCGCGGGCCGGCGGCTCGAACGGCGGCAGCGTCCCCGGCTCGAAGTCGTCGACCGGTTCCGGCTCCGCCGCCACCGCGCCGTACGCCTCCGACAGCCGCGCCGCCAGCTCGGCGGGCAGGACACCCGCCGCCGTACGCACGGCCTCGGCCCCGGCGGGCGTGAAGCGGGCGGCGTGCTTGACGGCCAGGCGCACCGTGCGCTCGCGCACCTCGTAGGACTCGCACAGGAACGCCGAGGCGAGAGCCGGGGCCAGGTCGTCGAGGTCGTCGGCCGCGTCGCGGGCGGCCTGGTCGAGCAGGGTGAGCCCGGCGCGCACGAGCTTGCCCTCGGGTCGGAACAGCAGCGCCGACACCGCCTCGTTGACCTCCCCACCGCTCAGCCCGCCTCCGCCGCTCAACCCGCCCGCGCCGCGCAGCTGCCGCAGCGCCAGCTCGGCCACCGGGCCCGGCGCGGCGGGCAGCAGGCGCAGGTAGTCGCGGGTGCGCTCCGGGCTCGGCGCCGGGTCGAGCATCTCGTGCAGGCGGGCGAAGAAGCGCAGGTCGGTGGCGCTGCCGCCGCGCAGGAACCGGCTTACGCAGCCCTCGACCAGCGGCTCGGGGGCCAACCGGCCGGCCGCGACCGCGTCGCGCAGCGCCCCCAGCCAGGTGCGGCGGCCGGAGTCCCAGGAAGGCGGGTCGACGTTGTCGTCCCGCAGCTCCCGGCCCACTCCCTCGGCCTCGAACAGCCGGGGCACCAGGTGCTCGGCCAGCGGGTCATGCTCCAGGTCCGGCGGCTGCGACACCCAGGCGGTGGTGAGCGGGTCGTGGTCGGGCGGAACCGCGCCGGAGCGGCGCAACAGCTCCAGGGCCAGCGGCACGCTGTCGTCCCTGGCCTGGGCACGGCTGCCGCGCAGCCGCAACGCCAGCCGCACGGCGAGGTCGGCCTGCCACTCCGGCGGCCGTGCGGCGATCACCCGCAGCAGCGGCCCGGAGTCGAGCGGCCGCCGCCAGCGGGTGAAGTCGCGCCGGTAGAGCCAGGTCGCGACGGCCGCCGCCCCGCCGAGCACGCCCGCGCCGGCGACCCGCACGGGCTCGATCCAGTCTTCTCCGTCGGTCCAGTGGCCCTTGCGCCGGGCGCGTTCGGTGCTCTCCTTCCTGGCGACGCCGATGTGGCCGGGCAGCTCGCGGGCCACCTCGCGGCGCCCGGCCTCGTCGAGGGCCAGCACCGCGTCCGCGACCAGGGCCGGGTCTCCGGCGGCGACGGCCGCGCGCACGCCCGGCCAGGCCCCGCGCGTGGGGGGTTGTGTCGTCATGCCGCACACCGTAGAGATCGGCTCCGACAGAACCAGAGTGCGCTGGCAAAAGGAGCAGAACCCTTCTGGACGCGGGAGCCGCGTCTACCGTGAACAGGGCAAGGGCTAGGAAAAGGTGTTCTCCGGGACTTGCGGGGGTGGTCTTGTGACGATGTCAACCATCATGGCGGCCGGTTTCGTGATCGCGGTGGCGATCATCATCATCGCGGTGTTGCGGTCCCTGCTGACCGGCGGGCGCACCATGCGGAGGGGATCCGGCAATCCCGGAATCCCGTACGGCGGGAGTTCGGGCCCGTCCGCCGGGGGCGGCTGGGACGGCGGCTCGTCGGGCGGCGACGGGGGCGGGGGCGACTGCGGGGGCGGCGGGGGCGGCGGCGGATGACAGGGTTGCGCCCCTGAACGGGCGCTGGACAGC